>JBCCIF010000097.1:0-11975 GCA_039028335.1 Bacteroidota bacterium
AACTCTTCGAACTTCGCAATACTCCTCGAGCTTCTTCTCAAACAATTTAGTTTTTGGCCCAGTTGTAATCCATCCAGAACGCAATGTATCAACTACTTCCGCAATTGATTCTTCATCAATTCGAGGTGGCGAAAACGGAATGGGGGGCTTATGCAATTTGCTTTCTTCCAATGGGCATTTTGCTTAATAATAATGCAAAGAAAACAAAAAATAAAACGCCTGATTGAGATTCAAACATGCTCTCTGTAAGACAGGAAAAAAACACCAAAATAGAGAATAAGACCATCAGACCATTTTTCCTTTTAATGCCTTGATAAACAAGAATGATAAAGAGATACATTAAACTCGAGAATGCCAGAATACCACCAGAAATCCACGTAAACAAAAATTGGCTGTGCGAGTCCAATCTTTTTTCCTCAGCAAATTCAAAGCGATCGCGTTTATAAATGTAAACCAAAGAATTTTTTTCTTGTCCAATCCCATAGCCTAAAATCGGCCGCTCTTTTATGAGCTCCAAAGAGGCATTCCATGCAACTAAACGTGCATCAGTACTGGACTTTGAACTACTCTGAATGGCACTTTTATTTATGCTATCATACATTTTTGCAAATCGAACTTGAAGGTTTGGTGTAATATAAAACAAGGTTCCAACAAAGACCATAATGCCAATAAATGCAAGCAGACCTTTCTTCCATTTTCCCTTTTTCACAATCAACCATACGAGTAACATAACAGGAATAAAAACGAGTGCGACTATGGCATTCTTTGATTGTATCAAAGCCAGAGCAATCAAAAAAATGAGTCCTAGAATAATGAATAGCGCAGTTTGCCTTCTCGCTGGAAATGTTTTCCAGAGATAAAAGTATCCCAGCAACAACAAGCAGAAAATGAGATACATCCCCCAATAACTTGGGTGCACTAAATCGGAAAAATATTTCATGATGAAAGAAATTAGTTTCCCGCTGGCCAAATATGACTGAAACGAATCGCCTATATTCCAAGCAAATGCGGCCAAATTACCCAACAAAAAAGCAAGTAGAAAGCGCTTAATCCAAAGCACATTTATCGATGTCATTGAAAATAAAAAAGGAGCAAGTAAAAAGCTCAATTTCGTTTCCAAAGGTGCATTGATCAGTGATTTATCCTCTGCCCACAATCCGCTGATAAGAGCAAATACCCAAAAGAGCAGCAAAGCCGTTCGAACATCACTCAAATCTTTTAAAAAAAGAAAATTGGCTGTCCGATTTTCTTTCCTTTCAAATACATAAGCAATCAGGGTACTAATAGCCCAAAAGAAAATAAAAAAAGGCGCCCATGACGCCTTGAGAGGCATTGTAAAAAATACCATCCACAGCAAAAGCTTGGATACGAAAGCCATATTTATTTTTTCTTTCAAAAAGGCAAGATAAATTAAAATGGAGATAAGGGTAGTCAATCAAATCATTAATTTGCGCAATATTTTTGAACCCAAGCATCCAACATACGGTCAAAGTCTCGGTGATCATCCCATGCAGAAATGAAGAGTCATTTATTGCCGCCTTAATAGAAAACATTCTTGTTCAAGATTATCCAACGGATCTTTTGGAAGTTTTCTTTATTGACGGAAAAAGTGAGGATAGAACAGTTGAAGTCATAAAGAAGTATATTACCGAAAATAGTCATTTAAGGCTTTTATTCAATCCACAGATGTTTGTTCCATTTGGTTTGAATAAGGCAATTCAAATGTGCCAAGGTGAGGTTATTATTCGCATGGATGCACATTCAATTTATCCGAAAAACTATATTTCTGAATTGGTTTTCCAATTGGCTGATTTAAATGCCGACAATGTGGGTGGAGCATGGAATATTAAGCCAGCCAATCAAAGTCCAATGGCCAAAGCTATAGCCTTTAGCAACAGGCATCCATTCGGTATTGGCAATGCGCAATACAGATATGCCCAAAATACAGCTCGACTAGTGGACACTGTTCCTTTTGGTTGCTATCCTAAAAGAATATTCGAAGAAATAGGTCTTTTTGATGAAGAACTTATCCGAAATCAGGACGATGAGTTTAATGCCCGCCTCAAGAAAAGAGGGGGTAAAATATTCCTTATTCCAAGCATTAAAATCGATTATTTTGCGCGGCCTACTTTTCGTTTAATGAGCAAAATGTTTTATCAATATGGCCTTTATAAACCTCTTGTAAATAAGAAATTAGGACGAATTAGCACACTTCGACAGTTATTCCCTGCCCTGCTCATTCTAGGCACAATACTTGGCATAATCATCAGTATAATTTGGCCTATTCTCATTGTCTTACTGATATTTGCTTGGGCACTTTATCTCGGAATTTCAATGGTCATAGCTATTTCGCAATTCAAACGTGAAGGTGCTTCTAGAACCAGTGCTCTAATCCCTATCAGCTTCATTATTATTCATTTCTCTTATGGGTGGGGATATTTAGAAGGGCTTTTGCTCTTGCTTTTAGGCAAGCGACCAAGAATCAAAAGCCATTCTCGTTAGTCCTATTTAAACTGCTAATTGACTACCAAGAATTTTGATGAACTTACATTTCCCCAATCGTCCTTAGCTGAAAATATATAAAGCCCATTATCCAATTGAATATTAACTGGTTGATTCTCTCTATATACACCAGAATGAACAACTTCACCCAGCATATTTAAGACTTCAAATGAGGTATTGGGCTCAAGGCCTTTTACATTGAACTGATCTTCGACTGGATTAGGGTAAATAGTCAGTTCGTTTAATGACAGCTTAACATCTTGATTTAATGGGTTATTCAAAGGAACCGTGAAATAGTTATAACCAGAAAAGGGTCCAACAATTATACTTGGTGTAATCTGACAAGCGCATCTAACGCGCCACTGATACGTTGCTCCAGGAGTCAATATTGATGACGAAACAAATCGTTGACTCGGTTCATTCTGAATTATATTGATACTCACTTGTGGACCAGCTACGGCACCTCCGTTAATTTGACATGCCACAGATTCAGGAATTGGTGTCCAGGATAATAAATACCCCCCTTGAGCTAATTGATTTTGAAGCCCAGAAGGAGCTGGAACAGAGCCCTCAAAACAACCTTCACAATCTTCTTCCGTCAAACCATCGCAATCATTATCTATTCCATCACCACAAATCTCTTCGGCACCCAAGTAAACGGTATCATTTGAATCATCGCAATCATCGGAATTTTCAACAAAACCTGGGGGAAGCGAACAAGCGGTCACACTTTGATTGGGATTTCCAAAGCCATCTCCATCATTATCTACATAATAGGTAAAAACCAATCCCTCATCAATATCACCGTCACAGTTGTTATCTATTCCATCGCAAATTTCTTCAGCAGCCGGATTTATATCTTCATTTCCATCATGACAATCCAATGCATTATCGGCATAACCAGCCGGTTGCTCACAGGCCTCAATGCTGTTCGAAGCATCTCCATATCCATCGCCATCATTATCTACATAATAAGTGGTTAACAGGCCTTCATCTATACTATTATCACAATTATTATCCAGTCCATCACATATCTCTGAAGCATCTGGATTGATATTGATATCGTTGTCGTTGCAGTCTCCATTGTTATCCACATAATTCGTTGGTTGCGCACAATCCAAAATCATAACATTTGGATTTCCGTACCCGTCTCCATCTACATCTGCATACCATATGCTATTTGCATTGACTGTTAAAGTCTGCGTAATTGAACTTGTATTTGGGCCTTCGGTAACGGTCAATTCTATGTCGTAGCTTCCTGCAGTATTGAATTGCGCAGTAGGATTTTGTTGATCTGAATTCGCGGGATCTCCTCCAAGCAAATTCCAAGACCATCCATCAACATTACCCAAGCTTGTATCGGTAAAGTTCACAGATTCACCTTCACAAATTGAAGTGGAACTCATTTCAAAAGAAGCAAATAAATTCGAAGGCACCGGCACACAAACTTCATGAGAAATTCCACTTCCGTAGTTCGCATCACCCATTTGAACCAATACATTTCCAAATGCATCAGTTAGGGTATAATTCCCATCAACTCCGCATGAAGTGTATAAAGAACCCGCCATTCCATCTCCATAGGAATCGAAAATCTCAAAAGTATAGCAAGCATCAGGTAGGCAATCAATTTGTTCGTTATTCGTTGAATTATTCGCATAAGGTCCTCCACTTGCCAAAACGGTGCCCAGGTCATCTCTGAATTCCCATGTCACTTCGTTGCCCCAACAATCGGTGTCGATTTGAATATTCACCTCGTTGGAACCGTTTAAATAAGAAAAACTCACCGAAGAATTATCATTTAGGTTGTTCTCATCTAGCCCCTGTCCATTGACATCCAATATAGCTACCGTAAAATCGATTTGACCTTGGTCAGTTACTACGAGGTTTTGAAGAGAAATAGAAGCAGCCTCTCCTATTGCAATATTTCCACTCCAGGTGTTAAGAACGGGAGCTTCAGTACCGATTTGATAGGAATATTCGAAACTAGTAATAGGATCTACTCCTAAATTTATGAATTCGAATTCCGCATTTATCGGCTCACCGCATGGGACCACGCCTAAAGGACTCGAAATTCCATTAACCGCCAAATCAAGATTCAATACGCTCACACCTTCGGCAATTTCAAAATCACTATTCGAAATATCGAAAAAGATATTGTCAGAATCTTTAACCATAATACGAGCAGTTGTGCTGAGTATACCTGGAATGATAACACTTTCGGCTCCATCATTTGGCACATTAGAAGCTAAGGTAAAAGGATAAGTAAATCCTCCATCGGTGGATAAAAGTATATCTACTTCTGAGCAACTTACAGGAGCCATATCTGAATTTGAAACATCCCAAGCAACAGGAACAGCAGAACCCGTTCCAACTTCTTCACCTCCATTTGGGAAATTTACTGCAAAAGGTCCCGAATTGTCTGCCATTTCAAAAGTGACTTCTCCATATTCTACTCCTCCCCCTCCGAGCTGGAAGTCAAGGGCGACTAAACGAAAGGACAATTCTCTTGCATAGTCCGGCAGATGTTCACCAATTGTGCTCGTATTATTGACTATATCTTCTAACCTTGGGCAATAGCGAACAGGTTCTGTTGTTGCCGGCCAAGATCTGAAAACAGGTTGCGTTCCAGAAGGGTTTGTTAAAGTATTGTCTCCAGCTGCGGTTGCCGGCCCTAAGTCGTGTTCATCCCAGCGATACATTAGGGCATGTCCATCAGGGTCTGTTGCACTTCCCTCTAATTTAAATGGTGTTCCTTTTGGTATAAAAAAGCCACTTGCAGGAACCGTTACAGCAGGGGCGTTATTTCCTGTAGTCGTTGTTGCTGCGCATGTATTTCCATTGGCAGTTTGCGAAAATGCTATTATCTCATCATAGGAATGCACATGAAAATGATCGTCACTATTACTCTGAATATTAGGGGCACAAATTCCTGCATAGCCCATGATTGTCGATGCAGAACCCGGTTCATATGCCGCAGATGATGATCGATTACATGAATTATTCTGCGTATGTCTGCCCCCAAATTGATGTCCAATCTCATGACAAACATAATCCACGTAAAAGGGGTCATTAACTGGTGATCCTAATCCGGTAACACCTCCAGCTTTGTTTCCTCCACAAGGTGCATTTAAATAGGCCACTCCTCCTCCGCCAGTAGAAAAAACATGTCCAATGTCATAATTAGCAGAACCAATAACACTATTACATGTGCTAATATTTTCTCCCAACATTGTGCCTCCACTATTGTTTGTATAAGGATCAGTCGTACCATCCAAATAAATGAGATCGTCATTATTCGGAACTAACTCCATTCGGATAGCTACCTCAGTTTCGTAAATTCCGTTTACACGATTCATAGCAACAACAAATTCATCCATTACGTCTGCAACGGTGCCTCCATGAAATGTAGCATATTCTCCCGTGCATGCTAATGCCAAACGATAGGTTCTTAATTCATCACCTGAAGCCTTCGTCTGGCCATGTTGATGAATTTCAGGAAGTGCTTTCTGATTTATTTGAAGATCCTTATTCTCATTTAAATCATGAACCACTTCACAGGATAAGGACTGGCCTGAATAATTCTCAAAAAAGTCTTTTCGAGAATAAAAAGCATATTGATTTCTATTTGCCGCATTGAGTGGTTCTGCGAAATAGGTCTTACCTTCTTTTTTGATCCATGCATGAAAGCCTTTATGGGTATAATCAAATCTTGCATATCCATTACCGCCTTCCTCATAACCAATGAACGTCTGAATTTCTGGAAACCTTGCCGCAAGTTTAGGATGCATTACATTGGTTTGAACAATGCTAAATGTAATCTCCTGTCCGTGTATAGGTATATTTAAATAAAACTCTGATTTTTTCTCATTTATATCCCATTCACTTGGCGCTTTTTCTAAATGGGATTTAAGCAGTTCGAAATTCGTCTCGTAACATTCGTGATTAAATGACCGTGAAGAAGCATTTCTTAAATTTTGATTATTGTTCCATTCGATTTGCGATGAAGCGTCAATACAAATCATGAAGGCCAAGGTTAAAGCAGCATAGATGGGTTTCATAAGTTCAATTTCCTATCCTAAAAATACAGAATTTTATACTATCGCGCCAATAATAATTTATAACCAATTCGATTCCTGAATTGAGAATTATTAATTTGTCTTCATGTATTTTAAGTTCGTTCTCTTTTCCGTATTTTTAATAGCATGCAACAAAACACTCATTAAAGGTGATGCAGGCTTCACGTCCAGTCAAAAAGAAATGATCCACTCCTCGAATAGAGATATTCCAATGCGGGTGTTTAAAATCACTAGTCCTAAAGATTCTATTCTATTGAGAACGCCATCTACCGATGTTATTCCAAACCCAAGCGACCAGACTCTTGAGCTTTTCGCCAATAGATTGACGGCAACAGTGAGAGATAGTATGTCTTTAGGCGTTGGGATTGCCGCACCTCAAGTGGGCATTTTGAAAAATATAATTAGTGTTCAGCGTTTCGATAAAGAGGGTTTTCCTTTTGAGACCTATTTGAACCCCAAGATTCTCCAGTACACGGACCTTAAACAACCTTGCCTAGAAGGTTGCCTTTCTATCCCTAAAAGAAGGGATACGACTAAAAATAGAGCCTATGCAATACTCCTAGACTATGATTTATTAAATGGAGAGCATAAAACAGAAATGGTCGAAGATTTTACTGCAGTAATCTTTCAACATGAGATCGATCATTTGAATGGCATTTTGTACATCGACCATCTTGAAGAACATCAAGAGAAAGATTAAATAATGCAAATTCCACTTCGGATTGCATAAAGGACAAGACCTGTTCTACTCTTAATATTCAATTTTTCGAATAATCGATCTCTATATCCATCTATCGTTCTTGGAGAAACATTCATTTCCAGCGCAATTTCTTTGTACGTTTTTTCGGTACAGCACTGATTAAGGAATTCTACTTCATAATCTTTTAAAATTAAATCGTCTTTGGAACTCACTCGATTAATTAAAGTTCGACTCATTACATCTCCACTATAAAATCCTTTCTCGTGCACGTCTTTAATGGCTTCTTTTAATTCCCAAGGTTCGCATCCTTTTACCAAGTAGCCCTTTGCTCCCGCTCGCAGCATTTGAATAATAGGCGCCTCATCCTTAAACATGGACAAGGCAATCACTTTTACCAAAGGGAATTTTTTTGATATCAGCGCAGTAAGATCAAAGCCCGACATTTTGGGCATTTTGATGTCAACTATCACAATGTGAATTTCTTTCTCATCCAATACTTTCAACAAGTGATCCGGGTCATCGGTATCCAATGCAATTTTAAATTCACTGACTTTATCTAAAATTGAGCAAATGCCTTTTCTGAATAGCGCATGGTCATCAATTATCGCAATGTGTATCGCATTCGTTTGCATAAGAGATTCCCGAAAAGGGAGGTTTTTGTTTTTAAATAAATTTAAAAAATCAAAGAATAATTTCTACTGAAGAACCTATTCCTAGGGTTGAATTTAAAATTAATTCTGCACCTATCAAATTGGCGCGTTCTTTCATGTTCGATATCCCTATCCCTTCAATTTTATCAATATTTGTGTCAAAACCGGAACCATTGTCTTTCACTGCAATTTTTAATTTACTTCCTTCATGAGCAATCTTGAACTCAATACTATCTGCTTTTGCATGCTTTAGCGCATTATTAATGGCCTCTTGAATGATTCTATGAACCATGGGAATTTTAAAATTTTCAATCTCAACACTCTCAAGCGAAGTTTTTATTTCCACACTATAATTACCTAATGCTTCAACCTTCTGCTTTTCTTCATTTAATATTTGAATGACATCTAAATGGTTCTCTCCTTCTTTTTTAAGCACATGAGAGATATTTCTAATCTTCTCTAAGGATTGAGAAATTAATTGAACCAACTCCCCACTTGAGCTTTCATTTGGCAGGATTTCATTGATTTGATAAGCATGGATTTTTGAAAGCGAAAGCAATTGCCCAACATCATCGTGAAGTTCTTCACTCACATAAGCCAATGTCTCTTCGCGAACTTTTAATTCGGTTTCAAGTAATTCCCTCAAATGCTCAGCCCTTGCTTTTCTATAACGTATTACGGAAAGCATCATGAAAACAACTAATGCAAATATGAAAAGTATAGAAATTACTGAATATGTTATTATTTGAAAATCCTTTGACATATGGCTCCCATTAGGTACAAGGTATATAGCATATAATTGATGAAGGCATTTACATAACCCAATATTTTTTGACTTTTATACCCCTCTTCAGACATCAACTCTCTGCCAGCTATGAACAAGTATATTCCTATAAAGTAGAGTAAGTTCCCAAAACAGATCCAAAAAAGAGGTTTAGCAAGAAGTGATTGCGTCTCAAAGGGAGGATTGAACAAATTATATAAATAATAGAGGCAACAGCAGACCATAATAAGATGAGAAAAAGAAAATCCCAAAATGCTGATATTCCAAAATCCGAACAAGAAAAAGTGAACCAGAGAAAAACACAAATAAAGCAGAACAGAAGTCGCAAGTAGAGTTTTGAAAACTTTTCTGTGCTTGAAAAATCTATAGTACAAACCTGCTAGAATTATTAATTCAAAAACCTCATATGTATTTTCTTTTATGGTTTTAGGAACAATATGGTGATAATCTGCCAATTCCGCTACCATGGTCAATACCAGAAGTAAAGACATAAAAAAGGATATAAAACCTAATTGCCGCCTGTTGATCATATAAGCAATCAGACAAACGGCAATAAGTAGTATATATATATTAAATGCTATATCCAGAATCAATGGGTTTATTCAAAAGTAGAATAAAAAGCATCAATATTTGAATTGGTTTCTGTATCGTTGTTTCCAATAATGGTGTTTAATTTTGGATCGCCTGACCATAGCTCTGCGCCTCTCACTGAAGTTGAGCCCATAGTAGACTTTCCATTTGAATCAATAGGAATTAAAAAAATAGATTGTTTACCATCTGAGGGGTCCAATCCAAAAACACCCTTAATTTTTTCAGTACCTGTTTTATCTAGTAACATCATAAGATCATCTCTTTCAAACTCAATTGAAAGTGTATCAACATTGCGATTAATGTTTACTTGCGCTACGCGGGCGCAATACTCAAAGGTGGCTTGCACCATTTCTGATTTGTCGTAAATTCTCATTGGTATATAAATTATGCATGAATAATTATTTTGAATTTACTCGTTGAAAGACTATATCTAAGGTGAAAAACCACACCAAAAAAAGGGTGTAATCACCCATTGTGTAATGTGAAATACATGAACAACTTATATGCAGCCTGAATAACTTCGATGAAAACTATCGTACCTTTTTTTTTAGAATTGACACACCACCCAGAGATTCTGGATATCGATTAGTAAATCTATCGATTGTTCCCGTTCAGAGTCTCTGTTTTTATTTTCACCAAAAGCGATGATTTTTTTATTTTAAGAGCTTCTTTTGGGATCACATTAGGTTTTAATAAGGGTCACTCTATTTGAATCAAATAATTATTACTCTCGCTAATTTGGACTGTGATTTTTTGTTGGTTTACGAAAATAAAAGATTCTCTTCCGTCTGAGTTAATACCCATCCTGTCTTTGGTTTTAGTCCATACTTCAAATAGGTATCATTGAAATATTTCTTCAAGAAATTCACCCCGTTCAACATTAAGAACTTATCGATCCAAAACTTAGGTGATTTACCGTAGAGATGTTTGGTGTACAATGCTTTAATTTCGCTATTTGGATTGTTCTTATTGATATTCCAGAACAACTCCATATCCAATGCGATGCTACTCATCTCGTCTGAGGTTGGATATAAGTCCATTGGATTGATTACACCATCATAGTCCGTTCCTAAACATATGTGATTCCAAGCGCTACTGCCAGCAACATCTAAAATATGAAATATATGGCGGTATAAAGTCCCCATGTATGCATTCATCAAAAGAATCTTATTGTCTTTTCTATCTTTTTCAATGGCAGCAATATCTCGATTGATTTTTTCAATGGCCTTTTCATGCTTTTTTTTCAGTTTCTCGATTTACTTTCGCATGCCGTTTCCACCAGCGTCTTCAATTTCTTCTTTTTTCAAATTGAACTGATCTCTCCCATTCTTTCTTCTGTTTTAATTTGTTCATATGGTTTAAGCATTTACTATTTTGCCTAGTGAAGTCGGCAAATTGCTTGTTACTCATATTGGCTTCCGGTGGAATTTTATCTCCGATCATGCGTCTTTCATCCACCATCAATCCAATTATTCCATCTGAATCAATGATTTCTTTGATTTCATCGTCAAACAAATTAATTACACCATTATAAAAGTACTGACTGCTCTTCTTCTCTCCTCTTTGCAATTTGAAATCATTGACACCTTTTGCTATCTCCCTTCTTCCTGAGACTCCGGCATGACTGCAAACAATGGGTATCTGATCATCTCTTTCAACACAGTATTGACGAAGGAATTGATAATATTCTAAGCGTGCTTTTGGAGACATGTGCTTGATATCAATCAGTATTCTCCGACAATTTCCTTTGCCATCTATTCTTCTCGCTAAAAGGTCTCTTAATAACTTATATCCCCATTTGTGAATGCCTATTTGAAAATATTCTTGACTTATTATTTGGTCCTGCGTTCTAGATAGGGTTATACTTCCCTTTTGAGAAGCGATTACTGAGACAAAGCCGCTAATAGAAGGTGCATGGCCGGAAATATGGCTATAATAATGATGAGCGAAAGTGACGAAAAATGGAGTATGTTTCCATTCGAATTTTATGCGTTCGATTCCTTTAGATATATTATCGATATATTCCTCAAAGACAGTATTGCCATTGCGCGTTCCTGGCTTCAATCTGAATTTTTCTTCAGCTTTTAATATGTTTTCTGGCTTGCCATTTTTATCGAACACATCTTCAGCCAAACAATGAATCCCTTCTATTGAATTTAAAATCAATAAATCCTTATTTCCTTGACCAGAGTGCTTAAGAATTTCTTCGAATGAATCTATCAATCGATATCGATTTCCTTCTTCTGATAATGTCTTGTTTTGATTTTGTAAAAGATTGAGATACTCATTCTCCAATAAGAAGAAATAGGATCTTTCTTTACTCTTTAGTTCCTTCAATACATCTCTTGAATACCCCGTCAACATAGATACAACACCTTTCAGGCTATTGATAACAAAGCCGCGTTCTAGTGGATAAAGTCCATTACAGATGATTTTGTATGCACCCTTTGTAGCAGCATTGCCATGTAATTGTGAAGATTTGACGACCGTCTTATCAAGGATATTTACAAGATCTTTATACTCGTCTTTTTTTTTGAAGCGCTCGGACCAATGATCAGGGTCTGGCAATCTGCGGGTAGAATAATTCTTTGAGTTGGCTGGCTTAAATGAATAATGTGCGTGTAAATCAAAAATGGGCATTGCTAAAGATATTGTTAAAGTTTCGAGTAAAA
>JBCCIF010000098.1:0-11774 GCA_039028335.1 Bacteroidota bacterium
AAAGCTCCAAAATTAGGTGTCGTTAAGCCAATTAAAATTGAAAATGTCAATACGAAAATGAATGAAAAAATTGGCCACTTCTGAATACTTCCCTTTTTATAAAATATACTATTCAAGACCAGCAGGAATAAGATAAAAAGATTTTCAAAGGACGCCAGATAGCCGAATAGTGAATTCGCTTCCCAAACGAATGGTCTGAATAGTACATTCAAAAAACCGATTACCCAATAGCACATGAAATCCGATAAAGAAGAAATAGAGGGAATAAAAAAGTAAGACCCCGCATTGGTCTTCAAATTATACATTGCAAATTCCTCTTGTCTTTCAGCAATAAAATGGAATACATCAACCAAACCAACTATTTTCAAAAAGATCAAAGCAAGAATTGAAAACCCAAGAACAAGAGCTGCACTGGGCAAGGACTTCAGCTTACTTCTTTCAACTAAAAGTAAAAAGAGAAATGAAGGAATCAAGCACAGTAGCACGTAAAATTTTAAGTAATAGCAGGACATCAAAAGTCCAATTAAGAATAGCCATCGCCATTTAGAAACACTGCAAAATGCGAAATAAAAAATCAACCCCATTTGAAAGAGCAAAATAGATTCTTTTAGAGCGCCAGAAGACCAAAAAAGAAAAGAAGGAAAAACAAATAAGGCAAAAATTAACAGCCATTTTTCAACGGAGAAATGCAAATTAAAAAAACGATACAATCCAATGATTCCAGTAAAGCTCAATAAAGAAAAAAGTAAACTGTGAAAATGAAAAGACCCAAATGAAAAGAGATGAAAAAAGGCATTCATTCGGATTGCTGTTTGATTGTCATTGAACATCCCAAAGTTTGAGGTCTTGCTCCAATAGTTCATTTCATTCAAAGCCTCTTGAATTTGATAGCTACCTGATTCAATTCCAAAAAACAATGAAAAGAATGATCGAATATCCTTCTTTGCTAAATTGGCTAAAATAGCTCCGTCATCGTAGTACTTGAATATATCTGCATCCAATCGATCAGTGTAGTAATAAGTGTAAATTAGGCATAAAACAATGCCTACAATTACTTTTAAAGTGAATAGCGCTCGCAACTCATTTCTTTTTAATCCAGAAGAACTAAAAAATTTAATTTTGGGAAGGAGGTATATAATGATAAAAAAACAGGCTAATGGATATAAATAGTCTGCTATCATTCAAAAGATTTTTGTCTTCGCAGTTCAAAATTCTGCCCTAAATAGACTTTTCTTACTTGTTCGTCAGCAGCCAGTTCTTCCGCAGTACCGGATTTCAAAATATTTCCCTCGAAAAGCAAATAAGCACGATCCGTAATCGATAAAGTTTCTTGAACATTATGATCAGTAATCAGAATACCGATATTCTTGGTCTTAAGCTTTGCGACAATCGATTGAATATCTTCTACTGCGATAGGATCAACACCTGCAAAAGGCTCATCCAATAGAATAAATTTGGGACTTGTAGCCAATGCACGCGCGATTTCTGTTCTTCTTCTTTCTCCGCCCGAAAGCAAATCGCCTCTTGACTTTCTTACATGTTCTAAACCAAATTCATGAATAAGACTTTCACACTTTTCAAACTGCTCTGACTTAGAAAGTTTTGTCAATTCCAATACGGCTTTGATATTGTCTTCTACACTTAATTTACGAAACACAGACGCTTCTTGAGGTAAATAACCCACACCAGCTTGAGCGCGCTTGTACATTGGCAATTGAGTTATCATTTCACTATCCAGAAAAATATTTCCCTCATTGGGTTTAACTAAACCAACTATCATATAAAACGAAGTGGTCTTTCCCGCACCATTTGGCCCCAACAATCCTACAATCTCTCCTTGGTTGACTTCTAAGGAAACACCCTTAACCACCGTTCTTTTACCATACTTCTTGACAATATTCTTAGCCGATAATTTCATCCTTCAGTCCAATATAAATCAATTTTGCGTTTGCATTTTTTTAGTGACTCTTTTCGAAATCAAAATACCAATTTCATAAAGGAAAATTATTGGAATAGAAACCAATATTTGGCTTGCTACATCTGGAGGTGTTATAATTGCCGAAAGCACCAATACACCAACTAAAGCATGTTTTCTGTATTTCTTTAAAATCTTGGGGCTTACAAGGCCAAGTTTTGATAGAAAATAAATGAGAATAGGCATCTGAAAGAACAATCCTGTAATCAAAGTCAATTTATTGATTGTACTAATGTAATCGTCAAACTTAAAAATGTTCTTGATTTGGTCGGCCACCGAATATTCACTTAGAAATTTAATGGTCAAAGGGCATATTACGAAATAGGCAAATAATACACCGCTCATAAAGAGCAGAGAAACCCAAAATACCATTCCACGAGCACTCTTCACTTCAGTCTTCGTTAATCCAGGTTTAATAAAGGCCCAGAACTGATAAAAAACATATGGAAAAGCAAGGATAAAACCGAAAATCAACGAACTAAAAATATGATAAGTAAACTGCCCGACCATTTCAATATTTTGGAAGGAATCAATATCTAGACGGAAACATAAATTCTCACCAAGTCCGATATTTTCAGACAACCAACAAAAAAAATTATAGGTCAAAAAATTGGGTTTTGTCGGACCAAAAATGATTACATCAAAAAGAATGTCTTTCTGTAAAAAGGCAATTATTGCGAATACTACAACACCAATTATTGCTCTAATAATCCTCCATCTTAATTCTTCAAGATGATCGAGGAAGTGCATCTCTTCTCCTTCGCCAATTCTCTCAGCCATCAATAAATCCCTTCTTTTAAAAGATCGTGAATGTGTATCATTCCGCTATATTGCTTACCATCCAAAACAATCAACTGATTGATTTTATTTTTCTCCATCATCTGAAAACCCTTCACTGCTAACTGAGAATTATCTATGCATTTCGGATTCTTGGACATTAAATCTTTAGCCACAAGTTGATTTGCACTTACTTTTTTCTGCATTGCTCTTCTTAAGTCTCCATCAGTGACAATACCAATAACCTTATTCTTTTCAATAACAGCTGTCGCGCCCATCCTGCCTTTAGAAATAGACATTATGACTTCTGACCAATCTGCGTTTGAATTGATAAATGGACGTCTATTTTGGTCAACTATATCACTGACACGGGTGTATATTTTCTTACCTAGAGAACCTCCAGGATGTACTTTAGCAAAATCTGAGGTACTGAATCCCTTTTTCTCCATTAGGCAAACTGCTAAAACATCTCCCATTACTAACTGTGCCGTTGTGCTAGTCGTAGGTGCCAAATTATTTGGACAAGCCTCTTTTTTAACAGTACTAATCAACTGAAAATCCGAATGCTCAGCTAAATAAGAGTTCTTATCACCGGTCATTGCAAGAAGTACATTTCCCATTTTCTTAACCAATGGCACCAAAACTCTGATCTCAGGCGAATTGCCTGATTTGGATATACACAGCACTGTGTCCAATTTTTGCACCATTCCTAGATCACCGTGGATAGCATCAGCGGCATGCATAAATAAAGCTGGAGTTCCTGTAGAATTGAAGGTTGAGACTATTTTATTCGCAATATTGGCACTCTTCCCTATTCCAGTCACCACAATTCTACCTTCACTCTTAGCCAGCAAATTGATGATTTTTGGAAATTGATCATCAATATATTTTCCCAATCCGCGCACTGCATTCGCTTCCAATCGAATGGTCGCTAAGGCCTTTTCTTTTATCTCTTGTGCTTTCAATAGTCTCTATAGAATTTCTTGGAATAAAACTTTTCACGAAAGCTTTAAATTCCTAACTTTCATGTTTAAACCTGGTACAAAAGTACAATTACATTTAAGTTTAGTTAGACAAAAATGGTTGCAACGGAAATTACGCCTAAAGAAGCATTAAATAAATTCTTTGGTTTTGACAACTTTAAAGGCGAGCAAGAGGAAATAATCAATCATTTATTAAGTGGGGAAAGCAGTTTTGTAATTATGCCAACGGGCGGTGGCAAATCACTTTGCTATCAACTTCCTGCACTCATGATGGAAGGCACGGCAATAGTCGTTTCACCCTTGATAGCACTAATGAAAAATCAAGTTGATGCTATTAGAGGATTTTCGGCAGATATGGGTATTGCTCATTTCTTAAATTCCTCCTTGAACAAATCTCAACTTGAACAAGTTAAAACGGATGTCGCAAACGGCAATACTAAGTTGTTGTACGTTGCCCCAGAATCTCTCAAAAAAGAGGAGAATATAGATTTCTTGAGAAGCATCAAGATTTCGTTTTTCGCTATTGATGAAGCCCACTGTATTTCTGAATGGGGACATGATTTCAGACCTGAATACAGGAAACTAAAGGGCATAATGAAAGATATTGCCAACACTCCTGTAATTGCCTTAACGGCTACGGCAACAGAAAAAGTGCAGTCAGATATAATGAAAAATCTGGGTATTGATGGCGCCAAAGTATTCAAAGCATCTTTTAATCGGCATAATTTGTATTATGAAGTAAGACCAAAAAAAGATGTTACTAAAGAAATAATTAAGTATGCTAAACAGAATGAAGGGAAATCAGGCATTGTCTATTGCTTGAGCAGAAAAAAGGTAGAAGAAATTGCTGAGGCCCTGCAAGTTAATGGCATTAAAGCCCTTCCCTATCATGCGGGCATGGATTCTAATATGCGCGCGTCTACACAGGACAAATTTTTGATGGAGGATTGCGATGTGATAGTTGCGACAATAGCTTTTGGAATGGGCATTGACAAACCGGATGTACGCTATGTAATTCACCATGATATCCCGAAGAGTATAGAAAGTTATTACCAAGAAACGGGAAGAGGAGGAAGAGATGGAGCAGAAGGATCTTGCTTGGCTTTTTACAGCTATAAGGACATTGAGAAGTTGGAAAAATTTCTTCAGGGTAAACCTGTATCAGAACAGGAAATTGGAAATCAATTACTTCAGGACATCGTATCGTATTCTGAAACTTCAATCTGCAGAAGGAAGTTTTTATTGCATTATTATGGGGAATATTTCGATGAGGCCAATTGCAATAATATGTGCGATAATTGTCGCGACCCAAAAGAAAAGTATGAAGGTCAAGAATATATTGAATTGCTCTTAAAAACCGTTGAAGCAATTAAGGAAAAGCACGGCATGAAGCACGTTTCTAATATTCTCACTGGGAATGAAACAGCTGAAGTAAAAACCTACAACCACAATGAATTAGCGTATTTTGGCGAAGGAGATGAAAACGATGATAAATTCTGGAATGCAGTAATTCGACAGTGCATTGTACAGGGATTACTTAAAAAAGAAATTGAGACTTACGGTCAATTAAAAATCACTGAAGAAGGAAGATCATTCATGAAGTCTCCTCATAGTTTTGAACTTGCAAAAGAAAGAGACTACAAGGGAGAAACGGATATGGACATTGTCGTAAATGCGAAAGGAGGTGGTGGAGCAGATGATATGCTTTTGAGTATGTTAAAGGATCTGCGTAAAAAAATTGCAAAAGAGAAAAATTTGCCTCCTTATGTAATTTTTCAAGATCCATCTTTAGATGACATGTCTATTCATTATCCCATCTCTATTGAAGATTTGACAAAAATTAGCGGTGTAGGTCAAGGCAAAGCGGAGAAATTTGGCAAAGCATTCATTGAGCTTATCAAAAAGTATGTCGAAGAAAACAACATAGAAAGACCGATGGATTTAGTCGTGAAATCTGTGGCCAAAAAGAGTGCCAATAAGGTACACATCATTACCAATATTGATAAAAAATTGCCTCTTGAAGATATAGCATCTAGCAAAGGTTTGGATTTACCTGGAATCTTAGATGAGATTGAAGCCATTGTAGCAAGTGGCACAAAAGTGGACATTGATTACTACATTGATGAAATTCTGGACGATGAGTCGCAGGAGGACATCTTTGATTATTTTCGGGAATCCGAATCGGATAGTATCGATGACGCTCTTGATGAATTTGAGGATGACTTCACGGATGAAGAATTGCGTCTTATGCGCATTAAATTCATGAGCGAAATGGCAAACTAAAGCCTCATTTACATTTCAAATAAAACCTTTCAAGATTTTTATAGTAATGAATCAGGTCAGACTGTTCTATAGACATTTTATGCGGCCTAAGTTCATTCATGGCCTCTAAGTCTTTCAATTCATTCAAAGGCACTTCAGACTTAAGAGAAAGCCTTTTCAAAAATTTAGCTGCGTCATCACCTTTACTGAGCTGATAACTCGTTTTGATGAACTCGTAATACTGATCAAACATGTATTCAGCAATTTTTTCTTTGCCTTCACTTTGAAAGTAGAGTTCACTAATGGTTTCTACATATTCTATAGAAGAGTTCTCAGGAAGACGTTTAACAGGAATCGGAGATTGAATGCGTTTTGTACCAATAAGGAAGTAGATTATCAGCATTCCGACCAAGACATAAAGCGCCCACTTAAAACTTTCTTGGGTCAACAGATACCTAAAAGGGCCTTCATCTCTAGAATAGTAATCTCGAATACCCGTATTATCTCCCGATCTGCGAAATTGATCGCGATATACGAGGTCTTCGTATATAATAGGTCCCGCATTTAAATGAGCAAAGACGTCACTTGCATATTGCGCCCCTTCTTTTTGGATGATAAAATAATTTGTAAAGAGAATAGGATTTGAATGGATATAGATAAATCCATCTCCATAAGGAATTTCTACAAAATTAACGAGACTATCATTCAAGGTTCCGATTGGCACGAACGAATGATTATAATCACAAACTAAATCTCCAAAATGATACAAATTTAACTTTACTGGGCCTTTTCTATTAACCGCCTTCAAATTGACACCATTCGACTGTCTAAGTTGTGGGTGATTAAAATTAACTTGAGCAAGCGTATCTTTTACGCGATCAAGTTCATCCCAGTTATAAATACATTCTCCATTATGAAGTGCATCCTTTAGGTCATAAGACAGATTCTTAACAATAAACATTGCCGTACTTCCATTTTCTACATATTGGAATAATTCACTTTGTCCTGCACTATCCAAGGGAAAATACCCGCCAATATGTATAAAATTCGAAGGCAGACTGTCCTTCCAAGTAGAGAGTGTATATGCCCTTGCAGAATCCGGGATGATAAACTCTCGATCTCCATATATATCTTTCAAAAAATCAAGGGTATGGCTCAGACCAAATGGTTGATCATTTGTAGTTCTGTAGTTTTCATACCAAGCATATTTATCATCAGAAGAAAATAACCATACAAAAACGATGATCACCAAGGCCAAGGCTGAAAGCAATATGACGTTAGACTTTTTCAATTCGAAATTTCATTTAAAAAACGCCTAAAAGCAGATTCTACTTGAGCGAATAATTGTTGGTCTAATTGCACTTCACCGTACCAAGAATATTCAAAGGCATGAGTAAGTTCCCTAAATCGAGAATATTCAGAACGATTCTTCATCTCTCTTAAATACAAAAAATTGGTCTTTTGTTTTTTATAGTCGATCCAATTCCTTTCATCTAGTTTTTGGAGCATCATTAAAAAGTATAACCGTATAGCCAATTTGAAATTTGCAGATTCCAGAGCCTCTCTTAATAACCTTTCCAATTCTGTTTCCTCCAGTGTTTCCTCAACTTCATTCAATTGTTCCTCTAAACTTCTATTCACGGAAAAGGAAGTGTTTCCCTCAAGTTTCGTAAGTCTGTAGACTATGAACATAACCAACGCAGCCAAGGCTGCAATGCACAGTACTTTAAAAGCAAGACCCAAACCTGCCCACCAATCTTTTAGCCATGAGAAATCCCAATCCGGTTTTTCCCATTCATTTTTGGTCGATTTCTCCTTCTTTTCTTTTTTCTTGATTTTTTCTTCTGAATAACTTATTGAAGATGCTTTATCCATCCATCCTGATTCTTCAATATCTTGTGGATGAACCAATTCACGCTCTTGATAATCATCAAATGAATTCTGAGGGTATTCATCTTCATAGTCCACCTGAGCATAGGTGAGTAAGGGTACAACAAGCACTATATATTTAAGACACTTTCGAAAAAGCTCCATATTTATTTTTTTTAGTGCCCATGCTCTGTATTTGCTCTAAAAGAGATTTAGCCTCAAATATTTCTTTTTGAGAATAGTACTGGAATACAAAACCAAAAAACAAAAGGAAAGCAGTGAAAACGATTCCAATGAACAAGAAAATGGTAAGCAATGCAGATAAAATAATGGTATACTCCTGATCTTCTGCATCAATAAACCAACCTACCATATCATAAATTATAAACTGCACCGTTGAATTCAAAAACATGAAAAAGATAAAAGATGAAATGAGCATGATTACGTAGAGCCCAATTGCTTTTCCATAATTTTTAATCCAAAAACGACTTGACCTGATTAATGCAGAAAGCGGGTTAACATCCTCTATGATCGATGTCACAGTTGACAATAAAAAAAGCGGCAAAAGAAAAAGCATAATGAAAAAAGAAACAGCTGGAACGGGTAAAAAATACATGAACATAAATATGGCGACACCGAAAATACCCTTGTACCAATTTTTGAAGAAGGATCTTAGCAATGATTCATCGGTTTTTTGAAGAACCTTTTTAGCGAAACAAATGCCATAGACACAAATAACAGAGAATAGCAGTGTAGCTACTATATATAGCATCGGAAACTCATCAAAACTGAATAAATCGGATATGTATGCATAATGCCTAAAAAAAATAGCGACCACTAAGGGCACAAAAAAGATAGGTAGAAATATTGCCGGTAATATTTCAGGATTGGCAGCAATTACTGAAGGATCAATCCAATACTCCATATAAATGATCTTATCGATCTCCCAACCATAGCAAGCAAACATTCCAATGACAAAGGTTATTCCCGATAATACTCCAATACCTAATATCTTACCAAAGTAGCGCCCTATTAAGCGCACGACATCGGCATAAATATTCCCGTTATTCTTGATGACATCCAAACGAAATCGATAGCTCTCGCTATTCGGAACAAAGTCTTGTAACAATGAACTAACATCAACATCCCTAAATTTTCGATAGGGATAAATGACAAAATAATAGAGTATAGCAAGGAACATTGCTAGGATAATACAAAATCTAAAGATGTTCCAAACAGGAACTGCAGAAGGAGCAAACTCAGCAACTGTGGCAGAATCAATACGGGTAATAAAACCCTCTATGAAAGCAGCAGCAATTATGATCGGGGTAATTCCAAGCATGATTGATATGCCTTTTTTTGCAGAGACTATAAAGGACTCCTGCCTCACATAGGTCTTGGGAAACAACAAACCCCTTCCCATTGTAAAGCCAGCGGCACCAGCCAAAACTATTGCAGAAATTTCTGGTGCACCATGCATCCAAATGGTCAAAAATGACTCTTCGGTAAGACCGCGTTGAATAAAATAGAATTGAAACACGCCTATGAGAACTCCGTTCTTTACCAAGATGAATCCAGTTCCGATCCCAAATAATATTCCTAAAGCAAAAGTCAAATAGGCCACTCTCAGATTGTTGAACCCAATCTTATAAGACATCTCTAAAGGATTCATGCTTTTATAGATTGCCATGGGATCATCATTATCAATATTCTCATCTGTCTGATCGATATAATTTTCGGTCATTATATGCTCAGCAAAAGAAGAGTCCTTATAGCTCGAAAATGCACCTATAATTGCACAAAAAAGGAAGATCAAAAAGGAAATAAGCAATTCCCTTCTGGATTCGTACATGATGAGCGGCAGGTCATCTCTGAAAAACTTTTTTAGAAAACCCTTTCCTGTTCTTTTGGTTTTATAGATCGAAGTATAAATCTTTTGTGAAAGATTATTTAAATAAACTTTCACTGATCGATTAGGGAAATAGGATTTTGAAAAGGATAAATCATTAGTGATTTCGATATAGAGATCACTTAATTTCTCTGGGTCCTTGTTTTTTCCACGCGTGAGTTTTTCAAACTCCAACCACTTATCCTTGTTCTGTTCTATAAAATCGGTTTCCTTCAGTGGGATGTTTTTTACACAAAGCCTAAATATAGACTAAAATGTCGTATCATTGAACGGAGATCTTATTCTAAGATAGTGGGCATAAAGAAAATCGGAATAGACACTACTCAGAACGTCAAAATCCAATATGAACTGGCACAACTCAAAGACAGAGTACTTGCCTATATTTTGGATATTCTAGTCATGTCCGTGGGTATAGGAGTAATTGCTCTTTTGATTTCAATTTTCTCGGTAGCAACTATGTCTTTTAACATTTGGTACCTGTACCAAATTCTTGTTTCCTTAATTTTCATTTTTTACACTCCCGTCATGGAAATTTTTTCTGGCGGAAGAACCATCGGAAAAATGGCATTAAATACGCAAGTGATAAAAGTTACTGGTAAAAAACCAAAAGCCATTGACTATATTTCTCGTTGGGCATTTCGTTGCATAGACATCTATGCTTCCGCAGGGGCAATTGGGAGCATTTTAATTAGTACAGGAGACAAAGCTCAGCGCATTGGCGGTATGGTTTCCAATACTGCTGTGGTCAGGTTAGAGCCACGTATGAATTTGACGCTTAACCAACTTCTAAGCATTGAAACACTGGATAAGTATCAACCTCAGAATTTAAAAATCACCCTGCTTTCAGATAAAGACATGTTATTGGTTAAAAATGTCTTGGAACGAAATATCAAGTATCGGAATGAGGCACATCTTAATGCCTTAAATCAGATCATACAAGTGATTGAAGAGAAAACGGGAATTGAATGCAAAACGGACAATAAAATCGCTTTTCTCAAGACACTATTGAAAGATTACATTGTTCTGACTCGTTAATTATTTGGACAACTCTCATAGAAATAATTTGTTTGGTAAAATGGTTCGATTTTGCAACTATAGGGATCGCTGTTCTTCTGAGGTTCTCTTAAAAATTAAAGAGATCGACCCCGAAAACAAATACGGAACTTACTTGTTCGAGAATTTAAAAGCGGGCGAATATTTTTCTGATAGCGATTTCGCCAATTCATTCGCCAGCGGAAAGTTCAGAATAAAGCATTGGGGGAAATCAAAAATAAAAAGCCACCTGCAAGCTAAAAATATTGCTCCCGATACTATTGATCGAGCATTGAAACAAATAGATGAAAGCGACTATCGCAGAAAAGCGAAAGAACTAATTCTCCAAAAAACAAGGACAAGAAAACTCGATTTCATTCTAAAACAAAAAATCTTGCGGTCACTTTTTCAAAAAGGTTATGAATCTTCATTGGTTCTTGATTTATTTTCTGATTTGGAAAAAGCGCAGAATGATTAGTTTTGCAGCATGGTAAATTCAGACCAAATAACAAAGATTAGTGATCGCCTGGATGCGTTGAGGGGGTATCTTTGACATTGATGCCAAACTCATTGAAATTAGCGAACAAGAGAAGCACACCACCGATCCAAATTTTTGGGATGACCCAAAAAAAGCTGAGGTAATTCTCAAAAAAATCAGGAACCTCAAAATTTGGACCGATGCATTTGCGCTCTCCACAACGCAATTGGAAGACCTGCATGTTTTGATGGAATTTTTCAAGGAAGGCGAATCGAGCGAAGAAGAAATTCAAGATTTATTTCAAAATTTGAGTTCGTCCATAGAAGACCTGGAATTCAAAAACATGATGTCTTCTGAAGAAGACGCTTTAGATGCGGTCCTACAAATTACTGCAGGGGCTGGAGGAACAGAGAGTTGCGATTGGGCCTCAATGCTTTTACGCATGTATCAAATGTGGGCAGAAAAAAATGGCTATTCAATCAAAACCAT
>JBCCIF010000099.1:0-11558 GCA_039028335.1 Bacteroidota bacterium
AAGGCAAAATCTAATGCGGTTGCTCCTTTAGGTAGTTTTTTTAAATCACCACCTGGCGTGAAAACATAAATTTCATCTGCAAAAAGATTCAGTTTGAAATCGTCAATAAAATCAAGCGCATTCGCTTCAGGATTTTCTAGAAGTTCACGGATTTGACTCAACCATTTGTCAATTCCACTTACTTTTCCTCCTCCTTTATAGCTCCAGTGAGCGGCAAGTCCTTTTTCGGCTACTTCATCCATTCTCTTGGTGCGTATTTGGACTTCGACCCATTTTCCTGCATCACTCATGACTGTGGCATGTAATGATTCGTATCCATTAGCTTTCGAATTGGAAATCCAATCCCTTAATCTTTCCGTATTGGGCTTGTAAAAATCTGTAACTATCGAATACACTTTCCAGCAATCAGCCTTCTCTCTTTTTGTTTTTGAATCGAGAATAATACGAATGGCAAAAAGGTCATAGACTTCTTCGAAGCTTATGTTTTGTTTTTTGATTTTGTTCCAGATTGAAAATACCGATTTTGTTCTGCCTTTTAATTCGTATTTAAAGTGCTCTTTGTCTAAGGCCTTTTTAATAGGCTCCGAAAATTGGTTGATGAAACGCGTTCGAACTCCTTTTGATTTTTGAAGTTTGTCAAAAATGGCACTGTATTCTTCAGGTTCTTTATACTTCAAAGAGAGATCTTCAAGCTCTGTTTTAATGTTGTATAGGCCCAATCGGTGTGCTAATGGTGCGTACATGTATTGGGTTTCCGAAGCGATTTTTAATTGCTTTTGTTTCGGCATGCTTCCCAATGTCCGCATATTGTGCAGGCGGTCAGCAATCTTAATCAAGATAACGCGCACATCATCGGATAAAGTGAGCAGCATTTTTCTGAAATTCTCTGCTTGATCAGAGGAGCTTTGATCGAATACACCGGATACTTTTGTTAGCCCGTCAATGAGAAATCGCTCTTTTTTACCGAAGAGTATTTCGATGTCATCAAGTGTAATATAAGTGTCTTCAACAGTATCATGTAGCAAAGCAGCTACCACTGAAGTGACATCTAAACCCATCTCTTCGACTACAATGTGTGCTACAGCTATAGGATGATAGATATAAGGCTCACCAGATTTTCTCCGCGTCTCTTTATGCGCTTCAAGTGCTACATCAAAAGCTTTGCGAATAAAATTTTTATCGTTTTTACTTAAGGGAATTTTGAAAGCACGTAATAAACGTCTATATCTTCTGAGAATTTCTTTTTTCTCAGCTTCTAGGTCATATTCCGGCTTAATGTTTTCCGTCATTTTTTTGCAGGAAGCACTTTATTGCTGCATTCTCCAAAACCAATTCTTAAATTATCTTTTGATGCAAATCCTCTTAGTGTTACCGTGTCTCCATCTAAGATAAATTTTCTTTCGCTTCCATCAGGCATGGACACTGGCTTTGTACCTTTCCAAGAAATTTCTAACATGGAACCAAAAGATCCTGGTTCCGGACCGGAAATAGTTCCTGAAGCTAACATATCTCCGCATCTGATGTTACACCCATTTATCGTATGGTGCGCCAATTGTTGAAGCATATTCCAATACATATACTTGAAATTGGATTGACACACAACTTTCTCTTCTCCATTTTCGGGCTGAATTCCAACTTCTAAATTGATATCATAGTATTGATTTCCATTGAATTCTAGATAAGACAAAACAGGAGGATCTTGAATGGGGCCAGATACTCTAAAATGATCAAAGGCATCTAACGTAACCAACCATGGTGAAACGGTCGAAGCAAAATTCTTTCCTAAGAATGGTCCAAGCGGGACGTATTCCCATTTTTGTATATCTCTTGCTGACCAATCGTTGAAGAGCATTAGTCCGGCAATATAATCTTCACCTTCATTTGTGGAGATTGATTCTCCCAGCGCTTTACCATCAAAAGTGATAAATGCCATTTCCAATTCGAAATCAAGCAGTCGACATGGGCCAAATGTTGGCTTGTCTGAATCATCAGCTTTCGACTGTCCTGCAGGTCGATGAAAAGGTGTTCCAGAGACGATTATTGAAGAAGATCGTCCATGGTATCCGACAGGAATGTGTTTCCAGTTTGGCAATAATGCGTTATTGGGATCTCTGAACATTGTTCCGACATTTCGCGCATGATCTTCGCTACTGTAAAAATCTGTGTAGTCTCCGACCTGCACCGGTAAAAGCATTTCGGCTGCTTTTTGATCAAATAAAACCTGATCAATGTGATCGGGATTGCTTTGCAATTCTTGATTCTCTTTATTGAGCAAGTCTGAAAGCCGATCTCTTAATTTTCTGAGTTCGGATTTCCCTCTTTTCAAAATGGGATTGAGCGTGCTTGAACTATAATCCGATGCTTCGTAATTCAAGTCCCTTAAATAACCCATGGCAGACAATGCTTTTAAATCGAGAATTTTATCTCCAATTGCCGTTCCAACGCGAGCTTCGCTATCTTCTGTTTTGAAAATTCCAAATGGGATATTTTGAATTGGAAAGTCCGAATTTTCAGGGACATTAACCCAAGATTGAAGATGAATATTGTTCGCTCTAATTGCCGTCATATTTGTTCCTAATTTCAGGGTAAAAGTAATATTTGATTTTAGATTTGTAATGGACCTGGAATAATGAATAAGTCACAGAAGAATTCACTCTTAATCATCAAGATTATTTTAGCTCTTCATTTTATCCTGCTCTTTCTTTTTTGTCTGCCGGATGGTTTGGTTAATCAAGAAATGCGTGCATTTTCTAATGCTTACGCTAATCCACTTTTTCAAGGGCGTTGGAATTTATTTGCACCTGAGCCCCCTCGTCAACACAAATCTTTAATTTATAGATATTCAAAGACGGACAATAGATCGGAATGGATCGATCTCACGCATGGTGTAAAAGAAAAACATGATGCGGTTAGGATAGGAGCCTCTACAAAGATGTACCATGTCCTGCAAAACGGGAGCCATTATTTATGGGAATTTTATTTTCAACATGATACACAGCGTGATTCAATAAAATTACGCAATATGCAACATTTGCTTTTTGAGAAAATAAGAAATGAGGCAGGTGCTTATCCGGACGAAGTGGAAATGGCGCTCCTTCTCGAATCATCTCCTGACTTTCATGACGGGAGCATCAAAAGTGATACCCTATTTTTCAATGCTTTTTCGCATGAATAGGGCCCTTGATATATTCATTCATAATAGTCCGAATCGTTCTCTCAACGTCTTCCGGAAAGCTCTATATATAACCTTGTTTTACATAATGGTTTTTATGACTCTGCCTAATGCAAGTAAATATTGGGGTGCAGAATCATGGATCATG
Organism: Bacteroidota bacterium; assembly: GCA_039028335.1. Taxonomy (GTDB): domain Bacteria; phylum Bacteroidota; class Bacteroidia; order Flavobacteriales_D; family JABDKJ01; genus JABDKJ01. Next base: position 3,321 of record JBCCIF010000099.1, read on the forward strand.
AAATGGGATTGGGGGGAGACGTTCATGTTAGAGTTCATTTATCTAATGATGAATGAATGGATGGATGGTCTTTGGCCGATTGTAGTTTCCATTCATCTACTTGCATTAATTTTTGCTTTTGCTGGTAAGTACCTGAGAATCTCGCATTTAGTCGTTTTTCTGACTACTGTATGGCTTTACCACAGATTGACCTTGTATATAATAGGAGGAAATCTTTTGGTAATTGCTCTGCTCTTTTATTTGATATTTGCGAATGAGCGTAAATCCGACCAATTCTCTACAAAGCTCAATTCACTTATTTTATTGGCAATTAAAGTTCAAGTTTGCTTTGTTTACTTTTTTTCTGGATTGTGGAAACTAGCGGGTGACCAATGGTTGAAGGGAGAAGCTATGCATTATATTTTGAATATTCCTGAATACTCTCATCCTTTTGTTATCGAATACATTGCAAACAGTAAAATAGTAACTGTCCCTGCGACTTTTATAGCACTTGCATACCAACTCCTTTTCCCCTTTTTAATTTGGTTTCGAATATTCAAAAAACCCTTACTCATTGTGGGTGTTTTATTTCATCTCATCATCGGCCTGGCTATGGGGATTTGGGACTTTGCCTTGATAATGATAGCCAGTTATACGGCTTTTATGTTCGGTGATTAGTTTTTATAAATCACCTCAAAGGCGCCATTGTTTTTTCCCGAAAGTAAATCGCTTAGTTCATATTCAAGAATCACTGTATTGTCGTCTTCCTTTCGAATGCCCTTACCTTTCAATTTCTTTATCTTTTTAGGAACGTGAATAATGGTTGTAACTTTTAAATTCCCCATCTTTTCCATCGCTTTCTGGAGATCTTTGTCGGATGATTTTTTATCATCCTTGAAATCGTATCCCGCTCTTTTTATGCCCTTTTCACTCATTTCATAAACCGAGCCATTTTGCGAAAATAAGCTAGCTACAAATGCAGAAGATTCGCCCAATCCGAGATCATTGCCAATGTCTTTATCGTCATTCATTTGAGAAAGATCCTTGAAGTACTCTTTAAGTCCTGATTCCTCAGTGAATTCTATTTTGAAAATCATGTCCAATTTATCTTCCGCTTTAGAACCGATCATTTTCATTTGTGCCAAATGGCCATATTTCTCTATAATCGGATTCGATTCTTCGCTCATTTTTTCACTTATGTCAATGACAGAATCTATCTCATCTGGAAAGTCTTCCCAAAGTTCATTCCTCATTGCTTGATTTAAGCTGTCCATATCAATTGACTTTCCATCCTTTTCCGCAAGCATAAGTGCAAATCCCTTCATCATTTGAGTCATTCCATCCAAAACATCATAAGAAACCTGATAAGATCCAGAATAATCTTCATTTATGTATATTTCCTCTTGAATGTTTCCACACGAAGAAACAAGTAAAGTTGACAAAAGGAAATAGGCGTATAGTTTGATTTTTTTCATGGTCTTTTAGTTAAATGGCCATTGAGTTCTCCCATGTAAACAATGGACGATCTTGCATCCATTTATTTACTTGCGATCGAATATCTTTTATAATTGACTCGTTTTCGTAATTTGTAATTATGGCATCGATATATTCGACAATTTGCGGCATCTCATCGGGAGTCATTCCTCTTGAGGTTATTGCTGGAGTACCAATGCGCATTCCACTTGTGACAAAAGGAGATTTGTCATCAAAAGGAACCATATTTTTATTTACTGTAATTTCAGCTTTCACCAAGGCTTGTTCTGCATCTTTACCACTAATGCCTTTAGAACGAAGATCTATTAGCATGCAATGATTATCCGTGCCTTTGGAGATTAGATCATAGCCTTTATCTACAAAGGACTCGGCCATTTTTCGAGCATTACTTATGACTTGTTTAGTGTAATGCTCAAAGCCCGGGCTTAGTGCTTCACCAAAAGCAACAGCTTTCGCAGCAATAACATGCTCCAAAGGACCACCTTGAGTACCAGGAAATACTCCAGAATCTAAAAGCGAAGAAAGTTTTCGTACTGTTCCTTTTTTAGTTGTTATTCCCCAAGGGTTATCTAAGTCTTCACCCATCATTATTACTCCGCCTCTTGGTCCTCTCAATGTTTTATGAGTCGTTGTAGTAACAATATGACAGTGTTTTAAAGGGTCTTTTAGCAATCCCTTTGCTATCAATCCAGCGGGATGTGAAATATCAGCTAATAAAATGGCACCGACTTGGTCAGCAATATTTCTCAAATTCTCATAATCCCAGTCCCTGGAATAGGCCGAGGCTCCGCAAATGATCATTTTTGGCTGCACTTCTGCTGCCTTGGTCTCGACTTTATTATAATCAATTAGACCTGTTTCGGCTTCTACCCCATAAAAATGTGGCTTGTACAATTTTCCTGAAAAGTTGACAGGAGATCCATGCGTCAAATGACCTCCATGCGAAAGGTCAAATCCAAGAATTGCATCACCTGGCTGAAGACAAGCCAGCATTACGGCAGCATTGGCTTGAGCACCTGAATGAGGTTGTACATTCGCCCAACTTGCCCCAAAGAGCTCTTTTAGCCGATCAATAGCTAATTGTTCAACTTGATCAACAATTTCGCAGCCCCCATAATAGCGTTTATTAGGTAGACCTTCTGCATACTTATTTGTGAGAACAGATCCCATTGCTGCCATAACTTGTTCAGAAACAAAATTTTCTGAAGCAATGAGCTCTATGCCATGCAATTGTCTGTGTTTTTCTGCCGTTATTAAGTCGAAGATTTCCTGATCCTGATGCATCCTTTCTGATTTGCATCAAATGTAGAAAATTAGTCTGTTTCCAATCTTTTTTTAAGGAACAAAAGTGGGACAAAAATTAAGACAGGGATAGGCGATTGCAGGGCACCCATAAACAAACGAGACAATCGAAAGAAATTTTCCTTCTCGAATTCTAAATGGCCCAAACAGAATAGAATCCCAGCCAATATAAATATTGAAACGTATACGATCGTATACCAATTGCTTCCTTCATTCCAATTCAAAATTTTGTTCAAAATGTATTTGCCAATTATCCAGAATAGCGCACAGTAGAGCAAGGTGAAAACCCATTTTAATAAGATAAGTGTTTGAAGGTCTAAATGCTCTAAGAAGTGCATATAGTCCAAAAGCCCATTATCGGGAATATCGCCCTGAATAAATGAAATTTGTTGATTAAGGTTGACAAAAAGAATTTCTCTGAAAGAACCAATTAGTATTACAAGAAGAAGAATAAATAATATGCTTAAAGTTCTTCTCGTCAAGCCTTTTTCCTATTAAATTTTTTAACCCAAAGCATCCAAAGCAAGAAAATTAAAGAGAAAACGATGACTTTAAAAACATAATCATGGTTGAAGTCTAAATACGAATAATCGATGCTCACAATATAGGCTAATGCAGAAACGCGAATTGAGTTCAACAGATGAATGGCCAATAATCCAGAAGGTATGAACCATATTTTATGCTTAATTGGTCCAGGAATGGCTAACATGAATATGGAAAAAATAGCCATAATTTCAAGGCCGTTGCAAGGATCTCCAACCCATACCCCTGTAGTGCCATCAATACCAATTGTTCTTATCAATTCATTGGCAGGAGGCTCTGGAATGAGATCAAATCCCAAGCTCTCTAAGGTGAAACTGCTGAGATCAATTAAATTTTCAATTAAAAATCGATTGATGTCCGTATTTGAAGAGATCCAAAACTCTAGGGTCGTAAACCATAGAATAAATAAAATGAGGGCAACGACAATAAATCTAAGGAAGGGCTGATTCCAGTTATCAATGATCTTTTTGGCGATAGTCATATGCTTTCTTTCCTCCCCAGATAAGACCTGCAGCTATCAACAAAGACGTACCTCCGTCTATTGGGATGCAAGGTGGGGGGAAGCATGGAGGCCCCGTTGTTCCCGACAAAGGCGGTTGTCCTAACAAACTAGAACAACAGAAAATTCCAGCCATTGTCAAAAGGCCTAAAAGAATTGATTTTTTATTCATGTTTAGCTAAATGCTGGACAAATATATCCAAATGAAAAATTATACAATGGAACAATGAGAAAGTTTTGATCAGAAAGACAAAAAGAATGGTGCAAAGGTTTTTACCGAAATTAAGGCAAGGTCTGTTCACAATAGTATATTTGTAGGTTCTAAAGGCTGACACTTGAATTCACTAAAAGGTAACTTAATTGACGTAGAAGACATTCGCGTAATTCGCAAATTTCTTGTTAAAAATTGGCTTTTTTTATTAGGATTGCCGGTTTTGGGGGGCTTGATTGCGGCATTCTATACGCATCGTATGCCTGAGATCTATCAGGCCGAAATGGAGATTTTAACGAAAGCCAATTTCGAAATAGAACAAAATACGCAATCGTATACGGGTTTGGTTCAGTTGTACAAGAATTACGCGGATATGACCAATCAAACGAGAGTCATTAAATCTTACGACTTAATTTCTGCTACCCTGGATAAACTGGACTTTGAGCTGGCCTACTTTGTTTCGGGAAGAATCAAAACTACACGAGCAGAGCGCTTGCCGTATTTTGATATTAATGTCATTCGTGTAAATCCAGAGTTGTATCACAAACATATCGATATTCAAATTCAAGATTTGGATACCTATATTCTTTCTTTTGATTTTGCTGGTGAACAAATAACAAGACAGCATTCGTTTGACAAAGAAGTGAATGAACCAGAATATTCATTACTGGTGAGTAAGACCAGCTCATTAAATGCCGAAAACCTGACGAAGATTCAAAACTTGAACTATGAATTTGTAGTTAACACTCGCTCAGCTCTTGTCAAACAATACATCAGAAATCTTAGTATTGAAAACGAAGAGTACACAAGTATTCTTGATATCAAGGTCAAAGACGAGTCTCAAGAGAGAGCGAAAATGTTTTTGGATTCTTTAGCATTGGTGTATCAAGAGTTTACAATGGAAACGCAAAAGTTGTTGAACAAAAAGACAACTCAATACATTGATCGACAGCTATTCAAAGTGACAGAAGTCTTAGACTCTATCGAGGATAATTTAGAAAATTATAAGGAAACCAAATCAATACTGGATTTGACGCGAGAAGAAGAGGAGTTCTTTGGCCAAATGACGCTTGCTGAAAAGCGAAAGGTGGATCTTGAATTAGAACATGAATCTAAATCTTCGCTGAGGAATTATCTTTTGGATACGGAAAAAAGTGAAGTAGCTCCGCCAGCCCTTTATATTTCAGATGATGCCTATTTGAAGGAGGCTTTGAGTAAGCTCTATGAACTTCAATTCGAGAAGAATCTCAAACTCAACCAAGTGACTGATGAGAATATAAAGATTCAAAGGGATGAAAAAACAATTGAAGAGCAGCGTAATGATATTCTCGTTTATATAAAGGCATCACAAAGCGCTATAAAAGATAAGATAGCAGAGATAGATAAACAGATTCAGCATTATGAAGCGAAAATCAAAAAAATTCCTGCTTCAGAGAGAGATATCCTAAATATCAATAGGAGGTTGAAGGTAAATGAAGAATTGCTTCAGTTTTTATTGGAGAAAAGAGCTAATTCTGAAATTGCTAAAGCCGCAATTCTTCCTCAGACCAGAGTTTTAGTAAAAAGCAGGCCAATCGGTCAGGTTGGTCCAGATACACAGCGATATATGTTATTATTTATCGGAGGGGCCTTAATTCTGGCTGCTTTGATCAGTTATATCCGTTTCGCAATGTTTGATCGACTCGAAAATGTTCGCGAGCTTAAAAATGTGACAAGTGTTCCCGTCCTTGGAGGAATACCCTCGATAGAAAAAGATCTTGCGAGAAGCTTGATAGTAAATGCGAAGAAAAGGTTGAATGTCACAGAATCGTTTAGGGCTATTCGCACAAATTTGCAATATCTAAATCGTTCAAAAGAGAACAAAGTAATCTTGGTGTCTTCATTGCATCCTGGAGAAGGCAAGACATTCTTCTCGAGTAATCTGGCTGCCATAATTGCCAAAGCAGGTAAAAAAGTTCTTCTTCTCGATTTTGATTTGCACAAACCTAAAGTTCACCGAACTGCCGGTTTAGATAATACTTTGGGAATTACATCGATATTGACGAATGATTTTACTTTTAACCAAGTCATTCAAGATACGGAGATCCCAGAATTGAAAGTCATTGCTTGTGGTCCTCCTCCTCCTAATCCGTCTGAAATGGTAATGAGTGAAAAAGTGGGCGAGATTATAACAAAAGCGCGCAAAGAATATGACTTCATAGTCGTTGATACTCCACCTATCCTTTTAATAAGCGATGCATTGGTATTAAGAAACCTTTCTGACATTGGGATCTTTGTGATGAATACGGTAATGGCAACAAAGGCAGGAACAAGGCATTTAGAGGAGCTTCTTGAGAAGAACCAATCGAGCAACAATGCCATTGTTCTCAATAATATCAAGAGAAAAACTTGGAAATACTATCCGTACAAGTATGGTTATGCCTATGATTACGGATATGGCTACTCGTATACCTATTCTACTTATGCAGAAGAAAAATCTGAAGCCTAATGATGAAGAAAGGAATTCTGCTGAAAACATTCAGAGGCTTATTGAATGTCCTTCCTCAAAACTTCAAGAAAAAAGGACTTCTAGTGAGCTTTTTGCTTTTAGTGAATTCAATTCTCGATCTTCTCGGCTTAAGCGCCTTGCTTCCGCTATTTCTCTTAATCCTTGAGGAAAACGCAACGGAGAAATATTCAGCTTTGAAATCAATAAGTGATTTTTTTGGCTTAGAAACTGAGAGCTCGTTAATCCTTGGGATATGCGTTGGAATTCTTGCGGTTGTTGTGATAAAGAATGTGCTCAGTTTATTTATTGTCCATTATCAAGCACGCTTTTCCTTTGGTTTGAATAGGTATTTTGCTGTTCGATTGTATCGAAAGTATTATTCTCGAGGATTTTTGTATTTCAAAGAAACCAATTCGAATAACATTACTAGAGATGTCAATCAAGTACCCAATTCTTTTTCAATCAATGTTGTTCTTCCTTTTTTGAGTGTGGTAAATGAGCTTATTGTCCTGACTTTTATCTGTGTTGGACTATTGGCATATGATTGGAATATAATAGCACTACTCGCAGTTATTCTCGTGCCAACATTTCTTTTGTTTTATGCCTTTTCAAAAAGAAAAGTACAGTTTATTGCTGAAAGGCTTTTTGAGTTGTCTCCCAAGATTAGAAAGGTCTTGTATGAATCTATATTTGGATATTCTGATGTTAAAATGTCCAATACTGAAGAACAATTCTTTGGTAAATATGAAGGTTTTCAGTCTGAGAATGTTCGACTGCAGGCTAAAAACCATGTCTTTAAAATGGCACCAACAAAGGTTATCGAAAGTACTTTGTTTTTTGGAGTGATCATAATAGTCTCTTATGGGGTATTGGTTCTCCAAGATAAAAAAGCCTTGACGGCTATGATAGGTATTTTTGTTCTTGCTGCATATCGCGTTTTGCCTTCAATCAATAGGATCATGATGGCTATAATGAGCATCAAAGCCTATCAATATACCTTCGATGTATTGAACAGAATACATGAGATCAATCCCGAAGAAGGACAAGAGGATCTTGAGTTGACATTTAAAGAAAAATTGACACTCTCAAATGTATCTTTTACTTATCCGAATAAGAAAGAGCAGGTGTTGAATCAATTCAACTTGGTAATCAATAAAGGCGAAACTGTTGGAATAGTTGGCGAATCTGGATCTGGAAAAACAACTTTGATTAACCTTTTGCTAAAATTCATTGATCCTGACAAAGGAGAGATCACATTGGACGGAAGAATAATAGGTAGAAAGCAAAAAAAGTCGTGGAGAAAGTTGGTGGGATATGTGCAACAGGATGTTTTCTTGTTAGATGGAACTATCGCCCAGAATGTTGCATTTGCAGAAGAGCATATTGACGAAAATAAGGTAATTGAAAGTTTAAAAAAGGCGCAACTTTGGGATTTAATTGAACAATTTCCGAAGGGGATTTATAATGCCGTAGGTGAGCAAGGTGCACAATTAAGTGGTGGACAAAAACAAAGACTAGGAATTGCAAGAGCACTATATCAAAATGCACAAATCTTGGTCTTTGATGAAGCTACTGCTGCCTTAGATAACAAAACTGAGCGTGAATTAACCGATGCTTGTTTTTTACTTAGCTGTTGCCGTGAAAGATCACGGAGATTCGTGTTTTTTGGATCGTTATTAAATGGGGTATTTCCATGCAAAGATAAGTCGTTTTTAGTCGACT
>JBCCIF010000100.1:0-11466 GCA_039028335.1 Bacteroidota bacterium
AATTTCTGACCCTTTTTCAATCCATATTTGTTGCCAATAATCTCTCCAAGCTAATTCTTGAATAAATTTTTCTATGTATTTCGGCTCGAAACCTCGTTCCAAGGTTCTTCTTAGAATATATTGAGTAGAAATGAAACCACGAGAAATATAAGGAGACAAGCGAGTTACGGCCCCGTCAACGAAATTTCTTGTCTTGCCATAAGCTATGGGATCAATGCTTTCAACTAAAGCAAGAATTTTATCTAAATCGGTTTCAAATTGTTTAATTCCCATATTTCGTCTTCACCATTAAACCTTTCATAAATTATTGGTCAAAGCATTATTCCTGACATGAAGGACCTTAATTTAACAGCAAGCAAAAAGAATAGTTTATCAAAAATTTCAGGCTACTTTTATTCATTTGTTTATTGAATTGCTCGCTTTCTTCCATAGGACAGGAGATAACGATCATTCCATTCTTTGGCCAGGACACATTGAAATTGGATCACTACTATCCATTTGGAAATGACTCAATTCGTATCTCTAAGTTTAAGATGTATGTTAGTTTTAACGACCAGCCGCTCTTATGGTCGGCTGATAAATGGTCAGAGACACAGCTTGATTATTCTTCGCAAAATGAGTTGCATATTCTAGCTATAGGGGTCGATAGTCTGCTTTGCTCTTCTGGAGAGTTTACAGAAGATCTCGATCCTATTGAAGGAATGTACTGGGCATGGCAAAGTGGATATGTAAACTTTAAATTAGAGGGAAACTCAAATCTATGTGACACCCGAAAAAATGCTTTTACTTTTCATATTGGTGGCTACGTTTACCCAAATAATGCTTTTCGGAGTTTTGAAATAGATTGCTCCAATGGGTCACTTATCCTTGATATTTCGAATTACTTTAAAGAAATTGACCTTAGCGTCCAAAATCATGTGATGAGCCCTGGTAAGGATGCGCAAAGGATTGCAGATAAATTCGAAAATCTCTTTTTGAAATGAAAGAGGGAATTTTTCTTTTTTTGATTTTGTGCTCAATTGCTCCTGGAGTCTTCGATGAAAAGAATTATCCTTCACATTTTCCTGACCCTGTTCATAGTTCGACATTCGATAAGTCAAAATTCGAACTGGGCAGAGCCCTATTCTACGACCCTATATTAAGCAGAGACAGCAGTATTTCATGCGCATCTTGTCATTCGCCATTTAACGCTTTCGCGCATACTGATCACGATTTAAGTCATGGAATAGACGATAGAATTGGAACACGCAATGCCCCAGCTTTGATGAATCTTGCTTGGCAAGAAAACTTCATGTGGGATGGAAGTGTAAAACATTTGCACGCACAAGCGCTCATACCCATAGAAGATGAGAGAGAAATGGACCAAGATTTGGAAGTGCTTTTGTTTAAACTAAAGAATAGCGAACTCTATGAAAAACTATTCATGGCTTCCTATGACGATCCTGCGATCAGCATTCCAAACATGTTGAATGCTCTGGAGCACTTTCAATTGCAATTAATCTCTTCGAATTCAAAATATGATCAGGTCCAGCAGGGTCTTGCAACTTTCAATATGCAAGAAAAAAAGGGGCATGAATTATTTAAGCTTCATTGCAATTCTTGTCATACAGAACCTCTTTTTTCAAACTATGAATTGAGAACTAACAATTTGCCAATCGATACTACATTGAATGACTATGGGCATATGTCTTTTTCAAAAAAACCCAGTGATAGTCTTTTGTTTAAAGTACCTAGCTTAAGAAATTTGTCCTACTCCTTTCCTTATATGCACGATGGGAGATTTCAAAATTTAAACGAAGTTTTAGACCATTATCGAAAAAATGTTCTCCAAGAATTAAACCCAAATTCAAAATTTTCGTCTAATGATATAGTGGACTTAAAAACTTTCTTATTGACACTCAATGATAAAGAGTTCGTTTTTAATAAAGAATTAAGATATCCCATACAAACATTTAAACCTTAACACATGAAATCATTTATTGTATCTCTATTCGCATTATTGACGCTGGCAGGATTTGGTCAAGGTCCAGAAGTTGTGCATTGGTTGCAAAATACAACAGAAACGGGTTCTTACTATGTATCAGGGAATCCGAATACAATTTCTAATGGAATTTTAGTCAATTGCCAGCAAGTAGAGTATTCCAACAATTATGTGTATGTGACATGCACAGGTGTACCTGCCTACCCTACAGGTCCCTTTCAAGATGGAAATACATCTCAAACAGAAAACCAAAATGCTATTTTCAGGTTTAATCGCGATCCTCAAGAGGGTTCGGGAAATACAAGCACAACTCCTGGTAGCATAGGCGTTTTCATCAATGGGGTATCACTCTATGATTATCGCGATGGCGTTGCATGGGATCCAACAACCAATGCCTTGTGTGGAGGGCCGGGAAATCCAGCTTGCCCTGGAAGCCCAGGAACTCAACAAGATTGGAATAGAGACGCCATTCCCGCAGAAATGGAAGGTTTTGATTGCTCAAAAGGTCACCCTGCCATGGGCGAATATCACCATCATCAAAACCCTTCTGCCTTTGATTTAGATCAGGTCGTCATTTACGATGTATGTAATGTATATGATGCCGATGGACTTTATGCAATTAATCCAAATGTGCATTCTCCTCTTATTGGTTTTGCTTATGATGGATTCCCTATTTACGGTGCATATGCCTATGCCAATACCGATGGAACAGGTGGAATTGTGCGAATGAAATCGGGCTATCAATTAAGAGATATAACGCAACGCACTCACCATGCTGATGGCACTGATGTGGACGATGGCCCTAATGTTAATAATAACTATTTCTTAGGGTATTTTAGAGAAGACTATGAATATATAGCCAGTCAGGATGATGATGTTTTGGATGAACACAACGGAAGATGGTGTGTGACACCCGAGTATCCTCAAGGAACTTATGCTTACTTCTGCACCGTAGACGAAGATTGGAATTCAGCATATCCTTACGCTGTAGGACCCACTTTTTATGGCGTTTATGAGAATGCATCAGTCAATTCGATTACCGAGAACACAACCGTATATACCGGAAGTGTTGGAACATTAGATATTTTGAACAATCTGAATATGACTGTTCACCCCAATCCCGCTAGTGAATTGCTCGTAGTTCAATTCGATGGATTATTGCACAGTGATATGCAACTTGAATTAATTGATTTACAAGGACGAATCATTCTGGAAAGCACTTTAAAAAGTGGAAGCACATTGACCTATTTTGATGTACAAACACTTTATGAAGGAAATTATATCGTTCGATCAAAAGATCAGAGCTGGTCAAGTAAGGTTCAGATTGTCAGATAAGTAGAAGCATAAAATATAATTCAAAGGATACTGTTGAATTAGGTTTTTATTAAAGGTCATCGGTAAAATGCGTTTTTCGTTTTTCTTTAGCGAATTTACCTTCATTATATGCTTTTGATTCTCCTTTTGGAATGGAAAGAGATTTCCAATTTTCTCCTTGAACAATTTTAGCAATTTGAACAATCTGACCTATGTGATATGAATAATGGCAAAGCTGTCGATTGATCGCCTCAACAACAGAATGCCCCATATTACGTATAAAAACTTCTTTTTCAAGATCTTGTTTTTCTAGTGGTTCTATCGCTGAAAAAAGACAGGTCCAGCCTTCTTCCCATTTCTCCAATAGTTCTTTCTTGGAACGTATGCTGTTTTCAAATTCTGCATCTCTTGTTCTCCATTCTTTTTCTCCGTCTGATTCCAAAAAATCAGTCCATCGAGAAAGCATATTCCCGTTGAGATGATTAACTAAAATTCCAATGCTGTTGTTTTCTGAATTACTTTGCCAGAATAACATATCTTCATCTAATTGATCGATTGCCTTCTCTCCCAGAGATTTATAATATTGAAACTGTTTGATGGCTGAAGACAGGTAGCTGTTCATATTTTGATTTTTATTTGAAAATATAGATGGGGCAAGGCCTAAACCAATTAATTCTCTGTTTTAACTTTTTGTTCATCTTAAAAAACTGAAAGAGCAATCGGTCTTTATTGCGAATCAAATTTCGGGAAAAAATCTAATCTTTTCTTACCATTGTCCGATAAAGCAATCGCATGAATATATCTAATCTAGATTGGGGAATTATAATCGGAGTTATGCTCTTGAGTTTGCTAATTGGATTACTTGCTTCTAGAAAAGCAGGTAAAAGCAGCTCTGATTTCTTTCTTTCTGGAAGAAATATGCCCTGGTGGCTGTTAGGAATTTCCATGGTAGCGACAACTTTTTCTGCCGATACGCCAAATTTGGTAACAGATATTGTTCGAAAGAATGGTGTTGGCGGTAACTGGGTTTGGTGGGCTTATTTGTTAACCGGAATGTTAACGGTATTCATTTATTCTAAGTTGTGGAGAAGAACACAAGTACTTACCGATCTCGAGTTTTATGAACTTCGATACAGTGGCCCGATTGCAAAATTACTCCGTGGTTTTCGAGCACTTTATTTGGGTGTTGTATTCAATGTTCTCGTTCTCGGAACAGTTTGCGTTGCCGCCATAAAAATTTCTTCAATCCTACTCGGACTTGAGCCTTTAGAAACCATTCTTATTGCCTCAATTGTTACTGTAATTTATTCTGTCCTTGGCGGTTTGCGAGGGGTTATATTGACTGACCTTTTTCAATTTGCCTTGGCCATGATTGGTTCTGTTTGGGCTTGTATAGTCATCATAGACATACCAGAGATTCAAAGCATAGATAATTTATTAGATCATTCCTTGGTTATTGGGAAATTAGATTTGATACCAGATTTAAGCGATCCCTCAGTGTTTCTTGGAGCCTTTTTGCTTCCAATTTCTATTCTCTGGTGGGCTTCTTGGTACCCTGGATCCGAACCGGGTGGCGGTGGTTATGTTGCACAAAGAATGTTGGCCGCTAAAGATGAGAAAAATGCAGTGGGTGCCACTTTGTTATTCAATATTGCTCACTATGCATTGCGGCCATGGCCATGGATTTTAATTGCCCTGGCCTCGCTTATTGTAGTGCCTATGTCCATTTCTGAAAAAACATTGGATCAGGTCAAAATAGCTCCAGAAGCTCATGAGATTTTGGCTAATGTACCCTTTACAAATGTTCAAAAAGCACTAAACCATGAACTTGAGATTAACCCAGATGACCCCATGTTATTGAGTATTGTGAATTGTCTGCAAAAAGATCCTCAAGCCATGCAAATAAAAGCACTGGCCTATCTCTACAATGATGAGATATCTGCAAAAAAGGAAGGAGATAGTGCATTGCCAAAATTGAAGGATTCCTATGAGAAAATCAATCTGTTCCTGGCCTCTCCAAATACTCCAATTGATAAAATTGGACAGGATAATGCCTACTCAATTATGTTGATGTACCTGCCTAAGGGATTAATTGGACTTGTTCTGGCTTCATTAATTGCTGCTTTTATGAGCACGCTATCTTCTCATCTTAACTGGGGTGCCTCCTACATCAGCCATGACTTCTATCATCGATTTATTAACCCCAATGCTTCAGAGAAGCAATTGGTAAATATTGGAAGAATAAGCACTGTTGTTTTAATGATCTTAGCGGCAATCATAGCTCTTGCTCTCGAAAGTGCCTTAGAGGCTTTTTCTTATATCGTAATGCTGGGTGCTGGAACAGGATTGGTTTTTATTCTCCGTTGGTTCTGGAACAGAATCAATGCATATACAGAAATGGCGGCTATGCTGATTTCATTGGTTGTGGCCTTAATGATAAAGATAATAGATCCAGATATTAGCAAGGAGGTTCTCGTTTTGGTTGGTGTTGGACTGACAACAGCTGGTTGGCTCTTAGTCACTTTGCTCAGTCCAAAAGAAGATAGTGAGACCTTAAAAAGGTTTGATGCCCTACTAAGTAGTGAATTTGGCAACCATAGAAAGAAATTGGGACTTCCCATAGCAATGATGCTTATTGGTTCCATTGGTATTTATTGTCTCTTATTTTGCACGGGTTACATGATATACGGAGAGCTATTAAAATCTGGAATATGCTTATTGGTAGCTTTGATCTCGAGCATCTTTATTTATAAGAATTGGCGAAAAGTAATTGAAAATTAAAATCGCAGAAACAAGGGATTTAAAAAGTCAACAATAACCCTACTTTTGTGCAAATTTTGAAACAATGAAAAAGGTATTCTTTCTCTCTCTTCTTGTTGCATTTATTTTTGGATGCAATTCAGAACCTCAAACTTCAAGCGACCAAGAAGCTAAAAAAAGTGAAGACGTTCAAGAAGTCAATGTCTATTCCCACAGGCATTACGACATCGACAAAGAAATATATGCCAAGTTTCAAGAAGAAACGGGTATTAAAGTCAATGTCATTAAGGCCAAAGCAGATGAATTATTAGAGAAAATCAAAACAGAAGGAGAAAATTCTCCTGCCGATTTATTGGTCACGGTTGATGCAGGAAGAATACAGCGGGCTGTAGAATCCGGAGTTTTGGATAAAATCAACCGCTCCACTCTCCCTTCTGGACTCAATGAACAGTATATTGATCAAAACGATCAATGGGTAGCTCTAACGATGAGAGCACGTGTATTGGCCTATTCAAATGAGCGGGTAAACCCAGAAGATTTAAGCACAATGGAAGCGCTTGCTGACGAACAGTGGAAAGGAAGAGTATTAGCGCGAAGCTCATCAAATATTTACAATCAATCATTGATGGCTTCACTAATCGCACATGATGGGCAAGAAGGAGCAATTAAATGGGCTGAAGGAATGGTCAATAATTTTGCCAGAACTCCAAAGGGAAATGATCGTGATCAGGTCAAAGCAATATACGCTGGAGAAGGCGATGTAGCTATTGTCAACACCTATTACATAGGAAAGTTGCTTACTTCAGACAATCCTGAAGAAGTTAATGCTGGAAAAGCAGTAAATATTTTCTTTCCAAACCAAGAGAGAGGAACACATATCAATATTTCTGCAGCTGGAATCTGCAAATATTCTCCTAATGCATCGAATGCACAAAAACTCCTTGAGTTTCTTTTAAGTCCAGAAATCCAAGGTATGTATTCAGAAGGAAATCATGAATATCCTGTTATTGAGAGCGCAACACTTGATCCTATTTTAGCTGCATGGGGGGAATTTAAAAAGGATAGTCTTTCATTTACAAGGCTGGGGCAATTGAATACAGAAGCGGTTAAAGCTTTTGATACCGCGGGTTGGAATTAATCTAAAGGATGCAAAATGAAGAGCAATAAAGGGTTATTTTATTCCTCTTTATTTATTTCACTCTTTCTTCTTCTACCTTTTTATTTCCTATTTTTTAAAGGTATTGAAGGTCATGCGAATGAATGGGAACATATATCCAAGAACCTATTAAGCCAATATGTTCTAAACACCTTCTATATTCTGCTCTCCGTAGGTGCACTTTGCTTAATTTGGGGTGTTTTTCCAGCCTATCTTTTAAGCCGCTTCAGGTTTTTTGGTTCAAATTTCTTTAAATGGGCGCTTGTAGGCCCATTAGCCATTCCGACTTTTATTATGGCTATAGTCTATTCCGGACTAACGGATATAAGTGGGCCTTTAGCCAGTCTATCGAGGTTTTTATTTGACTCTCCTCATCTTCTTAGAATTGACATTTTGAACTTTTGGGGCCTAAGCCTGACTTTATCATTTGCATTGTACCCATACGTTTACCTCAGTTCATTGATTGCGTTCACAAATCGAACGCGGTCTTTTGAAGAGGCAGCTAAATCCCTTGGGGCAAAGAATAATTCCATCTTTTTTCGAATCACTTTACCCTTGGCTTTACCTTTTGTTTTGAGTGGATTATTACTTGTTTTAATGGAAACATTGAACAATTATGGAGCTATGAAATACTATGGCTACAACACTTTGACAGTGGGCTTATTCAAAGCTTGGTTCGACTTGAATGACCTTACTTCGGCTGTGTACATTGGCGGAATTTTATTCGTATTTGCATTAATAATGCTCTTAATCAGACAGGGAACCCATTTCAAAGGAGAAAAAGAAAACAGTTCAAGCACTAATCGACAAAAATTGAGTGGAATCAAAAACGCACTGGCAACTTTATTTTGCACTCTCCTATTTGGATTTGCTTTTATCGCACCTTGCTTATTTATCATTACAAAAGGCATTAAAAAATTTGGACAAGTTGTAGATGGTGAGTTTTTCCTCACAGTAGTGAATACAATTGTTATTTGTAGTTGTAGTGCGATCCTAATTGTATTCATTTCTCTTTATTTTTCCTCTTCAAAAAGATGGCTAAAATCAACTCTTTTGAGAAATTTATTTGAGATGAATAATACCGGCTATGCCATACCCGGTGCTATCATTGCTATTGGAATTGTGGCATTTGCTCAATTGGCGACTATTCACTCAGGACTTCTATTTTGGTCCTTTATCTTAATGTGCTTTGGTTTTGTCATTCGATTTTTAAGTTCGGGATTTCAAACGATAGACAATGCATTGAAAAATAAAAGTATTGCGCAAGATGAGAGCGCAATGAGCTTGGGTGCTCGCTCATGGGGCGTTTTTAAAAATATTCATCTTCCCCAACTAAAATTACCCATTATCATTGCCTTTTCAATTGTGTTTATTGAGATAATTAAAGAATTGCCGCTTACATTAATACTAAAACCCTTTAACTTCGAATCTTTGAGCACCCTAACATTCCAATATGCTAAAGATGAGATGCTAGAAATGGCTTGTGTCCCGGCTATGTTTATTTTGATCATAACCATTGTGCCTAACTTCTTGATTCAAAAAGCTTTGAATGATTGATGTCTTACCTTGAACTTCGAAATATTGCTTTTGCCTATGGCCAAAACAAAGTCATTAAGCATGTAAATTTCACCATCGAGAAATATTCAATTAATGCAATTATTGGCTCATCGGGATGCGGAAAAAGCACCTTATTGCGTTTGATTTCTGGATTTGAAAGAGCGCAAGAAGGAGAAATAGTTTTGGACCAAAATGCACTATCAAGCCAGCAGGTTTTTTTACCTGTACAAAAAAGGAATATTGGAATTGTGTTTCAAGACTTTCATTTGTTTCCACATTTGAATGTATGGAAGAACATCACTTTTGGCTTAAAGACAAAGAATAAGCAGGCTAAGGTTAATGATTTAATGCATCTCTTAAAAATAGAAGACTTTAAAAAGAGAATGCCTCATGAATTGAGCGGTGGACAAAGACAGCGCGTTGCCCTTGCAAGAAGTATAGTAACTGAACCTGCTTTGCTTCTTTTGGACGAGCCATTTAGCAGCTTGGACAATGAATTGCGTAAAAGCATTCGCCATGAAATTAAAGATGTCCTGTCTCAACTAAAAATAACGACTCTTTTCGTCTTACATGACCTTGACGATGTGATGGCTTTGTCCGACCAAGTTTTGGTTATGGATGGTGGCAAAATGGTGCAAAAAGGAAGCGTCAACGAATTGTTCTCCTCGCCTTCTCATCCTAAAGTGGCGAGCTTATTTGGTGCGTATAATTTGGTATCCTTAGGTAAAGAGGACGGGCCATTGAGCCAATTTATACAAGTCGAGAAAGGGCATAATTCAGTCGGAATTCCAATGGATGCCTTTTCGATTAGCAAGCAAAAAGAGGATATCCCTGCATTTCTTGTGGATAACTATTTTAATGGAAAAACGAATGTCCTACGTTTTAAAATCGGAGATTTGAATTTGAGGATGGAAGCAGATGAAGTGCCTCCTCCTGAATTCAGATTGAACATAAACGCTAATAAATTCATTTATTTCGATGGTTGAGGATAGACTCACTTTTATGGAGGAAATGTTGGACACTAATCCAAATGATCCCTTTTTATTATATGCGATTGCAGTAGAGTATAGAAACAAAGGAGAAGAGAAAAAAACAGAACAGATATTTACCAAACTGGTCAAAGAACACCCTGAATATCTGCCTTCATATTATCAATTAGGGCAAATTCTAGAAAAGAAAGGAAAAATGTCCAAGGCGATTGCCTTATATAGAAAGGGTAAGGTTTTAGCAGAAAAAGCGAACGATCAAAAAGCCTTAGGTGAACTTTCAGAAGCACTTCTTATCTTAGTGCATCAAGATGAATATTAGATTTGGATTTAGACCAACCTGAATATCAATTAAAAGAACCCAATTTTTCTGAGAAGACCAGTCCAATTTTGCTGGTGTTTATTACTTTTTTTGTAGCCTTTTGTCTCTTTTTGATATACCAATCAGCGGTATATATTTTCACTTCAATTAAGGGGTCCAAGATTACGGGTATGACATTTTTTGAATTTGTCAAAGAATCTCAATTGAACGCTGACATTATTCTAAATGCAGATTTCTTTAGCTATGGCGCAATGTGGGGCGGCATCATAAGCATAATTATTTATTTGCTAAGCGCGAGGATTTTTAAAATAAAAATGGAGCATATTTTTCCAATGAAAATTCCGGCTTTGAAGCATTGGATGATTTGGGCAGGCATAATGATCTTATTTGGTTTGGCAGGGGCATTTGTAAATGCGAATACAGACTTGCTAAAAACAGATTTCATGGAAAAGTTTGCAGCCACGATGACCAATCAAACCACTGCCTTATTGGGAATTGGAATCTTCGCTCCAATTGCAGAAGAGCTCTTATTCAGAGGGATTTTGTATAAGGGCCTTAAGGATGCTTTAAATGGAGTTGCAGCAGTTTGGATTATATCCGTCATCTTCGCTGGAATACATGTTCCCCAATACCTCAATAGCGATGTAAATTTAGCCAATGTCGGTGCAATGAGTATGTTGCTTCTAAGCCTTTCATTGATTTTAGGGTTTGCTAGGCATTATAGCAAATCGATTTTAATCCCTATTGTTCTTCATATTTTGAATAACTCATTAACCGTATTCTTCGGCTCAGGAGCATGAAAAGGACACTGAGCATACTTTTTACAGGCTTTGTATTTTGTTTTTCAGCCCAAACAGAAATTTCTGTCATGTGCTACAATACGTTGACCTATCCACAAGGATCAATCGCTGATCGAAATGATACACTCAAGAAAATATTGGAATACAGCTTACCAGATCTGGTTCTTTTGCAAGAATTGAAAAGCGAAGCGGGTTTTCTAGAATTGTTGGATGTATTTAACTCGTTTCCAAATAGCCAATATGAAGCCGGCACCTATGTACCTCAAATTTCTAATCCAAGCAATGACTGGAGGTTGCAACAAAACATTATTTACAACTATGCTATTTTTAGGCTGGCTCATGAAGAGGTTATTGTAACCAATTACCGAGACATCAATTATTTCAAGCTCTATCTTTTTGATGCCTTGCTTGACGAAGGGGCAGATACGACATTTGTACATGTCTATAATACCCATTTAAAATCTTCACAGGGATTCAATAACGAGCAGCTGCGTCTTCAAATGACGGAAGTCATGATTGAACATATCGATAATTTACCCGAGAATAGCTACGTTATTGCTGGTGGTGATTTCAATGTATATACTTCTGAT
>JBCCIF010000101.1:0-11255 GCA_039028335.1 Bacteroidota bacterium
AATCCTGTTGATGTGAGTTTTGAGAATATTGGACCAAAAATCAATTCTGAATATCCTGATTACTACCCATATATTACTGAAGACGAATCAACTTTGGTGTTTACTTCTCGGAGGAAAAAATCAGGAACAACAGTTGAGTTTGATGGCTATTTTAACTCTGATATTTTTATGGTTCAAAAATTCAATTCAGAATATCCAAAAGTTAAAAATTCAGGAAGTTTAGTTAATACCAATTATGATGAACAGGTTGTAGGTCTTTCAAGAGATGGTGTTCAAATGATGGTGTACATCGATCATGTAGATGAATACGGAGATATTTATCAAAGTAATTGGATGACCAGCAAATACAATAGCATTCAAAAACTGGGTGTCAATGTAAATAGCGATGAACTGGAAACTTCTGCGTCTTTTTCAGAAGATGGAAACACGCTTTTCTTTGCTTCAAGAAGACCAGGAGGACATGGAGGCTTAGATATTTGGATGTCTAGAAAACTGCCAGATGGTTCTTGGGGCAAAAGCCAAAATCTCGGACCAGAAGTCAATACTCCATATGACGAAGATTTTCCTTTTCTAGGACAAGATGATAAACTGTTCTTTTCATCCAATGGTCACCCTGGAATGGGTGGTTTTGACTTAAATGTATGTGTTTGGAATGCAGAAACGAACAAATGGGGAGAAGCTATGAATATTGGCTTTCCTATTAATACGCCTGAAGATAATAGAACCATATCCTTCAACAGCAATGGCTCACATGCCTATGTTTCAATGCACAGAAAAGATGGATATGGTGATTTGGATATCTACCGAGTTGTTTTTAATGAATCCAACTATAAACCAGCATTGATGGAATTTGAGGTCTTCGAGCACAATACAGAAATCAAAATTGTTTGCGACCTGGTTATTCTTGATGAGTTTGATAACATCTATGGAATTTATCGTCCAAATCAGTCAAGTGGAAAATATATAATTCCAATGATTCCGGGTAATTACAACATTAGTATTGAGGCCGATGGTTATCAAGAATATTACGATCAGTTCATTGTCTTAGACTCTGAAGTAGATGGAAAAAACCACAAAAAGAAACTGTTTATCACTAAATAACGTTACTATAAAAACAAATTAAACGAATGCGTACCATCCTAACACTAATAGCAGTGCTTCCATTGCTTGCTTTTGGGCAATCCGAAAAAAAAGCTCAAAAATATTTAGACCATGGCAATTATGAGGCAGCAGCAGCTGTATACTCTAAGTTGGTTCAAAAAGACCAAAACAATATCAATTATTTGTTGACGCTTGGTGAATGTATGTCCCAAATGAATAATTCTTCCAAGGCGGTTGAAATATATGAAAAGGCCAGACATATAGAGAATAGTGAAAAGGTCCAAGATAAATTGATGAGTGCCTATATGCACAATGGAGAATTTCACAAAGCTATTGACCTAGCCAATAAGAAAATCGAGAAGAACCCTGGCGTCCCAAATAAAATGATCAAAAGAATGATCACAAAAAGTAAAGTAGGACAGACGTTGATGTCGCATCCAGTGAATGTAGAAATCAAAAATCTTGGATCGGGAATCAACTCTTCTGAAGACGATATTCTTCCCTTCGTTTCTGCAGATGGTCAAACGCTTGTATTTTCCTCAAATAGAAAAAATTCTTCAGGCAAAAAATTAAAATCGGGCAATAAACCATTTGAAGTCTTCATGGCCAAACAGAGCAATGGAGAAATCAAAAGTGTTAAAGCAATCGATACTCCTGTAAATTCTGAGAAAACCGACCTTGCAGTAGGTTTCTCCAGTAAAGGAGAGAAACTTTATGTATTCAATGGTTCAGATCTACAAGCTGGAAAAATGCATGATTATGAGCAGCGTAATGGAACTTATGATTTTTCTTCAGAAGATTACGAGAATCTAAAAGGCTATGAACTTACAAATGGTGTAACCATTTCAGAAGACCTCCAGGAAATATATTTCGCAAGCCATCATAAATCAAGTTTGGGTGGAATGGATATCTATATGAGCCGCAAGTTACCGAACGGAAAATGGGCAGTTCCAACGCAATTGGATGAAACAATAAACACCATATATGATGAGTCCTTTCCACAATTGGCCCAGTACGATAAATATTTGTATTTCTCATCAGACGGACATCCTGGAATGGGAGGAAGGGATCTTTTTAAATCGAAGAGAAAGGATAAGGAATGGAAAAACCCGGTTAACCTCGGTTTTCCTTTAAGCACTCCTTTAGACGACAAAAACATTGCCGTAAATGAAAAAGGAAATGCGGGTTATATCTCTAGTGTTGGAGACGACAGTCACGGGGGATATGATATCTATTCATTTGAATTTAAAGAAGCTACCATCAAACATGCAGTCATGCTTGTTTACTTGGACCAAAATGGAAACTCATTGACAGATGTTCCTCTCAGCATCAGCGATTCTTTTGGAAACGAGGTAGGAACATTTTATGCAAATCAAAATACAAAGCGATTTACTTTGGCACTTAAGCCAGGTACTTATGAAATCTCTATACCAGAGGATGGCTTCGAAAACTATTCTGAAAAAATAGTTGTGGCTCCTGAAAATCTGAATAAATTTAACAACGAAATCAGATTAGACGTAAGTCCATAAAGCATTCCTAAATGAACATAAAACTTGAGCGTCCTTTGGCCTTTTTTGATCTAGAGACCACTGGGACCAATGTCGCTACAGACAGAATTGTAGAAATTTGCATCGTAAAGTTATTTCCCGATTACAAACGTGAAACGTATACACGCAGGTTAAATCCTACTGTTCCAATCCCTGCAGGTGCTTCAGAAATTCACGGAATATATGACAAGGATGTTGCTGCAGCTCCCACCTTCGAATATGTAGCAAAAGAAATTTTTGAATTCATTGGCGATGCCGATATGGCGGGATACAATTCCAATAGATTTGATGTTCCTCTCTTAAGTGAAGAATTCCTTCGTGTGAGTGACACATATGACATTTCGAATAGGAGATTTGTTGATGTTCAGACCATCTTTCACAAAATGGAACAAAGGACCCTTGTTGCGGCCTATAAATTTTATTGTCAGAAAGAATTGATTAATGCACATAGCGCTGAAGCTGATGTTATCGCGACCCTCGAAGTTCTCGAAGCCCAATTGGATAGATATCCTGATTTAGAAAACGATATAGATTGGCTTTCAACTTATTCAAAAGCAGCTGGAAAAAATGTTGATTTTGCAAATCGAATTGTTCTGAATGAAGACAATATTGAAGTCTTCAACTTTGGGAAACACAAGGGAAAACCTGTGGAAGATGTTTTCCGCGAAGAGCCCAGTTATTTCTATTGGATGATGGATGCAGAATTTCCACGGTATACGAAAAAAGTCATCAAATCAATTCGTGAACGAATGCAAACTGTTCAATGAAAATAATTTGTGTTGGGCGAAATTATATTGACCACGCCAAAGAACTGGACAATCCTATTCCCAAAGAGCCTTTGCTCTTTTTAAAACCTCAAACTGCAATTCCACTTAAGGGTCAACCATTTTTTATCCCCTCCTTCAGCAACGATATTCATCATGAGCTAGAAGTGGTCGTAAAAATTAATCGCATCGGCAAGCATATCGAGGAAAGATTTGCTCACAAATACTACAGCGAAATAGGTTTAGGTATAGACTTTACGGCTCGAGATTTACAAAGCCAATTAAAGAAAAAAGGGCACCCTTGGGAAAGAGCAAAGGCCTTCGACAATTCTGCTCCTATTTCAGATAAATTTAAATCTATCAAAGAGATTGAAGATCTTAATTCTCTCGGATTTTATCTGCAAAAAAATGGGAATAAAGTGCAAGAAGGCAATACAAAAGATATGATCTTTTCAATTGATCAATTAATTGCAGAAATATCTCAATACTTCACTTTAAAGATAGGCGATCTTATATTCACAGGAACACCAGCTGGAGTTTCAAGAGTCGAGAAAAATGATGTATTAGAAGGATTCTTAAACGATGAAAAGATCCTAGAAGTGAAGGTCAAGTAATTTATTCTACTCCATGTTCGAGATATCTCATCTCAAATTCTCTACCTATATCTATCAAGGAGTCTGACCAATTCTGTCCTATTCCGGGGTAAAAACCATTGAATCGCACCGTATCAAGTCTGAAATAGATTAAACCAATATCCCTTGCATATATGGCTTCTGCAATCTCCCCTTCAATTGCATTTAAATTCTCATGAATCAATACTTCACAAACATCTTGGAACGAATTTCCGTCAATTGACGAGCTATTTCCAACTTCAACAATTTCAGATTCCCACTCTTCCCGGGTATTTTCGGCATTTGTATTCCATTCTTTATCAGGACGAGCTGGAAAAACTAATCGTATCAAGCGGACATTCTCTTCAACCCGCTCTGCTCGAAAAGCATTTCTTTTTGTTGTCCAAACATCACTCAATACCCAGGGCAAAGTATCAGTAGCTCTTTTAAAGCGTTTCAACATAAATGCTTGTTCTCCTTCATTGTCCGTAAATGCAGAATCAACGAGTTCTTTTACTTGATAGGTAAAGCTCTCATGAATTCCCAAATCATCATCGTGGACAGTAGAATCAACTTGGTACGCAATCCAATTTCCTTCTTCCAAAGGAAAGTAATCATATCCTGGGTTTTCTGGCTCAACAACAGTCCTCGAACACGCGATCAAAAGAATTGACCAAGCAAAGAAAAAATATGTGACCTGCGAACGCATAGTTGAATTTAAAGAATTCTGCTAAGATTATAAGACAATGGTTTTGTGCCATCTCCTATTCTTATTTGTTTACGAGTGTTCCATTCTGAAAGTTTTCAGTCTTTACGACTTTACCGGCCCGATTAAAATGAGTGATATTACCGTGCAATTGATCATTGCGGTATTCGCCTTTCATTTTTGGAGCAACACCTTCGACAATCTCTTTTTTAATCATCTCTCCTGTCGCCTTATCCAGCTCATCTACAACAACCCTCTTCGCCCCTTCATGATAAATAACAAAAGGCCCATGCTTTAATCCATTTTTATAGGTTATTTCTGATTGAGGCATTTCAGGTTCAAAATATTCGATGAACAAACCATTCTCTCGTTTCTCTTTTACAATATCCCCGCCATCATAAAGCACTTGCATTTTTAAGGAGCCGTCTTTATTATAATGATACCACGAACCATTTCGATAGCCACTCACATATTTCCCCTTCATATTCAGCTTTCCATTTTCATGATAAAAAACCGTTTCACCCTCGTAAGCATTCTGAACCATTTGAGTTGACATTTTCAAGCTCCCATCAAGGAAGTACTGTTTGAAAGGACCATGGAGCTGATCCTCCTTCCAAAATTTCACTTCAGTGGTATCCCTTCCATTATAAAAAATAGCTTCCAAACCATTCTTTTTTCCTTTTGACCAATTCTCAATGGACTTTATTTGTCCTTCATTCATATAAATCCAAAGACTGTCTTTCTCGCGATTCACATAATTGCCCTTTGCTATAAGATCACCAGCTTCGCTGTACACCTCGGATCTCACCAATCCATTGGCTTCGTAATTCATTACACTCTTCTTCTCTCCGTTTTTATAGTAATAAACAAAGATCCCTACAGGAAGATCATCCTTGAATTGTCCTGTATAAAATACACGGTCCTTAGCGGATTCATAATATTTTTTGAAGGGGCCTTGCTTTCTGCCTTCGGCATCAATCCTATTAAACTCCTGAGCATCAACGACTAAGGCGAATAAAATAAAGAGATAGGTCAATAAATTTCTCATCTGCTCTGTTCTTAACAAAGATTATGCAATTTTCTTCTCGGTGGAAGAATAAATTCTTTTTTTGTACTGAGAATTTCAACAATTGAAGATTGCATTTTTATCTGTTTTTCCTCCATTCAGAGGTGGCATAAGCCAATTTAGCGCTTCTTTATTTGATGCACTAAATAAAAACCACGATGTTGTGGCCTTTAATTTCAAACGTCAGTATCCTCAATTTCTTTTCCCTGGCAAAAGCCAATATTTAGATCAAGGAAGCAAAAGTTCATTTCCAAGTCAGGTCTGCTTAGATTCAATAAACCCTTTTTCCTATGGCTCAACAGCTAAACTGATCAACGCTGAAAATCCCGATCTGTTACTTACCAATTTCTGGTTACCCTATCTGGGACCTTCATTAACAGGGGTTTTAAAAAGGATTGGACCAAAATGCAAGAAACTAAGTATTCTTCATAATGTTATACCCCACGAGTCCCGACCTTTAGATGCTTATTTCACCAAAAGATTTGTCTCACGATCTGACGAATTCCTCGTTATGAGCGAGCATGTAAAAAATAATTTATTGAAGATTTTACCCAAGGCAAACTTTATTCAAAGAGAGCATCCTTATTATGATCATTTTGGAAAGCCTATTGAACAAAAAAAGGCGATCAAAGAATTGAACTTGGACGAGGATAAAAGGACACTTCTATTCTTTGGTTTCATACGAAAATACAAGGGCTTAGATTTATTGATTGAAGCGATGAATCTTTTGCCAAAGAATTACCAACTGATTATTGCTGGAGAAAGCTATGAAGATTTGTCTTATTATCAAGAAATGACTGGAAAATTTATGTTGAATGATCGCATAAAATTTCATAGCAAGTTCATTTCGGATGAAAAGATTCCTCTTTATTTCTCAGCTGCTGATCTTGTCGTACTCCCTTACAGATCAGCTACCCAAAGTGGAATTGTACCCATTGCTTATCATTTTGATAAGCCTGTTATTTCAACCAAAGTTGGAGGATTAAAAGAAAGCGTTCTGCACGGAAAAACCGGGCTCTTGGTTGACCAGCCCCAAGCAGAAAACATAGCTCGTAGCATTGAAGAATTCTTTTCTTCATCAATGCCCTTCAAGGAGGAAATAATAAAACGTAAAAAAGAGAACAGTTGGCATAAGTTTGCAAACGAAATTGTAGCATTTGCTTCGAGATGATTCATTAAATTTGCAAGGTGTCTAAACGTGTTGTCATAGGATTAAGTGGTGGTGTAGACTCGAGTGTAGCTGCCCATCTGCTCATTGAACAGGGTTACGATGTTATTGCTGTATTCATGCGTAATTGGAATGACGAATCTGTTATTATAGACAATGAATGTCCCTGGATAGAAGATGCCAATGACGCGAGATTAGTAGCCGACAAATTAGGTATACCTTTCCAAGTATTGGATTTAAGTGAAGTCTACAAACAAAGAATTGTAGACTATATGTTTTCAGAATATGAGAATGGTAGAACACCAAATCCCGATGTTCTATGCAACAGAGAAATCAAATATGACATTTTCCTCAAAGAAGCATTAAAGCTCGGAGCTGATCTAATTGCAACAGGGCATTATTGTCGAAAAGAGAAATTTGAAAGAGAAGGAGAAACCATCTATCAATTGCTTTCTGGAAAAGATCAAAATAAAGACCAGAGCTATTTCCTTTGCCAGTTAAATCAAGATCAACTGTCAAAAGCTTTATTTCCTATAGGGCATCTTGAGAAGAAAGAAGTTCGAAAAATAGCCACGGATTTAGATTTAGTGACTGCTGAAAAAAAAGATTCTCAAGGGCTTTGCTTTATTGGCAAAGTGAAACTTCCCATTTTCTTACAACAGCAACTCGCGCCTAAAAAGGGACGAATAGTAGAAATTCCATTTGATTCAGCTTTGTACCAAAAAGAGAAGAGTACCGAACTAAGTGAAATATCAAATACTTTTCATTATCAATCTCAAAATGGAGAAGTTGTAGGCGAGCACGATGGAGCACATTTCTTCACTATTGGACAAAGAAAAGGTCTGGCAGTAGGCGGAAAAAAGGAACCACTCTTTGTATTGCAAACGGATATTGGTGAAAATATTATTTATGTTGGTGAAGGAAAGGGTCATCCTGGACTCTACAGAAAAGGACTTTTTGTCGAAGAGTCAGAATTGCATTGGATCAGAACAGATTGTGCATTAACAATAGGTGAATCGAAAGAATATCATTGTCGCATTCGCTATCGTCAAAAACTAGAAAAAGCCATTTTGCACAGAAAGAAAGAAGGCCTTTATATCATATTCGAAAATGATCAAAGAGGAATCGCAAAAGGTCAATTTGCAGCCTGGTACAATGGTGAAGAACTTTTGGGATCAGGAGTAATTTCTTAATCGAGTTTTAACTTTTCTTCAATCAAGTAATTGTTCCTTTCACTTGAGTTTCTAGCGATAAGTTCGCCTAAAAATCCCGCTAAGAATAATTGGGTACCAAGAATCATAGCTACTAAGGCCACATAAAACCATGAAATATCTGCTAAGTTCTTCATGCTTTCATCTTGGTAGAGATGCCAAATTTTGCTGATGCCAAGTACCATAGAAATTATGAACCCAACTAAAAACATGATGCCTCCCCATAAGCCAAAAACATGCATCGGCTTTTTACCAAATTTGCTCACAAAAGCAATGGAAATGAGATCTAAAGGGCCATTTATAAATCGATTCAAGCCAAACTTTGTTACACCGTATTTTCTCGATTGATGTTGAACTACTTTTTCTCCAATCTTCGAAAAACCGGCCCATTTAGCAATAACAGGAATGTAGCGGTGCATTTCACCATACACCTCAATGCTTTTTACAACCTTCTTTTTATAGGCCTTTAATCCGCAATTAAAATCGTGCAGTTTAATACCTGAAACCTTGCGGGTTACGGCATTGTAAAACTTAGTTGGAATCGTCTTACTAATCGGATCGTAGCGTTTTTTCTTCCAGCCAGAAATCAAGTCAAAGTTCTCTTGCTTAATCATTCGAACCAGTTCCGGAATTTCGTCAGGTGAATCCTGCAAATCAGCATCCATAGTAATAACAACGTCTCCTTGGGCCGCTTGAAACCCCTCATTCAGGGCAGCAGATTTTCCGTAATTCCTTAAGAATTTTATCCCTTTTACAGATGGATAGGTGTTAGCAAGATCTAGTACAACACTCCATGTTGAATCCGTGCTGCCATCGTCAATAAAAAGCACTTCATAGCTATATGAACTTTCTTTGCATACACGGTCTATCCACTGAATTAATTCAGGCAAAGACTCTTCTTCATTGTAGGCGGGAACGACTAAAGAAATATCCATGACACAAATAAAGTGTCTT
Organism: Bacteroidota bacterium; assembly: GCA_039028335.1. Lineage (GTDB taxonomy): Bacteria > Bacteroidota > Bacteroidia > Flavobacteriales_D > JABDKJ01 > JABDKJ01. Next base: position 9,129 of record JBCCIF010000101.1, read on the forward strand.
TATTTAAAAATTCACTCTACCTTGGGTTTTCTTTTAAAAATTAATGCAGCTATCAGCGACCAAAAAGAACCAAGCAAAAGAAGTATAAAGTAAAAGCTTAATTGAGCTCCAACTTCATATCTTTTAGGTAAATCATCATATTGATCGTATGCCTTGTCGATTTCACTTTCTGGAGCACCCCAGTTCTCCATCATTTCTATTTGATTATCAAATGCAGCTTCCGCAACAGAATATTTTAAGTCAGGGTCAATTACATTATACAGCGCTATGCTATATACCAGAAAAACACCTCTCATAACTGCATAAGTCACTATACCAGTCAAAAAGGCTCTACCAAATGAAATATGACCACCTTCTGATTTTCTTTGATTTTTTATCGCAATAAAAACAAATACAGGTGCAATAAGAAATTGTAAAAATACAATCCAATTATTCACAAAAAGATCTATCCCACCTAAGTAGGTTATAAGACTAATTAAAATTAAAACTCCTCCTGCCTTTAAGCCAAAAATTATCGGTTGACGCATGCTGTTGATTATTGATTAGTGAATTAAAAGTACATTTTTTTATAGCCGTTCGTAAAGAATTATTTACGAAAGTGCTTATTGAAGGATCAGCGGTTTACTTGTGACTCATTACTATCAATGCAGACAGAAAAGAATAAAGAACTCCAATGATTAGTGAAATAATTAATCCAATTGAAAGAAAAGACTCTTTTGATAGAAATTTCATAGCCATCTCCAAGGATTCGGCTTTCTGATCATCTGTCAAATTGTAAGCCTCAATACCTTCTACCAATTCCATTTCTTGAGCCGCCATATAATCGCCATAGAAAAAATCGAAGAATAAAAAGAAAATCACCGTGCTCACAATACTAGACACCACGGTCGCTACAATGTTGATTTTCAAGGCAGATAGATATGAACACTTACTTGCCCAATAACGCTTCCGAGACCAAAAACAAGATAGAGTAAGTATGGCAAGAGATATCAAATAGGTTCCAATACTCACCAAAAGCTCTGATCCCTCAGAAAACTCATTTATAAATAATGCCAAACAAATTGAATAGGCAATAAGAACTATAATTGGCCAGAATGTAACGACCAGTAAAGAAGCCTTTTGCTCTTCGAATCCTACGTGATCTAAGGGTTTTTCTGTCATTTGAATATTCTTTGTTTGAATTAAACATTTTTTTTCATGCTAAGAATTGCTTTTTTATACATTTGCGGCTTGGGCAAGTCTTGTACGACCAGCTCCTGTTGAACTCCCCCAGGGTCGGAAGGCAGCAAGGGTAGACGGTTGTAGCGGTGCGATATGAGTAGCTTGCCCTTTTTTCTTTTAATTATGGTCATACTCATCACTGGTGCGTCTTCAGGAATTGGATTGGCTTCGGCTTTATTTCTCAAGAATCAAGGACACAAGGTATACGGAACGAGCAGAAAAGCTTCCATGGGTGAAACGAGAAATGATATTGTCTATTTGAAGATGGATATCACTCAAGAAAAATCAATTAAAGAAGCCATAGACTTCCTTATTCTCAAAGAAGAAAAAATTGATGTCTTAGTAAATAATGCCGGTATTGGAATGGTTGGGTCTGTAGAAGATTCATCGGTTAACGAAATGCAAGAACATTTTGACACCAATTACTATGGAGCTGTTCGTGTCATGCAAGAAGTTTTGCCGCACATGCGGAATAGAAGCCACGGAAAAATCATCAACATTTCATCTCTTGCAGGTCTTTTCGGCTTGCCTTACCGTGGAGTATATTCTGCGGCTAAAGCTGCCTTTAATCTTTTGACCGAAAGCATGCGAATGGAATTACTCAAATTTAATATTCATGCGGTGGTGCTTTGTCCTGGTGACTTCAAGACTAAAATTAAAACTTCGCGAATTCGGGTTAAAAAAGGAGAGACTTCAATTTACAAAGAAGAATACAATAAAGTTTACGATCTCCTCAATGAAGAGCTGCATTCATCAGGTGACCCTATTGAGGTAGGAAAACTAATTCAAAAAATAGTTAAGAAAAAGTCGTAATAATGGGTGCTTCCAACTCATGGTTGGGGGCAAAAACTCCTATACCAGTGTCAGACGCATCACCACATAGCACCAGGAGTGGTCTGGTGCGCC
>JBCCIF010000102.1:0-11176 GCA_039028335.1 Bacteroidota bacterium
AAAATTTAAGCAATGAAGCATTTCGGTATATTCTTATTCGTTCTATTCTCGTATTCTTCTTTTTTGGGTCAAGACTTGCCAAGAAAAGGATCTTTCGGGTGTCACATGAAAGATGCAGATGATGGAAATGGAATTGCCGTGGTCCGGGTTATTGAGAATTCTACTGCCTTTCAAATGGGTTTAAAAGAAAATGATGTCATCCATTCATTGAATGATAATTCATTAAAGAATGTCGGACACTTTGTCGCTGAGATTGGAAATTGGAAAGCAGGAGAAAAAATTGAGCTGGGAATACATCGAAATAGTGAAGACTTGGAATTGAAAGGTGAGGTAATTGGAAAACCTTTCGAAACATCTGCTCAAGCGGATGTCTTATACGGTCATGTGGACTATCAGGGGAATAGGCTTAGAAGCATTTTGGAAATTCCAAAGCAAGCAGTAAATCCACCTGTTGTTTATTTCTTACCGGGTATTGGTTGTGCTTCGATCGATTATTATTATGATCACAATGCGCCAATAAAGAAATTGGTGGAGGAATTTGTGGCTAAAGGGCTTGCTGTCTTCAGAATTGAAAAACCCGGAATGGGAGATAGTGATGGGCCTCTAAAATGTACAGAAATGGACTTCAATCAAGAAGTTGAAGCTCTAAAAGCTGGTCTTCAGGAACTGCAAAAGAATAAGAACATAGATAGAGAGAATATATTCTTATACGGTCACTCTCTCGGAACTGTGAGCGCTCCATTGGTGGCAAAAGACCAAGGCATTAAAGGGATTATAGCCTGGGGAGGAATTTCAAGTTCGTGGTATGAATACTCTCTGAGAATTCTAAAGGATCAGAAAATTTTGAAAGAGATGGATTACGTTCAGATTGAAAAAGAGTATCGTGAAATTCAACCCTTTTACCATGCTTTTTATGAAGATCAAAAAAGTCCGCAGGAATTGATGGAAGATGAAAGGTTCAGAGATTTAACTGGTAATTATTTTGACGGAGATCTTTGGTTTGGAATGCACCATTATCGCTACTTCCATACATTGAATAAAGTAGATATGTTCACTGCATATAAAGAAGCAAATTGCTCAGTTCTGACTTTAGCCGGTGACTGTGATCTTCATGCAATTGATACTAAATGGGCTTCTGATATCGTTCAAAGCATTCTTTATTATGACTTATATGATGCTGATTTAAAGGTATTTGAAAATACGACTCATCATTATCATACAGTACCTTCTATGCAGGAGTATATTCGCATGAGAAAGGAAGGCACCTTGAATAACGAATATATGGCTGCAAATTTCAATGAAGAAGTGCCTATTTCTGCATCTAATTGGATTTGGGAAAAGGTGAAAAAATAAGTATTGAGTATTTCCTTCAATCTGCTTTTTTGGACGAATAGTTTAAAATCTTTATTCCTTTGCTTTTATAAAAGAAAAGAATCATTTAAACTTCAAGCAAAAAGAGATGCCGCCTGAATTCATTGAGAATTCTTATACATATTCATCTCATAGTCGTCTCAATTTCTTCTGCGTTTTACTTGGATTGAACTAATCACTGCTTCTATTCGTATAAACCTGAAAAATCATTTCAAATGAATATCAAAGAGCTAAGCATAATCGGTGGAGGAAATCTTGGCTCTGCTATAGCAGAGGGACTCCGGAAGAATGATTCATTCAATGAAGTGGGCATAACCGTGACTAAAAGAGATACAAGCACAATCGCTTATTTATCGGCTTTAAATATAGCTCTTGGAAATAACAACGCTGAAGCTGCTTCAAAAGCCGATATAATTATCCTTGCTGTTCAACCAGGCCAGATGAAAGAGGTACTTAATGGAATTAAGGAAGAGCTTTTCCCAAATAAAATTATTGTATCAGTGGCTACCGGTTTTTCCATTTCACAAATGGAGGAAGCTATTGGAACAGAAATCCCTATATTCAGATGCATGCCCAATACGGCAATTGCCGTTCAAGAATCTATGACTTGCATGGCTTCAAATGAGGCAGGTAAATCACATTGCAATACGATAGAGGCTTTGTTTCAACCATTGGGCGAAACAGCTGTGATTCCAGAGCAACTTTTGCAGGCTGCAACAGTTCTTTGTGCAAGTGGAATCGCCTTTTGGATGCGTTTTATTAGAGCTACTACACAAGGAGGTATTCAAATGGGCTTCGAGTCTGAAATGGCTCAAAAAATTGCCATGCAAACCTGTTTGGGAGCAGCTACACTTCTAAAGAAAAATCACAGTCATCCTGAATCTGAAATTGATCGTGTGACCACACCAAAGGGATGTACCATTACAGGATTAAACGAAATGGAGCACAATGGCTTGAGCTCTGCTGTAATTAAAGGTCTGAATAAGTCTTTCGAGAAAATTACTGAGATTAAAACCAACCAAATAGGCTAGGCTCTTTTGCTCTTTTTGTGATAGCTTTTGTATTTCAAGGTTCGATTGATTTCCAAAACGGGATCTATCGAGAATGTAGAAAAGAGAATGTCATCGAGTTGTTCATTATTTCCTTGCCATTCATTCAGCACAAAAATGAGATCCTTATTGATTTGCTTTACTTCACGGTCGATCATGAGTTTTAGAAAATTCGTAAGTCGTTTGGTAGAGAAACGCTTATTGTTTTCTCCTCCGAATTGATCAATCAGACCGTCCGTTGTCATGAAAAATTTTGTTTTGTTTCGCAAAGTGATTTCATGTGTCTCGTACTCAGCTTTGCCTGTTCCATTGAATCCACCAATCGATGATCGCGATCCTTTTAAACGCACTAGTCCATTGCGTGAGTCTAGATAAAAAAGGTCATTCTTGGCCCCGGCAAATTCCAGACTTCTTGAAATAGGATCATAAGTGATAATACTCATATCCATGCCGTCCTTATTTCCGGAGCTCTCTTGGTGTAAGCTCTGCTTGACCATTTGGTTCAATTGGTTCAAAATGAATCCGGGATAAGTAATTCTTTTGGAGAGAATAATGTGGTTCAGAAGATTATAGCCCATCATGCTCACAAAAGCTCCAGGAATTCCATGCCCGGTGCAATCGATAATTGCAAAGACTCTCTTTCCTTCAATTTCTCCGTACCAATAGAAATCTCCTCCTATAACTTCTTTCGGTTTAAAGAAGATTTCAAATTCTTGGAAACGCTCAGAGAGTATTTCACTTTTTGGTAAAATGCTGCTTTGTAAATGTTGCGCATAAACTAAACTGTCGTTTATCTCGGTATTCCGATAACTCAAGTTCTCATTAATTAGTTCGAGTTTCTCTTGATTACGCATTAATACTTTTCTCAATCTGATTTGGTGAAAAATTACATATCGACTTAGCCCAAAATGAATAAAGGCCACCAAAGCAAAGTTCATCGCCAAGAAATTTTTAGAGTAGCTATTTTCAAAAGCCTCAATTTGACCATGCTCAATTTCAAAGGAGTGAATTATCAAACCTAAGAAGCACAGGCACCAAATCATTACCTTCCGATTGTCTTTAAGACTTATCACATTGAGTATTGAAATACTGGACCAAATCATGAGAAAACCTGTCGCTTTTATACCTCCTAAAAAGTATTGCAGAACGAAGGGCAAGAGAAGAGTGCAGACATTGAATAGACGCTGACCAAAAACTCGATGAATATTTTTAGAAATAAGAACTACACTAAGACCAGCTATGAGAATATAGGATATTGGTAATACTGCTGCTTGAGTTTTTTCGAGATAGAAAAAGAATACTATACTGCTTAAAGCAAAAATGGAAAAGATGAAATAGATAAATACAAAGATTTCTCTTTGCATTCTTTCTTCAATAGAACCATTGGTCTGTTCTGGATTAAATCTTGAAATCCAATTCTTTATATGTAAGGTAACCCCTTGTGGCATGTATATGTAAAGTTCTCGGGGTATTGAAGCTTAAGGGTATTACGCCTATAATAGTTAAAGGTTAGAATTTATCAATGACTTTCGGTGAAGAGCGGTTAGAGAAGAAAAATGAGCATTAGATAGACAGAAAAAAATCAGCTAAAGCGATAGCGCAGACAGACTCTACAACAACTGGCGCTCTTAATGCAATGCAAGCATCATGTCTTCCTCTAACTTCAAGAGTAGACATTTCACCTTTTACTTGATCAAAGGTCTTTTGTTTTTTAGCAATACTAGAAGTTGGTTTTATAGCCACTCGAAAGACCAAATCATTTCCATTCGAAATTCCTCCATTTATACCACCGGCATTATTGCTTGCTGTCTTTCCACTTTCATCGATAATTGGGTCGTTGTGTTCGCTTCCTTTCATTTTTGCAGCTTCAAATCCGGACCCAAATTCAACACCTTTGGTTGCAGGAATAGCAAAAATCAAATGTGCAATCTTGCTTTCAATAGAGTCGAAAAAGGGTTCGCCTAAACCAACGGGCATATCACTAGCTCTGCATTCAATAATACCGCCTATTGAATCCCCATCTTTTAATGCCTTATCAATGGCGATGTCAATGACATCTGACCCTCCAGCTTCAATCAGTTGAGCATGTATCGAAATAGAAGAGACTATTTTTTTTGAAATTACTCCCGCTGCAACTAAACATAAAGTTAGCCTTCCGGAAAAATGACCGCCTCCTCGAAAGTCGTTGAATCCATTAAATTTCTTATCTGCAACCCAGTCAGAATGTCCCGGTCGTGGGGTTGACTTTACAAAAGAATAGTCTCTTGATCGTATATTTTCATTTTTGAATCCTATGCATAAGGGCGCTCCAGTTGTTAATCCATTGAACAACCCACTTCTAATTTCAGGAAGGTCTTTTTCAACACGTGGAGTTGTTCCCTTTGCACCAGCTTGTCTGCGTTTTAAATCGCCCAAGAAATCTTCTTCAGAAAGTGCAATACCTGGTGGTATGCCATCAAGGATTAACCCAAGTCCCGGTCCGTGTGACTCACCAAAAATTTGAATGCGAAGTTGATGTCCAAATGAATTCATTAGTTTAATCTTCTGTGCTTGAACGTATAGCCTTCCGATTCTAGAATTTCGCAAATCTTTTCAATCTTGCTGCCTTGAATAATGATTTCTCCATCTTTCGCACTTCCACCGACACCACATTTGTTCTTTAATAATCGGCACAGCTCTTTTAAGTCTTCATGTTTGCCGACAAAACCATGAATTAGGGTGACTACTTTTCCCGCTCTGCTCTTTTTATCGAGTTGAACAATTAAATCTTGTTCTTCAGGAAGTAGAGTTTCCATTTCTTCGTTATGGAATTCGTCTTCAGAGTAAACATTTCCTCCCCATTCTTTTCTTTTTTTTGCACTCATTCTTCAATAAGAATTAATTCACCTTGAGGTCGCTTGTCTAAAAAAAGTGATTCAAAAACATAGCCTTCGGAATTAGTGCTAACAATTGCAGCAAAAATGGTATCGAATTTAGAATAAGGCATTCTATTTGGTTTGGATGTGCTCTCAAAAACGCAATAATATTCGCATTCACTCGTCCAAACTATTTTAAAAGTGTCTGCATAATCTGCACTTTCGCTGCTTTCCACCTGATAATCTTCAGTCCTGTTAATAATCAAATCAGGAGCCATACCCGATGAAGAGTCTTTATACTTGAACTTGCCTGTGTGAAAATCTGAACAACTTTTTGGGCTTTCGCAAGAAGTAAAAATGCAAGCGACAAGAAAGATCAGAAGATTGGACTTACTCATAAGATTGAATTGAAAATCCAAAAGTATTCATTTCTCTTGTCTAAATCGAGGCACACTTTAGGAGATTTTTCGATGATCTGTTGAAATCTTCAGGTGCATGTCGTCTAATTCTAAAGTCTCTTCGACTAATGGTGCGTAAGCTTAGAATGGAAAATCCTAAATATTTGGTATGAATAGATTTTTAAGAAGTATTTTGCTCATAATTCCTATAGTCGTATTCACGACATTAGAAGGTCAAGAAATTTGTAATAACGGTATTGACGATGATGGTGATAGCCTAATTGACTATAACGATCCCGATTGCTCGAATTTCAATCAGGGGTCGATTTTTTATGAGCGTTGGTATGAAATTGAAGGAGATGATATTTCAGATTTAACCTCTCACGAGAACTATCCTTTTCATGCAGATGAATTCGGGTTTTTAACGAATTTTAGTTCTCAGGAGCATCTCGAGAATGCATACGGAACGAGAATACGCGGATACATTCATCCTACCGAAAGCGGTTCTTATAAATTTGTTATTTCGGGAGACAATGATTGCGAGTTCTATCTAAGTTCAAATGACAATCCTGATAATATGTCTTTGAGGGCATCGATAAACGGGTATACTGAAGTAGATGAATTTACCAAGTATTCAAGCCAGATTTCAAATTCCATTTCTTTAACAGCAGGACAAAAATATTATGTGGAATTCTTGCAAAAAGAAGGATCTGGAGGGGACCATTTGAATGTGCATTGGATTACTCCCTCAAGTTCGGACACAACATTAATTGATGGGGCTTTCCTTTCTCCTTTTCCGGTTGAAATCTGCGGAGATGGTATTGATAATGACAATGATGGCAATACGGATTGTGCAGACGGAGATTGTGACAATGTAACGCCTTGCCAAGTCATTACAGGTTCAATTTTTGCAACATCAGAAACACCTTCGACAGGAGTTGGAGCTTATCAAGTTTATTTCACAAACAGCTCAACAACAGAAGCGACCTTTTCAATTTCAGATAATCTTCCGATTGGATTTGTTTTTTCTCAAGATACTATAGACTTCGATGGAGGTGGAAGTTTTTCACTTAATTCTTCACCGACCGAAAATGCTACCGGTTCAATTACCTGGTCAGAGATAACATTACCAGCAGGAGAAACGGTCCGATTGGCTTATGAATTTGTGGTAGCCAATGGAACGCCAAACGGAACATTCAATAATAATATTACGATAAGCGGTGCAGTCCTAAATGGGGGATTTTTGACCTCATCGGTGAATGTCGATAATTCCTTAAAAGACAGTCCGAATACGTATCAGTGCGAACCGGCATTCTATCAGGTGTACAAAAAGTCAGGGAACAATACACCCAATGTATATGGAAAACTCAATCCCATTACCGGTGATTATGATCAGATCGCAATAGCTTCTGATTTTGCAAATGGTTTAGGATTTGATGTTAATACAGGCTTAGTATTTGGGGCAAGTGGCAAAAAATTCATTCAGCTCGATGCAAATGGAGTAGTTATTGATTTGGGAATTCGTTTTCCTAAGAACTGCTTTCGTGGAGATATGCACCCAAATGGTTTATGGTACGGTACCGTGGGAAATGATATGTATAAGATAGATCCATCTGTACCTGAAATAGTTGATATTCACTACGGTCAAGGCCTTCCAGGTTGGGATTTCGCCTACAACGTAGATGGGAATTTCTATGGTTTGCATAAAAAGAAATTATATAAGTACGAAGTCCTTACGAATATGGAGTCCTATTTAGGAGAAATCTCAGGGTCGAACTTGCCGAATTCAGGCCATGGAGGTCAATGGACAGGATCTGATGGGTATTTATATGCCTCCAATAATTCGTCTGGAAAAATCATCAGAGTGGATGTTGAGCAATTGGAAGGACGAGTTGTGTCTTCATCTGTGAATGGTTTGAGCAAAAATGATGGATTCTCATGTCCAATGGATATTCCCGCGGTTTATGAATTTGACTATGGTGATAATAGTCGATTACCTGATGTCCGCATACTGACTTATTATCAGGATTTAGGAAACGATGGAGTGCCAGATTATACAACGGTTTACCTTGGCTCTACCGTAGATTATGATTCTACAAATCCTAAAAATTCATCGGCTACAGGAGATAATGACGATGGATTTTCCATTACGGAAACAGTAAGCGGAGGAAATGTTGAAGCTACATTAACTATCAATTCCAACGAGAACTTGACAAGGCATTATGCCATAGGATTGGATTGGGATGACGATGGAGCTTTTGACGATGTTATAATAGGAAATCAGCAAGGTAATGGCGTTCAGGTTATCACGGAAGTCATTCCAGTTCCATTAGGCTTTGATGCAGGTACTGTAAATGCTAGAGCGGTTGTATCAGAAACGCCTTTGACTTCTGGTTCAGTAAGTGGAGATCAAATAATAATGGGAGAGGCAGAGGACCTCATGTTGAGCATACAATATTCAACGGAGAATTGCGCAAATTGTATTGATGATGATGGAGACGGTTTAGCCGATTGCTATGATCCTGATTGCGCTGGGCAATCTGTTTGCGGTGAGGTTTGCTATAATGGTCTTGATGATGATGGAGATGGTTTAATTGATGAAAATGACGGTGATTGTCCAGCTTCGGCTTACAATTCATGTTTCAATGTTGATGTGACCACTGATACACCTGATGCGAATCTGGGAGATGGGAATTGTGCGGATGCTTCTGGAAATTGTTCATTGCGAGCAGCCATTCAAGAAGCCAACTCAAATGCGAATTACAATTGTATCTCATTTGCGGTTTCAGGAAATATTTCACTTGGTTCGGATTTACCCAATTTGACCACATCAATGCGAATCGATGGGACAAGTGCGCCAGGCTATTCTTCCGGGAGTCCTTCAGTGTGGTTGAGGTCCTCAAGTGAACAAGTCTTTTTAGTAGAGGCGGCTACCGATATTGAAATCGCTGGATTGGATCTCTCAGGAACAAGTACTTCAGTCTTCTCTAACTACGGTATTGTATTAACTGAGAATTCGACAAATATTAATATCAATAACAACAGAATTAGAAATAGGGTAAGATCGGTTTATTCCAATGGAGCCGGAGATGTTCAAGTTACAGACAATGACTTTTATGATTCCGGAGACGAATGTTGGGATGCCGCTATATATTTCAAGGATATTTGTTCGAATAATTTGCCAGGGGGGATTTATGTGAATAACAACGATTTAGGTGGGGTCAATTTGATGCCTCAAACCTCTATTCATATTGATGGAGGAGAAAATATTATTGTCTCCGATGGTTCAATACCTAATTCCAATGTCATTATAAATAGTCAAATGAATGTTTTGCATCCAATTCGATTTGTGGATGTAAGAAATTCCTCAATTAAAAATGTAGATCTGTCTTTTAACGGATCATATATGTGGGGAATCGGGATTTGGACGGTCTCTTGCGACAATATAGAAATTGATAATGTCACGGTAAACAAACGACTTCGGGGTGTATTTATTAAAGGAGGAAATAATCACACTGTGACAAATTCCGACTTTAGGGATACTGGATACAATCCGGATAACGGTGCTTTGAATTTGGAGAACTATAATGCCAGTGGAGTTGATGACTTGCTTTTTAAAGGGAATACATTGGGAAGTGTAACATTGGATCCAAAAACAGCTATTAGTTTAACCAATTCAGATAATATCGTATTTGGTTTAGCATCAAATGCTGAGGCCAATATAGTATTAACAAATGGCTTGAGTCTGGAGTTTCCTGTCCGATTAAATGGTGCAGATAACATTACGTTTAAAGATATTGACTTTTCCGTTGATGGTCCCGACCCATTTGGAAAGGGCATCATAGCCAATGGATCGAGTAATTATACTACAGTTGAAGGCTGTACATTTAAGTATAGAAATGTGGGAGCTCATTTGGAGGATGTTTCCAATGCGACCGTCTCTTGTAACTTGTTTACGAGAAATAATTACGGAATATTATGCGATAATAACTCAAGTTGTTCTTCCTTATCTGGTAATAATTTTGGTTGCAATTCGCTTGCAATTCGCAACCGTTCAAATGGGACCATTACAACTACAGATAATTATTGGGGGAATGCTGATGGATCTTCTTCATATGCCGGATTCGGAGATTACTATTACGGAGATGTGAATGCCGAACAATTTAGTTCTACCCAGAAGTCCTGTGCTCCCCAAATATCTGGTTCTATATGCTCTGCAGAGATTTGCGACAATGGAGTCGATGATGATGGCGATGGTGTTATCGATTGTGCGGATGGAAGTTGTCTTTCAAATCCGATATGCGATGGAGGATATCAGTCCAATGCGGTACAATGCGGTATAGAAGTAAGCTTCAATGACAACAATGAAGGATGGCGAGTAATGGATAATTATCAAGACGGTTTATTCGCTAATCATTCGAATGAGCTTACTACGAATCAAAATTTTATTTGTGATGCATCATTTATTCCGAATAGTCCTACAGGAAGTGGATTTATTATTGGATCCGATTATTCTCAAGAAGTGCAATGCATGAAAAGTCCAGATTTTGGTGGGCTGTATGCAGGAGCAGCGATGGGTGGCGTTATGCATTGGTATTGGTGGAATGGAATTCCTCAGACGGATTCTCTTCAGATAGATCAGAATACAACTCTCAATGTTTTCCTCGAAGGGATGAATGGAATGATTCTTAACGCAAGTATAGAGGTAGATGCTTCACAAGAATGGCAATTTCTAACACTGCAATTAAGTGATGATGTTTGGTCAGGAACAGGGGAGGACTTAGAAGCAGTATTGATGGAGCTGAAACATATTGCTATTCAGGTGGAATCTATGACAGGTGAAAATCAGTTTGATTGTGCGCAAAACGAATACTTTGCAATTGATGATATCTTGCTTTGCGCGGATACCGATAGAGATGGAATATCGGATTATTTAGACAATTGTCCTTATGATGAGGAGAAAACCGAGCCCGGAATTTGCGGTTGTGGTATGCCAGATTACGATGATGCTGGTAATCTCAATTGTGGTCTAGTAAGCGGTCAGGAAACAGAAAATGTATCTGATCTAATAGAGGATTTAGAGGATGCTTCAGCAGAAGACGATTTCTTTGAAATGCTTATAAAGTATTACGAAGATGACGAAAGGGTTGCAAATACTTTTGCAGATCCAGACAATATTGATGCGCCAGGATCTATTAAGTCTGGAGACTTTGACTTGAATGCAATGGATCCTTTTAAGCTCTATCCAAATCCCAATGATGGCTCTTTTACAATTGAGTTTTTTGGAAATATGGGACAACTGAGAATTTTGGATACAAGAGGATCTATAGTTAAAGAAATAAAAGAGTTTTTCGGAGGCAAGTACAAGCTGGATATGCGGGAATACCCCAAAGGCATGTATTATGTCGAAGTCATTACCAATAACGCTTCTTTCAAAAGAAGAATGGTCGTAGATTAAAAAAACAAAGGGTTTATTTTCAAAGCCGCTCTATTTAATAAGAGC
>JBCCIF010000103.1:0-11136 GCA_039028335.1 Bacteroidota bacterium
AAAAACCCTTATGTTTAAGCGATATGAAAGTCCTGAAAATTCTAGTCAAACTAATTATTGGTCTATTTGTTTTTGCCTTTGTCGGATTGTTCTTCATTAGCCGAGGCAATGCTTTTGAACCCGGTGTGAAAAACAACCAACTTGCTCCATGTCCCGATCGCCCAAATTGCGTCAATTCAACTATGAGCAAGGAAGATGGAAACTACCTTGAGGCCATTTCATACAACGAAGACCTTGAGCCCATTCATGAGAGTATTCAACAAATCTTTGGGCCGAATACGCAAATTATTAAGCATTCTCAAAACTATATGCATTGCACCTACAAGGTTGGGATTTGGACTGACGATGTTGAATTTTTATTCGACACTGAACAAAACCTCATCCATTTTAGATCGGCTTCAAGATGGGGCTATGGTGATAGAGATGTAAATAAAAATCGAATGAATTCAATTCGAAAACAAATAAGCGAATTGAATTAAGCACCATTCAAAGCGGCTAAAGCAGCTTCGTAATTAGGCTCCTCTCCTATTTCGGATACTTGTTCTGTATAAATGACTTTACCTTCTGCATCAGCTACTACAACTGCTCTTGAAAAAAGACTTTCGAATAGGCCATCTACCATTGAAACATTGAACGCTTTTTCAAAAGAGTCATCTTTATAAGAAGAAGCACAAATCACATTCTCTATTCCTTCAGCATCGCAAAAATTCTTGAATGCGAAAGGCAAGTCTCTTGCAACACAAAGTACCGATGCATCTTCTAAAGAGGCCGCTGAGGTATTGAATTCTTTGGCTGATTTTGAACAAACGCCTGTGTTAATACTTGGAAATATGTTATAGAGTATTTTCTTTCCCCTTAAATCTTCTGAGTTCAATTGTGACAAATCCATTTTTGTCAGTCTAAAAGATGAAATCTCAGTTCCTACCGAAGGAAGTTCACCAGACGTTTGAACGGGGTTTCCACCCAAAGTTATGTTAGCCATACGATTAAAATTGTTAAAATTTAATTTTCAAAACAACAATTGATCTCTTGAAGGGTTCAATCAATCATTCATTTTGTAAAGAAATAAATTAATACCTATGAAAAGAATACATATTACATTAATTGGTCTGTTTCTCGTTCTTGCCTACTACAATGTGCAAGGTCAAACATCTGAAAGCCCCATAAACATCAGTTTAGTCGGTGGTTCTCTAGGGTACATTGGAGACTTGAATGACAATTCACTTTCATTATTTGACCCATTTAATGGACAAATCGGGGGTAACTTGGGCATTTATCTCTCTCCCTCTTTTGACCTAAATCTTCAAATCACGGATGGCAACTGGGGTGCCAGTGAAGAAAATGGACTAAATCGCTCTTTCGAATCGAACACGGCTCTCGGTCTTGCTCTATTGAAATACAAGTTTAATAATGGTTTAATCATGAAAGAAGACGCAGGCTTTCGACCTTTCTTAGCTCTGGGCGCAGGAGTAGCAGAGCACAGAGGTGACTTCGTTACAAATGGCTCAGATCACGTATTTAGTATCGGTCCTGGCATCAATATTCCCTTAGACGAAAAATGGGGGCTAACTGTTCAAGGACTTTACAATTGGCATTCTCAAGACTTCAGAGATAATTTTGATAGCCGAGACAACAAAAATGACAAGTCTTTTCTTCTCACGGTAGGTTTGGGATATGGAATCTCAATGGGCACAGATAGTGACGGTGATGGTGTAGTTGATAAAAAAGATATCTGCCCAGACACACCGATGAATACTCCGGTCGATGAAAAAGGTTGCCCATTTGATAGAGACGGTGATGGAATAACAGACGCTTTAGATTTATGTCCAGATCAAGCGGGATCGGCTACTGCAAATGGATGTCCTGATAGTGATGGAGACGGAATATCTGATGCTGAAGATGAGTGCCCTAATAAACCAGGCCTTCCTCAATTCGCTGGTTGCCCAGATAGTGATGGAGATGGAATTAAAGATGCAGATGATCAATGTCCGACCATAAAAGGAATTGCTTCTTTTGATGGTTGTCCCGATACAGATGGAGATGGGATCATGGACTCGAAAGATAATTGCCCAAATACCAAAGGATTAATAGAATTGAATGGATGCCCGGATGCGGATGGAGATGGCGTAACTGATGGCGAAGACAAGTGCCCAGAAGTAGCTGGAATTAAGGCCAATAAGGGATGTCCTGAAGTAAAGGAGGAAGTAAAAGAGTTGTTTACAAGAGCATTAACTGGAATCAAATTTGAGTCAGGTAAAGACATTATCAAAACATCATCTTTTTCGATTTTGGACAATGTGGTGAAAGTTATGCAAGAAAATCCTGCATATAATTTGGATATTCACGGGCATACTGATAGCCAGGGAGATGACACGAAGAATATGGACCTTTCTCGAAGAAGGGCAGCTTCTGTAAAAACGTATCTTGTCAATAAGGGCATAGGATCTACCCGTATGAAAACCCAAGGATTCGGGGAAACCAGACCGATTGCCAATAACAATACTTCAACCGGCCGAGCTCAAAACAGACGGGTTGAATTCAAAGTGAATTTTTAAATCACTTATTGAACAAGAATAAAACGGAAACCACCTCAAATTGAGGTGGTTTTTTTTATGCCTTTTTTCCAGACAATTTCCATCCCAACAATGCCATTGGGATATATGCTAAGCCAAGATCCACGACTTTGAACCAAGCTGGCCCACCAAGGTCCATTATAGCGGAGACCCCTCCAATTAAGAACCAGACTCCAATGAGCAGAGCTAGCCATTTTGAATAGCTTGAAGCAATTTTAGCTGTAACAAAGGCGCCAACCAAAGTGCCTAAAGCATGGGCAAGCAACGGAGCTATAAAGTTTACAAATTTGAAATTGGGCATTGCACTTGCCAGGCATTCCATGTATTCGGGTGTGAACATAGAAATTCCTCCGCAACCTTCAACCGGCACAAGGGCCACCCCAATCATTATAATTCCGATATTAACTAAGCTCCCTGCAATAACCCCAGCTATCACAGCAAGAATATTCTTTAGAATAGGTTTCATGAAATTTGTGTTTTGGTTTGCACCAATTTACATATTTCTGCGATACTGCCCACCTACTTCAAACAGGGCATTTGTGATCTGTCCCAATGAACATAGTTTTGACGCTTCCATTAATGCAGTGAAGACATTCTCGTTTTTAATGGCGGCATCTTGAATCACTTTCAAAGCATCCCGGCTCTCATCTGTATTCAGTTCATGTAAGCTCTTAAGGGTAGCAATTTGATTTTCCTTTTCTTCTTCTGTTGCCCGAATGACTTCATCTGGAACAATGGTAGGAGAACCTTTTGAACTTAAGAAAGTATTCACTCCAATTACCGGATATTCTCCAGTATGTTTGAGCGTTTCATAATACATACTTTCTTCTTGAATTTTGCTCCGCTGATACATGGTTTCCATAGCTCCCAAAACACCACCGCGTTCTGTTATGCGATCGAATTCTGTTAACACCGCTTCTTCCACCAAGTCGGTCAATTCATCGATTATGAAAGAACCTTGTAGCGGGTTTTCATTTTTAGCCAGTCCTAATTCCTTATTTATAATTAGCTGAATGGCCATTGCTCTCCGAACTGATTCTTCTGTTGGAGTAGTTATGGCTTCGTCATAGGCATTCGTGTGCAATGAGTTACAATTGTCATAAATCGCATATAGTGCCTGCAATGTCGTACGAATGTCATTGAAATCAATCTCTTGAGCATGTAAAGATCTACCGGACGTTTGAATGTGGTATTTGAGCATTTGAGCTCTTGGATTTGCACCGTATTTAAGTTTCATTGCTTTGGCCCAAATTCTTCGGGCTACTCGACCAATCACCGCATATTCTGGGTCAATTCCATTGGAAAAGAAGAAAGATAAATTCGGTCCAAATTTATTGATATCCATCCCGCGAGACAGATAATATTCAACATAGGTAAATCCATTAGCTAGTGTAAATGCCAATTGGGAAATTGGATTGGCTCCCGCTTCTGCAATGTGGTAACCAGAAATAGATACCGAATAGAAATTTCGAATGCTCTTTTCGATAAAATATTCCTGCACATCACCCATCATTCTCAATGCAAATTCTGTAGAAAAAATACAGGTATTTTGAGCCTGATCTTCTTTCAATATATCTGCTTGAACAGTACCTCTCACCACGGCAATGGTTTCGGCTTTAATTCGATCATACTCTTTTTTATCCAGTACCTCATCACCAGTTAATCCAAGGAGCATCAAACCGAGTCCGTCATTCCCTTCAGGAATATCACCGGTATAGCCTGGACGCTGAATTCCTTTATCGTCATACTTCTTTTTCTTGACGGCTTCAACTTTAGCCTCTAACCCTTTTTCTTTGATGAATTTCTCGCATTGCTGATCAATTGCAGCATTCATAAAAAAGGCCAAAAGCATAGGAGCAGGTCCATTAATGGTCATCGAAACCGAAGTGTTTGGCTGTGCTAAATCAAAGCCGGAATACAATTTTTTAGCATCATCCAAGCAGCACACTGAAACACCAGCATTGCCAATTTTACCGTAGATATCGGGTCGATATCCTGGATCATTTCCATAGAGTGTTACCGAGTCAAATGCCGTAGATAAACGCTTAGCTGGCATACCTAAGGAAACATAGTGAAACCTTCTATTGGTTCTTTCCGGACCACCTTCTCCTGCAAACATTCTTGTAGGGTCTTCACCTTCTCTCTTGAAAGGGTAAATACCCGCTGCAAAGGGAAATTTTCCTGGAACATTCTCTTGAAGAATCCACTTCAAAATAGCGCCCCAATTCTCAAATCTGGGCAAGGCAACTTTTGGAATTTTTTGATGAGATAATGATTCTTTGTGCGTTTGAATCTTGATTTCCTTATCTCTTACTTTGAAAACGTATTCGTCTTCTTTATATCGTTGTTTCTCAATTCGAAAATTCTGAACCAGTTCGAAGTTTCGCGGGTCCAGATCCTTTTTTAAATCTTCAAAAGCCTCTTCTATGCCTTTGATTAAACGATCTTTATCTTCGAGATTTGATTGCTTAAAATGCTCTATTGATTTGTGTAATCCATACAAATCTTCAGCAACTTTGGCTTGGTCTTCAACCCATTTATCATAACTCCTGTTATTTTCAGAAATCTCCGATAAATAGCGGGTTCTTTTTGGAGGAATGATAAATATCTTTTCGCTTTCGTCCTTTGATTTTTGAAATTCACTTTTAAGATTAGCACTCGTCTTCTCGTCAATTTTGTCAATAATTGCGCGGTAAAGTGAATTGGTTCCAGGATCATTAAATTGAGAGGCGATCGTTCCAAAAACTGGCATACCATCAACTGGACTTTCCCAGAGTTGATGATTCCTTTGATAGGTTTTCTTTACATCTCTTAAGGCATCTTGAGCCCCTCTCTTATCAAATTTATTGATGGCAATCAGATCCGCAAAATCCAACATGTCAATCTTCTCCAGCTGGGTTGCTGCTCCATACTCAGGCGTCATAACATAAAGTGAAACATCAGAGAAATCAAGAATTTCCGTATCCGATTGACCAATTCCAGATGTCTCCAATATGATCATATCAAATTGGGCTGCCTTCAGAATATTCAGGGCATCTTCGATATGTTTTGATAAAGCAAGATTACTTTGTCTCGTTGCCAGAGAACGCATATAGACTCTTGCATTCTTAATTGCATTCATGCGAATTCTATCGCCTAATAATGCTCCGCCTGTTTTTCGCTTAGAGGGATCTACTGAGATTATTGCAATATTCTTATCTCTAAAGTCCAATAAAAAACGTCTGACTATTTCATCAACCATTGATGATTTTCCTGCTCCTCCTGTTCCTGTAATACCTAAAATAGGAGTAGTAGATTTTTCAGCATCCTCTTTAATTGCGTTAAACTCGTCAAGGTAATTCTCTCTGAAATTCTCCGCTCCAGAAATCAATTGAGCGAGTTCGCCATAATTGTCTTTTGAAAAACTCTTGAACTCTCCATTCAATTTGTTTCCTGTTGGAAAATCAGCTTGTTCAATAAGATCGTTGATCATTCCTTGCAAGCCCATTTCTCTTCCATCATCCGGATGATAAATCCGGGTGATTCCATAATCGTGTAATTCTTTAATTTCTTCGGGCAGAATTGTCCCCCCACCTCCGCCAAATATCTTAATATGACCCGCTCCTTTTTCTTTGAGTAAATCATACATGTACTTAAAGTACTCATTATGTCCCCCTTGGTAGGAAGTCATAGCTATGGCTTGCGCATCTTCCTGGATAGCGGTATCCACTACTTCCTCAACACTTCTATCATGTCCAAGATGAATTACTTCGCAGCCCGTAGACTGCATGATTCTGCGCATAATATTTATTGCGGCATCATGCCCATCGAACAATGAGGCAGCTGTAACTATTCTTACTTTATTTTTTGGAATATAGGGCTCAACTTGATTCATAAAAAAAGAAGATTTGACCAATTACCAAAGTAATCCGTTGAATGCAAAAATACGAATAATAGGTCGATTGGATTTAATCTTTACCCTCCAAATGTTTCTGATACAAATCGTAGATAATACCATCGGAAAGGCCAATTCTCGGAACTACTAATTCTTTTATACCTGCATGCCTCATCACATATAGGTAAATCTTAGCGGCAGGTATAATGACATCTGCTCGATCGGGTTTCAACTTGAGAAGTCTTAACCTATCTGTCATCGAGAAAGATTGAATGTATTCTTTTATTTGCTCAATTTCCTTAAATGTAATGTTTTCGTAAGTCTTGCGTCTACTCTCCTTGAAAATTCTGTTGATATTACCTCCGGTTCCAATACCGACAATATGCTTGTATTTGTCTTTTAAGGATGAAGAGAATTCTTTCATTTCATTCCAATCTCTTTTCTCGTCTTTATCTTCCAATATGCGCACCGTACCTAACTTAAAGGATGCGGCTTTCCCTTTCTTGCCTTTCTTGATTACGGACAACTCTGTGCTTCCGCCTCCAACATCGATATACAAATAGACTTTTTCGCGATCGAGTTTCTGAGTAACAAAATTGGAAAAGATAAGCTCAGCTTCTTGTTCTCCAGTAATTACGTCTATGCCAATCTTTGTTTCTTTAGCAATGTGCTTAAGTACTTCTTTGTTATTGGAGGCTTCCCGCATAGCAGAGGTAGCGCAGGCTCTGAACAGATTGATATCCTGTACATCCATTAAATGCTTAAACGCTTTGATGGTCTTAGTTAGCTGATAACGTTTTTCTTCTGAAATTTTACCTATCGTAAAAACATCTTCACCCAATCGAATGGGAACCCGTGTATATGATATTTTTATCGAATCAATTCTCTTCTTGTCTTTGACAATTTCTTTGATCAACAATCTCACGGCATTCGACCCTATATCAATCGCTGCTATCTTCACTTTTAATTTTGAACAAAGTAAGTATTGAAAAGCTTTAATTACTTATTTCAAGTTTAGTATTTAATAACATTTATTGAATTATTTTTGACAAGATTCAAATGCTAATTAAAGGCCGAAATATTCTTTTCATTTTCTGTTGGATTTTGAACGCGTGCTCGAGTTCAGAAAAAAATCCGAGCTATGCAGTTGAAACGGCTGACGAATTGCTAAAAAACAAAACTGTTCTTATTGAAGATTTGAAAATGAATAGCAGCACTGAGGGATTGCTCGCATATTATGATGGTGAACCCTATAGTGGGGTGGCATATACATTTTACAAGAATGGAAATCAACAAACCAAACAAACCTATTTAGAAGGAAAGAAAGAAGGTGAGTGGTACATTTGGTATGAAAGTGGCAGCCCATTGAAAGAAGGATTCATGAAAGACGGTAAACAGCATGGGATTTACAGGGAATATTATACGAATGGAAATTTGAGAAGCGAGTATGAGTATGATATGGATCTTAAAAGTGGCGTTTGGAAAGGATGGAGAGAGGACGGTACGCAGTACACAATCAAAGAGTTCAAAAATGATACGCTCGAAGGAAGTTTAATAGAATTTGACGAAAAGGGCAATCAAAAAAAGGAGATTATCTATAAAAAAGGAATGATAGTTAAGGAGTAGTTATCTACTTGCACAAGGAGTGCAAAATGGACTTTCGGGCATTAGCATAATTCTACCGGCAATTATTTCTTGACCACACTTTTTGCACATTCCAAAATCGTTTTCCGTTTTTAATCGCTCCAATGCGCGTTCCATATTAAACAATTTCTGTTCCGCTTTGCGCAAAGCCGCTTCATTGATGCTTTTATTATTTATAGCATCCATACGCGAAACTCTCCCAATAGCATTTTCAGGGGCAATGGGCTTCGTCAATTCTTTGAGCTCCTCAATCTTCTCCTTGACTTTAGCCATGTTCGAAAGAATCAACTGTTCAATCTCTATTTTGCGCTCATCGGTCATCAACTCAATGAAGCCAATTTTTCCTCCAATATCTTTATCTTGCTGATGGCATCATCTTGTTTCTTTCGCTCTGCAGCCACGACTTGTTCAGGTGCATTATTCACAAAAGAATCGTTAGATAACTTTCCATTAATCTTCTTCAAAAGCCCATTGGTATAATCCAGTTGTTTGGCCAATTTTTCCTTTTCCGCTTCTATATCTATATCGTCAGAAAAAGGAATAAAATATTCATTGTTATTGGAGATAAAAGAAAAGGCCTGCTCCACTTTTTCATCGACTTTTTTTATGCTTGAAACATTACAAAGGTGAGCAATTACAGAATCAAATTCGTCCTTATGCTCATTGTTCACTTTCACCTTTAGTTCCAATTCATTTTTGTTGGGAATGTTTTTTTCTTTTCGAATTTTTCGAATTCCGGAAACTACATCGTTTAGTTTTTCGAAATCGCTTAATACCTGTTTATCGTAAGATTCTTGCATAGGCCAATTGGACAGAACCAAAGCATCATTCGCTCCATTTCGCGTTCTCAAAAGATGCCAAATTTCTTCAGAAATGAATGGCATAAACGGATGAATCAATTTCAGCAAATCTTCGAAAATCGCAATGGTGGTTTTCAATGTTTTTGCATCTATACTATGGCCATATTTTGGTTTAACCATTTCTAAATACCAATTACAGAAATCATCCCAAACCAATTTATAGCAGCTCATCAAAACTTCAGAAATTCTGAATTTATCGTAGTTCGCATTGATGGATTCCAAAGCCTCCGCTATTCTAAATTTCATCCATTTTATGGCAAATTCAGCCGAGGGACTGGCCTTTTTTTCTTCAACTTCCCAACCCTTTACTAACCTCAATCCATTCCAAATCTTGTTCGAAAAATTCCTTCCTTGCTCACACAATTTTTCATCAAAAGGAAGATCATTGCCGGCAGGAGAGGTCAATAACATTCCCACTCGAACACCATCTGCTCCGTATTCGTTCATCAACTCAATAGGATCAGGAGAATTACCGAGTGACTTACTCATTTTTCGGCCTAATTTATCCCTTACTATTCCCGTGTAATAAACATTTTGAAAAGGCTTTTCTCCTTTGTATTCATAACCCGCAATGATCATTCGAGCCACCCAGAAAAACATGATCTCTGGTGCTGTCACTAAATCCTTGGTGGGATAATAATAGTCCAATTCATCTTGCTTGTAGAATCCGTCAAATACTGAAATAGGCCATAGCCATGAGGAAAACCAGGTATCCATTACATCTTCATCTCGTTTCAAATCCGAAAGTTCTAATTCAGGACGTTCTTCCTGGATTTTTGCGAGAGCTTCTTCTTTGGTTTTTGCAACGACAAAATCATTCTCTCCCTCTCCAAAATAAAAAGCCGGAATCTGATGTCCCCACCAGAGCTGGCGAGATATACACCAATCTTTGATATTGTCCATCCAATTGCGGTAGGAGTTTTTAAACTTTTCAGGATAAAAGCGAATCCTATCATTCATTACGTTATCCAAAGCTGGTTTTGATAGCTCTTTCATATCCACAAACCATTGCAGAGATAAACGCGGTTCAATAGGCACATTGGTTCTTTCTGAATAGCCTACATTGTGAATGTGTTCTTCTACCTTAATTAAGTGGCCCGCTTCTTTCAAGTCATTTTCAATCTTCTTGCGAACATCAAATCGATCTTCTCCAATATAAAATTGGGCTTGTTCGTTCAAGCTCCCATTTGCGTTAAAAATGTCGATGACCTCTAAATTGTGCTTTATGCCCAATTCATTATCATTAACATCATGTGCTGGAGTCACCTTTAAACAACCCGTACCAAATTCGCGATCAACGTATTCATCAAGTATGATCGGGATTTCGCGTTTGACCATCGGGACTATAGCTCTTTTACCATGTAAGTGCGTATAGCGCTCATCTTCTGGATGTATACAAATTGCAGAATCTCCCAAAATAGTCTCAGGCCGAGTAGTTGCAATTGTTAACCATTCATCCTCGCTCCCCGCGATTTGGTATCGAACGTGATACAATTTACCTGGATCTTCTTTATAAAAAACCTCTTCATCTGACAAGGCAGTAAGTGCAGCTGGATCCCAATTAATCATGCGCTTTCCTCGATAAATTTTCCCTTTTTCAAAGAGATCAATGAATGTATCCAACACACTTTCAGAATACTTAGGGTCCATTGTGAATCGGGTTCTATCCCAATCACAACTCGCGCCTAATTTCTTCAATTGATCTAAAATAATTCCTCCGTGTTTCTCCTTCCATTCCCAAGCATGGCTCAAGAACTCTTCTCTACTTAAATCAGACTTCTTGATTCCCTCTTTTCTGAGTTTCTGAACCACCTTTGCTTCAGTCGCGATCGAAGCATGATCCGTTCCGGGAACCCAACATGCATTGTATCCCAACATTCTCGCTCTTCGAATCAAAACATCTTGAATCGTATTATTGAGCATGTGCCCCATATGAAGGACCCCAGTGACATTTGGAGGAGGAATAACAATTGTATAAGATTCTCTTTCATCCGGCACTGACTTGAACATTTCATGTTCCAGCCAATAGCTGTACCATTTATCTTCAACAAGAGAAGGATCGTATTTATTGGGTATATCCATGTATTTGAAATAAAAGGTCAAATTAATGCATTTTCTATGCAAAAAACCATGTCTTTTTCACAGAAAGAAAGAGCAAATTTAATATGAAACAAGCGGGAGAAAA
>JBCCIF010000104.1:0-11104 GCA_039028335.1 Bacteroidota bacterium
AAAATATGATCATCTTACTCGAAACTTAAGGAAAATTTAGTTCTAAAAAGACGAGAGGAAATTCGAACCAATTTTGTTCACTCTATTCAACAATCCAGAAATTGAGTAAAACTTAAAGAGTCAGTGTCAAATTCATTTGGGTAAAGTCGATTGATATTGTTTGAAATACTGACTATGCCTCTTAGTCTTTTCAGATACTAAAGAAAACCAATATTTATTCAGTTCAAATGGGAAAAACACCTTTTGGAAAAGGGGAAAAAGACGTAAAAAAAAGGGCATGTTCAAACACGCCCTAAATTCTGTCCCCAAAATTTAGTTTCCCTAGGGAATAACAGAATGTTTGGTATTGGAATGAGTTCTTGTCATTCTTCTAAAAACGAAAGTTACAAGGAATCCTAAGACTGCCAAAATCGATACAAATAAAAACAGGTTCTGAAGACCATGTTCTCCAGGGTTAGCATCTACAATATAACCCGACACCGGACCCATGAAAATATCCGGCAAATAACCTATCAAAGAGGCCAAGCCTATTGCGGTTCCTGTAACTACTAAAGGAATACTTCCTTCTTTCATAACAGAAAAATAGAGTCCTCTTAAGGCATAGACAGCGATTGCAACCGAGCTCACGGTAAATAGAATGAAATAGTAAATATTGAGGTTGAATACGTTATAACTTAAGCTCAATCCTCCTACTGCCAATAAAAAGAAACAAAACATGATCATTTTAGAAGGTCGTATATAATCCGCAATCAAGCCAAAAACTATGGCCGACAAAGGACGAATCCATAAAGCTAAAGAAGTAAATCTTGAAGCCTCTTGTTCTGAATATCCAAGAAATTCTTGTGCAACCGTGTTAAAATAATCACTCACCTTATATCCAGAATATGCACAGATAATAATCAATGCTTGAAGCCAAATAGCCGGCATCTTTAAGAGGTACTTTACCTTATCCCAATTCAAATTTGATTTTCTATCGTATTCAATCTTATCAATTGGCTTAAGAGAGAAATAAGCAAATACAGCCACGGACAAAGTAAAGCTAGAGAAAAATAAAATGACATTCTTAAATGCCATTGTGCGCTCCTCTGCCTCAAGTTCATCCATGCTTCCTCCTGCAAAGCGAATGAAAATATCCACGGCAAAATAGCTTACTAAGGCCGAAATCATTCCACGCCCCCCCTCTAACAATCCAAAACCTCTACCCTGCCTGTTTCCTGCTAAAATTCGCGTTGTCCTTAAAAGTGGAGACCAAAATAGCAGCAAGGTGGAAAATCCCCAGAAAATGTAAAGAATACGCAGTACAAATTTGGTAGGTTCAACATACAAGAAGAATCCACTAAGTGCGGTAATTGCCAAAGAAAAAGAAATCAATTTCGAAGGAGAGAAACGATCGGCCAAAGGTCCTCCAGAAATGTAAGAGAACAAAGCGATTATACCATATGCAGAAAAATAGAAACCAAGTTCAGTGTTGGTGATCTCAAAAACTTCTAGGTAGGTACCCCGAAAAACCCTTTGAATTACAAAGGGTAGAAAAAACATAGATTCTCCTGAAAGAATCAGCGCGATAATTCCAAAAATCCGATTTTTCTTGGAGAGGCTAAATTCACTCATTCCTTCATTCATGATCTCTTCAATTTCTTAATGAGCTTAATATACCATGGATATCTTTGTATCGATGTATACATCACTTTTTCTCCTCCGAATCCTCTAATAAAACGCTCTACACCTGGAATCATAGAACCCTGAAAATCGAATTCTTGAATACCTTTCTTCTTCATAGCGCATAATGCAGCCCACATTGCCAATGTACTTGCACCTCTATGAGAATTACTTTTATCATAGCCTCCAATTAAGTAAAAGGCCCTTTCTTGGTCAAATAAAATCGAAACGGCAGCGATGTTGACACCATCTCTTTGAGCAAAGAAATCCAATCTGCTTTTTTGAAGAAGCTGAGATTCTAATATATCCATCAATTCTTGACGTGGGTATATCGTTGATTGACGATCAAATGTCAAATCGCAAAGACGGATTAATTCACTTTTATCATTCTTTTGAATAAGAATGAGTTCTTTCTGTGCCTTTCGCAAATTAGAGCGGGTATAACTTTTTAATCCTTTAAATAGTTCTTCCTCTGTACCTAACAGAGGCAACTTATATACATACTTCGCGCTAATATCAAATGAATACGTATTGACATTTTCAAAGATGTCAGGGTGCAATGAAACTGAAATATCAACTACAGGAAAAGATTGATTGCTCAGCCATTCCAAAAAAGCACGAATCACCTTCTTTTCATTCCTTATCTGACTCGTAAAAAACCCTATTCTATGCTGAAAACTAGGTGTATATAGCGCTTTGAGGCCTTTAATAGTGCCCACTTTGTATGTAATACTTATAGCTGTATTTGAATCGACTTCATTTGCAGAAAGACGTTCTTTACCACCAATGCTCCTCCAGGCATTTGAAGTATACAGGTGATTTCCCTCTCTATTTTCAACTTTGAATTGCAAGGACTTTAATTGAATTAAACCGAAATCGAAGATATGGTTTTCGCTAGCTGCTTTAGTATTTGAATTAGATCCATCAAAGCAAATTATAAGGATTGATACAAATCGAGCAAAGGCCTGAATTCTTTTTCCCAATTAAAGTGTTCAGTTACCGCCACCCTTCCGTTCTCTCCCATTTTAATTGCTGCTTGCTTATCACTTAAAAGGCAATTTATTGCATCAGCAATTTTTTCAGTGTTGCCAGGATCCACACAAATACCGGCATCATTCAATTCAACAACTTCTTTCCAATGAGGAAATTCCGAACAAATTACAGGAACTGTACAAGCCATATATTCAAAGAGTTTATTCGGTAAGGCATATTGATATCCTCCTTCAGATTGATTTAAAACAAACGCGATTTCCGACTTGTGTACTTTTTGAAACATCTCAGCCTGATCTACTTTTCCATGATACTTAACTCTTTGCCATGCACTCTTCTTTTTACATCGTTCAAGAATATGGTCCTCACATGCACCAAAAACATGCAAAACGATTTCATGTTTGACTTTATCTAATGCATCGACTATTTGTTCAATCCCCCTATGTGCAGTGAAGCCCCCGGTATAGACCAGAGCTCCCTTTTCTTTTTTCAATGCAGCTTTTTGAAAATCGTTGAAGTACTTTAAGTCAGGGAAATTTCTCAAAATTATTGACTTGTTTTTTGGGTAGCCTTCAATTATTCGTTCAACAGCTCCAACAAATCCATCAAAATGAATCTGAGCGCTTTTCTCCAATCGCTGAAAAAGCTGCTTCACCAATCCTCTCAAAGATGAAGGAAGCCAATCTCTTCCTCCTGAAATTTTGTCTTTAAAATTTTCATGAATATCAAAGACCACCTTGCATGCAGGATTCTTTTTCTTGAATCGTTTAAAGAAAGGAATAAGTTCGGGGTCGTGAAAATGATAAATCCCCACGCCATTCATGGGAAGCTTACCTTTCAACAATTGATTTGAGCGAAATACACGCGAAATACGTGAAGATTTTTGAAGACCTAAATCTATTATTTCTACTCCATCAACAATCTGGTTTCCCTTGCCATCTGCAATCATTAAGGTCACCTGATAACCTTCTTCAGCGAGTGAAACACATTCTCTTTTAAAAATCCGTGTATCAAATCTATTTTGATGAACTGTACTTATATGACAAACGGATTTGTTCAAGGAAGGAATTTATTGCTAATAGATTTATAGATTCCTTTCACTTCATCGGACAAATTAAATGCTAAAATCACCGAGATGAAAAGGATTGTAGCAACAAGTGATCTCAGCACTATTGTAGACAGTTCACCAATTAAATCAACTTCGAAAAAGTGAGGTATGAAATTGCATATCAGAACTGTGATAATTCCCGTAATGAGCACTTTAAGACTATTCAGGTCAAAGGGCTGCATTTTTAATCTTATCCAAACAAATAGCCACTTGAGGAAGTTAAATGAAAACAATGCAAAAGAAGTTGCGATAGCAGCACCCAATAACTGATATTTAGGTATTAAGAGCTGATTAAAAAGCACAGTAAGAATTGCCAGCACAACTATAAAATAAGTAGTGAATTTAAAGTACTTTGAATGATTAATAATAATGCCATTTACACCTGTTGCAACTGAAAAGACTTTAGAAAGCCCAATAAAAAAGACGACCCATTTAGCTATGCTTGCATCATCTCCTAAAATCCAGAAAATTTCTTCTATGTTGATCCAAATAAGCACAAATACTAAACCGCTTACTATGAGTTGATTTATTGAAGATTGCTTGTAAATTCTGATCAGGCCTTCATAATTCTCTTCTTTAAACATATTGGCAACAAGTGGTTGTACTATGTTTCCAATTGCGCGCAAAGGAATTATAATAAGTGCGGCTATATAAAGCGCCCTTGAATAAACCGCAACCTGTTCCTCTGCCTTCATTAATAACCATCCCAGCATAAGAATATCAATACTGTTAACGATTGACATTGAAGCACCGGCCATTAAATTCCAAAAGCCATACGAAATGGCTTCTTTACGAAAAGCATTATCTATCCGTTTATTCCACGAAAAGTCGATCTTCTTTCGATAGAATAAAATAACTGTCATCAGCAGAGGGTTGATCAAATAGAGCAGACCAAAACCCAGCATCCATTCATAGAGTGGAATCGATAAATACTGATAAGCAAGTAACCACAGCGTTACATATAAACGCAACATAAAGTCATTCAAAAAAACAGGTATAACTGTATCCAACAAAGCTTTAAAATAGGCTTGAAAAAACTTGTAGAATGCAACACCGATTAGCGCAATTATTGATATAAAATAATAGCCACTGATTAGTTCAGCATCCCCTTCTTTGGCTGAAATAAAATCTTCTTTAAACAAGATGAGCATCAGGCTCACTAAAATGATACCAATTGAGGCAATACAAAAAGCGAATAAGATGATTCCTTTCTTTTTCTCTTCCTTAAAAAAAGGAAAATACTTTATCAGCATAGTTGGACTTCCTAACATCGCAAACTCGGCACCAATGAAGCTAAAGCTTAAAAGAATACGAGTCAGACCGAAAAGCTCATCGCCAAGTACTTGTTTGAATAAGACCAATACATTCAGAGCGCCCAGAACAACGCCAAGAAAAAGAAAAATCGAAGACCAAAAACTTTGTCTGATTACGATTCCCATAATGCATTAATTGCTCAAAGAAAGGGATTGCCAGTACCAGTGAATTGCTTTTTTTATGCCCTTTTTTAAATCGAAATTTGGACGATAATCCAAATTATTCTTCGCTTTTGAAATGTCTGCCAAAGAATGCTTAACGTCACCTGGCCGTTCCGGTCCATATATAATTTCGACTTCTGCAATTTCACTATCAAACTGCGTGAGTTCAGATTTCAAAATTTCAAGAAGCTCATTAACCGTGCACTTTTGACCACAAGCAACATTATATATTTCACCCATTGCAACATTTGATTCAGCTAGAGCTGCTTTTTCATTTGCTTGCAGCACATTGGCGATATAAGTAAAATCTCTTGACTGTTCTCCATCGCCATGGATCGTGGGTGACTCCTTACCGATAAGCGCGGAAACAAACTTGGGAATGGCAGCAGCATAGGGTCCTTCTGGACTTTGATTCTTTCCAAAAACATTGAAGTAGCGCAAGCCGATAATCTCCATTCCATAAAGGTCTGAAAACACTTTGCCATACAATTCGTTCGTGTATTTGGTCACAGCATAAGGAGAAAGCGGATTTCCAATTTTGTCTTCAACTTTCGGCAGACCTTTATGATCTCCATAAGTCGAACTGCTTGCCGCAAAAATAAAACGCTTTACCCCTTCTTCTTTGGCTGCTGTAAGCATATTTAAAAAACCACTTACATTGACTTCATTACTTCTTCTCGGATTGTCTATTGATCTAGGTATAGAGCCCAAAGCAGCTTGATGAAATACATAATCCACACCTTCTAAAACTTTGACACAAGTTGCATAATCGCATATGTCTCCTTTGATAAATTGAAATTTAGGGTTGGACAAAAGCGATTCTAAATTTGTTAGATATCCAGTACTCAAGTCATCCAGACACAAAACTTCATTGTCGTTTCCTAGAAAATACTCACATAAATTGGATCCAATAAAACCAGCGCCCCCTGTAACTAAAATCTTCTTATCTGTCAGTTTTTGCACCATTACTTCGCAAATGAAACTGCTCTTTTCTCCCGAATTACGGTAACTTTAATTTGCCCTGGATAGGTCATTTCGGTTTGAATCTTTTGCGAAATGTCAAATGCTAGCGTATCTGCTTCCTTATCAGTTACCTTTTCACTTTCTACCAAAACGCGCAATTCTCTTCCTGCCTGAATTGCATAACTCTTAAGCACTCCTGGATAACTCAAGGCCAATTCTTCTAAATCCTTCAAACGCTTAATATAGCTCTCAACTACTTCACGTCTAGCTCCAGGACGCGCTCCAGAAATTGCATCACAAACTTGTACAATTGGTGATATTAAGCTGGTCATTTCAATTTCATCATGATGGGCTCCTATGGCGTTACAGACTTCTTTCTTCTCTTTGTATTTCTCAGCCAATTTCATTCCATACAAAGCATGTGGAAGATCCTGTTCTTCGTCTGGAACTTTTCCTATGTCATGCAGCAAACCCGCTCTTTTAGCCAATTTCACATTTAAACCTAACTCAGAAGCCATTATCGCACAAAGGTTAGCTACCTCCCTGCTGTGCTGCAATAGGTTTTGTCCATAAGAAGAACGGTAACGCATCTTTCCTACCATTCGCGTCAACTGCGGATGGAGCCCATGGATTCCCAAATCAATACAGGTTCTCTTTCCAATTTCCGCAATTTCTTCTTCTAGATTTTTACGCGTCTTTTTGACCACCTCCTCAATTCTGGCCGGGTGTATTCTTCCATCTGCAACAAGCTGGTGCATTGCTAAACGCGCAATTTCTCTTCTGAATGGATCAAAACAAGAAAGAATAATTGCTTCTGGCGTGTCATCAACAATGATCTCAACACCCGTAGCAGATTCAAGAGCTCGAATGTTCCTTCCTTCACGGCCAATAATCCTTCCTTTGATTTCATCGCTTTCAATATTAAAAACTGAGACCGCATTTTCTATAGCATGCTCAGCCGCTACTCTTTGAATAGAGCTGATGACTATTTTTTTAGCTTCTTTATTTGCAGTCAACTTAGCCTCATCTACTATTTCTTTAATGTGGGCCATCGCATCTGTCTTCGCTTCTGACTTCAGCGCTTCAACTATTTCTTTCTTCGCATCTTCAGCAGACAAGCCCGCAATCTTTTCTAGTTTCTTGACTATTTTCTCATTATTCTCCGCTAATTCTTCTCTTTTCTTAGCGGCTGCCGTAGTCTGCCTTTCGAGATCACTTTGTAGCTTATCGTTCTTTTTAATCTTTTTGTTTGCTTCTTCTATTTTCTTAGTTAAAGACTTTTCCTTGTTCTTGATCCGATCTTCTGTGGACTGCATTTTCCTGTTTCGGTCTTTGATCGATGATTCGTGCTTTTCTTTTAAAGCAAGGAATTTCTCCTTTGCTTGAAGCACTTTATCTTTTTTGATGCTCTCAGCCTCAATTTGGGCTTCTTTGATCATCGTCTTTTTGCGCGATGTAAGTAAGCTATTGAATATAATATAGCCTAAAGCTATTCCAGGCAAAAGACCCGCCAATAACCATAGAATTGAATTTTCCATAACATATTTTATGTCAAAGAGAATCGTTGTTAACTGAGCATACTTTCTAATCGACTATTGACTTCTTGATAAAAGACGGCATCCTCTTCCAAATCGTTTTCACCCTTATCTTTTAGCAAATCACTTACGAGATTAAGTGCTGTCATTGCCATCAAATCTCTGCTGTCTTTCACAGCGTATTTCGAACTTAGCAATGAAAATGTGTCATTTATTTTTTTTGCTGCCTCTATGACAGCCTCTTTTTCTTCTTCTTTAACGTGCAAGGTATATTCCTTCCCCGCAACATTTATGTCGATTGATAAGTCTTTCAATTTACTTATTTGTTCAAATAAGAAATACAACGATCAATTTCCTTGACCATTTCATTAATCTTATACTTTACTTCTGCCGATCCACCTCCTGCATCAGCTAAACTTTTTGCCGACTTGATAATTTTTATTCGCTCAAGTAGACGTTCAATTTCTTTGTTCTTATTCTGAATTTCAAGTTCGAGTCTTTGATTGTAACTCTTCAAATTTGAAATGGCTTCATTTAGCTCTTTTTTCTGCCCTTCTACCTTTTCGAGGTTTTGAATGATTTTACTTTGAATTTCTGTCGTTCTATTCATGGTCTAAGAGGGCCTATTCAAATGTATAAAGTTCAATCACATAAACAAAATTTTCCTTTGCAGCATGTGAATACATCTCGAGGACTCAGGACAATTTTAGGCCTAAATACACTTTCTTTGATTTACTTGAATAAGTATTAATGAACATTCGACATTGTATTACTCTTTTTCTCTTTTTTCTTGTCGCTGCTAAGTCATCCGATCAACACCCAAAAGATTACTTCAGATCGCCTATGGACATTGGTATATCATTGAGCGGAAATTTTGGAGATTTCAGAACGAATCACTTTCATTCAGGAATAGATATTCGCACGCAGGGCGTTATTGGAAAAAAAATATATGCGAGTGCTGAAGGTTTTATAAGTCGAATCCGAATTTCTCCTTACGGATATGGCAATGCCATATACATAAAACACCCGAATGGTTACACGAGTCTCTATGGGCATCTAAACCGTTTTAATGAAAAATTACAGGGCTATATTCATGCAAAACAATACGAATTAGAGCTGAATACTATTGATTATTACCCGGAAGAAAATGAGATCAAAATAGAAAAAGGCGAAGTCTTAGGTTATGGTGGAAATAGTGGAAGCTCTTCCGGTCCCCATTTGCATTTTGAAATTCGAGACAGCCAAACAGAGCAAGCACTCAATCCCATGTTATTTGGATTCGACATCAAGGATAACGTCAAGCCAGAGATCTATGAGCTTTACATTTATCCAAAAAATGAATGGAGTACAATCAATGGCAAAAATGAAAAACAGTCATTTACAGCCAAATTAAAAAACGGAGTTTATCAATCTGAACGATCAATTAGATGCAATGGAAAATTCGGTATAGGCATTTATGCGCTTGATCGATTCACAAATGGAAAATACAAGCATACATTCTATGAATTGACAATGATTCAAGATAACAAGGAAACTTATCATTTTAAATATGACGCATTGGACTTCGAAACGCTGCGGGATGTTAACTGCCATATGGACTATGAAGAGAAAAGAACCTTTAGAAAAAAGATAACCAAATGTTTCAGAGCTCCCGAAAGCCGTTTAGACTTCTATACAACAAACATCAATGACGGAATAGTTGAGATCAGTGAAGGACAGCAATCTTCATTCGAAATAAGAGTCAACGACATTCGAGGAAATACTGCTCGCGTTCAATTTGATCTTTTAGGAGAGAGCAGTTCTGTGCGTGAACAGAAAAAAGAAGAATTTGATAAAATCCTTAAAGCACAATCTGAAAACGCTCTTTTCAAAGAGGATATTTCACTTTATTTCCCGGACAAGCGCTTATATGAAGATCAAAAGATTGTTGTGTATCAAAGTGAAGAAACGAGTGTACATATTTCTCCAAACAATATCCCATTAAAAGATTGGTATCGTCTAAAATGGAAACTACCTGTGCAATATGAAAAACTATCAGATAAAATTATCATATGTAAAAAAAGGAAGAGTGGAAGTCTTAAGGCCTTAATGACCAATTATGAAAAAGGGGAATTATCTTGCAAACCAAAAGAGTTTGGACAATTTGTCTTGAGAGTAGATACTTTGGCTCCTGAGATAAAATTGAAAAATGAATTCAACTTAAATAAATTGGTTTTTAAGGTCCACGACAACTTCGACCAAATTACAGGATATAAAGCAAGCATTGATGGAAAATGGTTGAGAATATTCTATGATGCAAAAAAAGATGAATTCGTCTGTCGTCCACAGGAAATTGAACTGGAAAAAGGGCTACACAATTTCTACATTGAATGCGCTGATCTTCAAGGCAATTTAGAAGTCTTCCAGACTCAATTCCAGAATTAACCCGTTATGTACTTTTGGTAAAATGCGCTCATTTTCTGCGGTGATCTGCCAAAAACCCTTTGCAAGTGAAGCAAGCCAAAAAGGAATTGCAATTTATAAATTCCATTCTTACGATATTTTCTCGCTGATGTGATAATTTCAGCAGAAGTCACAACAGAAAATTGATGCTCTTTTCTTATTCTGCCAATTATCTCCAAGTCTTCCATTATGGTCATGTGCTCATCAAAGCCTTCAATCTCAGTGAATGTTTGTGTTTTTATAAAAAGAGATTGATCTCCTCCTCTACAGAGGTTCAAATTAAATTGTGTGAACCATGAAAACGCATTCAAAAAGACATTATTAGTATCAAAACGCATTTTAAAACATCCCGCATCAGCACCATTTTTAATGCTCTCTTGGATTAATAAATCAAAATGCTCAGGAGGAAAGGAGTCGGCATGCAAAAAGTAGAGAATGTCACCATGAAAATTTTCAGCACCAAAATTCATCTGCGCGGCTCTCCCCTTCTTTGGAGAATTCTTCTTTCTTGCAGCGCTATGATTTAAATCTGATGAATCTTGAAAATCAGCGAAAACAATTTCGAAAGAGGAGGAATCAAATGCATTGTCATATAAATATTCGACTAATTTATCGAGTTCTGTTTCGCGATAAACAGGAATGACAATTCTCAATGGCTTCATTTTTGAAGCATAGACTTAACCCATTGAGGAGGAAGATCTTCTTCTACATCAACATCACTCAATTCATTCAATAAAAAATATGTGAGGTTGTGTTTTTTTAAGTCTAGAATGGTATCCAATAAAACATTTTCTGTGCTCCATTCTTTATCATTAAAAACAGGCAAAATTCTATCTCATCTCGATCCGATAAAATAATAACCACCATCCTATGCAGGCCCAAGAACACACTCATGGACAAAAAGCGCCAAAAAAGCATCTACAATGATATCT
>JBCCIF010000105.1:0-11096 GCA_039028335.1 Bacteroidota bacterium
AATTGGAAGTGGAAGTTCAATTGCGCAAAAATTACGAACGACAACAATAAATAATTTCCGATTGAAGGACGTTCAAATGGGTGGACAAGGGGCTCCATTGGTCCCTGTTGGGGATAAGTTATTATTTAGTGACTATGATGCCTGTTTGAATTTGGGAGGTTTTGCTAATATTTCCTACGAGCGGGGTAAGAAGCGATTGGCTTTTGATATATGCCCGCTGAATATGGCATTTAATCATTTAACGCGAAGTATCGATTTGGAGTATGACGATGGAGGGAAAATCGCTAAGTCTGGAGACGTAGATACTCCTCTCTTAAAAAGGTTGAACTCTTTAGCCTTTTATGCAGCGTCTCGTCCGAAGTCCTTAGGTAAGGAGTGGTTTGTTTCGAAATTTAATCCGCTAATTGAAAAAGCCAGACTATCTGTTCCGGACAAACTTGCTACATGTACAGAACATTTCGCTGCGCAAATAGCAAAAGTCATTAACGAAAGCAATCAATCCAATGTACTTGTAACGGGGGGAGGTGCTTACAATGAATACTTAATTCAATCCATTGAGGAAAAAACTACAGCGACTTTAATTATCCCCGACCCTGATATTGTAGAGTTTAAAGAAGCTATCATATTCGCTTTTTTAGGTGTCCTTCGTATTAGAAATGAGGTCAATGTTCTTAGTTCTGTTACGGGTTCTCCCAAGGATCATTGTGCGGGAATTATTCATAATCCCTAATTTGATAACAAGCAAAGTATGGATTTGTCTGGCAGAGTGCTTTTCTTATTTTTGAGCTCATTTTAGATTATGTTCAAGTACTTTCTGGGTAACAGTCCTAAATGGTTTAAGTCAGTGATCATCTTTTTTTTGATCGTGAACATTCCAATGTATTTTATCAATTCAACAATTTGCGCTTGGATTGTAATCGGAGAGTTTATTTTTACACTGGCTATGGCGCTGAGGTGCTATCCTTTGCTCTCTGGAGGCTTGATTGCTATCGAGGCCTTGGCTCTGGGCTTGACGCACCCCATGTACAAAACGGAGTATGGGAAAGTAATTCTTAATGAGAATAATCTCCCAATCCCAGGAGGAGTATTGCACGAAGTTGAAGCCAATTTAGAAGTGATTTTATTGCTGGTCTTCATGGTTGCCGGAATCTACTTTATGAAACCACTTCTGATGTTCATTTTTTCTAAGGCATTCATTAAGATTCGATCGAAAGTAGTCTTGTCTCTTTTATTTACTGTATTGGCTGCAGTTTTATCAGCATTTTTGGACGCCTTGACAGTAACGGCAGTGCTGATTTCTGTGGCTGTTGGATTTTATGGGGTTTATCATAAAATTCACTCGGGAGACTCGGATTACGATAAGGACGGCAAATTAGACAGAAAAGAACTAAGTGGTGAAAACCTAGAGCAATTTAAGTCTTTCTTGAGAAGTTTGATTATGCATGGAGTAGTGGGGACAGCTTTAGGAGGAGTGTGCACATTGGTCGGAGAACCGCAAAATCTTTTGATTGGTGAAAAAATGGGCTGGGATTTTATCGACTTCTTCATAAAAATGGCGCCTGTAACTATACCGGTTTTTATTGCAGGTACTTTGACAACAGTAGTATTAGAGTTAACAGGCTGGTTTGGTTTTGGGGCAAAATTGCCTGAAGTAGCAAGGTCAATTATTGAAATCTATGTCGAAAAAGAAGATGCGCAAAGGACAAAAGGACAAAAGTATGGCCTCTGGGTTCAAGCCATTTCGGCAATCCTATTGATTGTTGGTCTCGCTTTGCACATCGCTCCTGTTGGGTTTATTGGACTAGGCTTGATCATCGTGCAAACAGCATTTATGGGCATCATAAATGAGCATCAATTGGGTCATGCATTTGAAGAGGCATTGCCTTTCACGGGGCTTTTGGTTGTTTTCTTTGTTATTGTTGCAATGATACACGATCAACATTTATTCAAGCCTATAATTGAATGGGCTCTTGCTTTGAGTCCTTCAGAACAGCCGGGTGTGTTTTATATAGCAAATGGATTGCTTTCAATGATCAGCGATAATGTTTTTGTTGCAACGGTTTATATCGGGGAAATAAAAGAAGCCTACGATGCGGGGGTCATCGAAGAAGGGCAATTTGAAAAATTAGCGATTGCAGTAAATACAGGAACAAATTTGCCAAGTGTTGCAACACCAAATGGTCAAGCTGCATTTCTGTTCTTGCTGACGTCTAGTCTTGCCCCACTGATTAATCTGTCCTATGTCAAAATGATTAAAATGGCTCTACCCTATACAATTGTTCTGGGTGTATTGGGTTATCTGGGCATCAAATTTTTTCTTTGATTTATTCAATTTTCGCTGTTTATTGGAATTGAACTCAAAGGATTCTGAACAATCTTAAAAACTTATTTTCGTTTCATATTGACATCTAACAATGCTGAAAATGAATTTTGAATTTCTTTTGCAATTGGGTGAAATTTTACCCGGTGATACAATTGTAGACCCAGATGGCACTATCCATGTAGCAGGAAAAGAGTCGGTTTTGGACTTGGCTATGCAGGGTGGGTGGTACATAATGATACCGCTAGCAATTATGCTGCTCTTTGCGATATTCGTTTTTTTCGAACGTTTATTAGCCATAGGGAAAGCTTCTCGAAGCGATAAGAACTTCATGAATAAAATTAGAGATTACATTTTGGAGGGAAAATTTGATTCAGCGAAGAATCTTTGTTCGCAAGTCAATAATCCCCAAGCCAGAATGATCGATAAGGGAATAGCAAGAATTGGCAAGCCAATGAAGGACATCGCTACTTCCATAGAAAATGTTGGAAAATTAGAAATCTATCGTTTGGAGAAAAATCTGTCCTCTTTAGCAACTGTTGCCGGTGCTGCCCCGATGATTGGTTTTTTGGGTACTGTTATCGGTATGATAGGCGTATTTCAAAAAATGAAAGACAGTGTTGGCGGAATTCAAATAGATCAGCTTTCAGGTGGAATTATGCAAGCCATGATTACTACTGTTGCTGGATTAATCATAGGCATAGTTGCATATATGTGCTACAATTTTTTAGTAGCTAGAGTAGAAAAGATCATTCACAATATGGAATCCGCATCTATTGAATTCTTGGATGTGCTTCATGAACCCGGTAAATAATAGGAAATGAATTTACGCTCAAGAAATAAGGTTGACCCAGCTTTCAGTATGTCTTCCATGACCGATTTAGTGTTTTTACTCTTGATCTTCTTCATTATTCTTTCCACTATGGTTACTCCAAACTCATTGCCAGTTGAATTACCAAGTGCTTCAGACAATAAAACAGGAAGCAAGTCACTTTCGGTTTCCTTGTTTGCAAATGGCACCCTTACTGTTGGTTCTCAAATTGTCAAAGAAAACGAATTGGAAAATGAACTTCGCAAGGCATTGAGTGTAAAAAAGGAAAAGAGCATTATGTTGAATGCCGATAAGAATTCTTCAACAGGAGATTTGGTATATATTTTGGACATAGCTAAACGCAATAAGTGGAAAATTGCCATGGCAACTAAGACAAAATGAGTTTAGAATTAAGCATAGAAGATAAAAACAGAAGAAAGGTAGCGGGAATTATAACAGCCGTTATCGCAATTCTAATGATCTTTTTTATGTGGTTGATACGAGCATATAATACCTATGATCCTGCATTGTCTCCTGAAGGAGCGGTCATTGAATTTGGCACTTCTCAAGAGGGTTTCGGGGAATCAGAAGCAGAAATACCTCAAAATAATCCGGAGCCGCAAGAGCAAGCGAGCACAACAGCAAGTTCAGCGCAAGAATCTGAACAAACTTCAGAAGAAGTTGTCACAGATGAAAATAGTGATATTGAAGTAGACCAAAATGAAGAGCAAACAGAGAACAATTCAGAAACGAATGAGCCCACTGCAGAAGAGCTTGAAGCACAGAGAATAAAAGAGGAAAAGGATCGCAAACGTGAAAATGCTTGGAACACTCCTTCAAGTGGTGATGGTGAGAATAAAGACCAAGAAGGAAATGAGGGGAAAGAAGATGGAGATAAGAATTCAAAAGGCGTTCTTTCTAATGGAATTGGTGCATTTGGAGCGGGTTCAGGTCGTTATGTTGGCGGAAGTATAAAAGTAATAGAAGAGCCTACAGAATCTGGAGAAATTGTCTTAGACATATACGTAGATAATAAGGGAAATTATTTGCGTTCTGAATTCAATATGGGAGAATCCAAATCAACGAGCAATTACCTCATCAATTTAGCAAAAAAGTCCGCAGAACGCACTGCTAAATTTGATGCCGATCCCACGTCTCCAGTAGAACAAAAAATTTCAGTAAGATTTATTTTTAAGTTAAAATAAGCCCTAAAAATTATCTTCTCCCCATTTGCGCATTTCCAGTAAAATCGGCATCATGCTTTGACCTTTTTCGGTCAATGAATATTCTACTCTGGGCGGAACCTCGGCAAATACTTTGCGAGAAATAAGCTCATCGGCTTCTAATTCGCGAAGCTCTTTGGTAAGCATTCTTTTCGAAATATCGGGCACCATTTTCATGATTTCCCCAAATCGATTAAAGTTATTGTATATACACCAAAACACGATCAGTTTCCATTTACCGGCAATCAATGAAAATGTATTGATAACGGGGCATTTTCCTGGATTCTTAAATTTGGTGGTGTGGGGTGCAGTTTTCTTTGGTGTTGAGGTTTGCATTTTATTTTTTGAATTGTTAGGGTTGATGATCTTCCCCCCAATCGCACATAAGGTGGATTAATGGGATCAACGATTGACCTTTTTCGCTAAGGGAGTATTCCACACGTGGAGGAACTTCAGGAAAAGAAGTTCGAACTAAAATATTGCTTTGCTCCAGCGCCTTAAGCTCTTTGGATAGCATTTTACGTGATATGGGTAATTCCTTTAGCAATAAACTGAATCTGTTAATTTCAAATCGAATAGCCCAAAGAATTACGGGCTTCCAATTTCCTCCTATTTGAGACATTGTATATACAACAGGACAATTATTTGGATTGAATCTCTTCTTGTTTATTGGTTTAAGTTTAATAGTTTCCATTTATACACTAGGTGTTGTTCAAGTAACTACTTGATAATTTTAATTATACTTCTTTCTTTTGCATTGTCAAACGAAAGAGCATTTTCCAATAATCTTTTGATTCCCGTATAATGAAAACTGTTCTTTACACACCATAAATATCCCGCTTCGGTGGGATATTTTTTTAGAAGCTTGTCAAACGTATCTTTGTTGTACGAAAAGAACATTGTGGGGAAATATAAAAAAAGCCTAGACTATTTACATAACCACTTACCGATTTTCCAAAAAATAGGCCAATTGGCATATAAAGCGGATTTAAGTT
Organism: Bacteroidota bacterium; assembly: GCA_039028335.1. Lineage (GTDB taxonomy): Bacteria > Bacteroidota > Bacteroidia > Flavobacteriales_D > JABDKJ01 > JABDKJ01. Next base: position 5,350 of record JBCCIF010000105.1, read on the forward strand.
CAACTCGTCAGTTGATGAATTTTCATGGAAATCCTGAATTGAAATTCAAATCAGTATTAGTAGCAGGGACCAATGGTAAAGGCTCGGTCACGACCTTGCTTGCTGAAATATTTCGGAAGAATAATTATAAAGTAGGACTGTATACCTCTCCACATTTCAAAGATTTCAGAGAGCGCATTCGAATCAATAAGAAGAAAATCAGAAAGACCTACGTAGTCGACTTTATTGAAGAAAATAAGCATCAATGGAAGAGCATTTCACCTTCATTTTTTGAAATTACAGTTGCAATGGCATTTTCTTATTTTGCAGAGAATAAGGTGGACATTGCCATCGTGGAAGTCGGAATGGGTGGTCGCCTAGATTCAACAAATGTCTTAGTACCTGAGTTGTCAATAATTACCAGAATCGGAATGGACCATCAAAAGTACCTTGGTGATTCGCTCGAAAAAATTGCCACAGAAAAAGCAGGGATTATCAAAAAAGGGCAATCTGTTATTATAGGGCAAAATCAAACGGTTGCACGTGAGGCAATCGAAAGAATTGCGAGGGGACAAAATGCACAGCTCTTTCAGGCTATTTCATTTCAAGGAGAATTGCCAGAAGAAGTGCCTATTTATCAAAGAGAGAATATCGGCACTGTTCTTATGGCGATTAAAGTGTTGCATTCCAAAGGATGGGAGCTACAAGAGAAAAAGGTTTTAAAGCATTGCATTCGAACTTTGCAAAAGAACATTTTACCAGGTCGCTGGCAGACTTTGAGCGAACAACCAAAAATAGTGGCAGAAGCGGCACACAATTTAGATGGTATGGAGGTATGTTTAAAGCAATTGCAAAAAGAATCTTATGAGGATTTACATATTGTTTTTGGTACAGTAAATGACAAAAGCTATGCCCCTATTTTGAACATGCTTCCAAAAAGCGCCCATTACTACTGGTGTAAAGCTGAAATTCCTCGAGGAGAGAATGCTGCAGCGTTGAGAGAAGCCGGGATTAAAATAGGTTTGAAAGGTCAGGCTTATGATTCAGTTCAAGAAGCGTTTAAGGAGGCGAAAAAGCAAGCCGAAGCAAATGATTTTGTGTTGATTACTGGAAGTATTTTTGTCATTGCTGAAATCCTTTAGCATGCGATTAAAAAAACTTTGTGTGTATGGTAATATAAATTATATTTGCTGCCCCATTAAAAAAGGGAGATTAGCTCAGCTGGTTCAGAGCACCTGCCTTACAAGCAGGGGGCCACTGGTTCGAATCCAGTATCTCCCACTAAAACAAAATAACCTCGCTAGCGCGGGGTTTTTTTATAGCTCCATTTCTTATTTGCGCTGTTTATTTAAAGAACTGGCGAAAGCACTTTTATTATTTTTGCCTACATGTTAACTTGCGCCCATGATTAAGAATTTAGCACTTGTTTTTTCAATCATCGCTCTGTTTCTCTCGCTTGTTTCCTTTTTCAAAGGAGAAAATCAAACGGAAATGAAAGAGACGAATTCAGTAGAAGAGCACAATCACGAACATGGTGAAATTGAGTTGGCCCAGTATATGGGGATGCTTCAAACACATTTTGCAAAGCTCTATTTTGCCGGACAAGCTGAAAATAATGCGCTAAGCGAATTTTACCTTCATGAAATGGAAGAGTCATTTGAGACCATTGTAGATGGAAACGTTTTTGAAGAAGGACAGAATATTAGTGTATTGGCAGAACAGTTTGGATTAAACCCGGTTGAGCGTTTACATGACCATATTGAAGCCAATGGATTTGACGATTTCGAAATTCAGTATAAAAACATGATTTTGAATTGCAATTCGTGTCATATGAAGACTGCACATCCTTTTATTCAAATTAAGGTTCCCGACCATCCCCCTGTTGGAAATCAGAATTACATGCCATAATTGAATTGAGACGATCCCCTTTTCATTTGGCCTTGGCCTATCTAAAGTATCTGCTGAGAAGTAAGAGCATTTACAGCATCCATTCTCCTTTTTTATACTCCTTAATTGCTCAAATTAAAAAAGACAGAAAATCGAATTTATTTCCTGAAATAGAAAAGGAAAGACTTCGATTAAAAAAAGATAAAACACTGCTCCAAGGACACGATTTTGGTGCAGGCACAGATGCTGAATTGACGGTATCTAGAATTGCTCGAAACTCCTTAAAGCGCCCTAATGAGGCACGCATATTATACAGTATAGCACAGCATTTAAAAAGTGAACGTATTTTGGAGTTGGGAACCTCATTAGGCATCACTACTAGCTATCTCGCCAAAGCTGGCACTGAAGTGCTAAGCCTGGAAGGAAATTCAGCAGTGCTAGATCAGGCAAAAAGTGTTTTTGAGAATTTGGGCATTGGAAATATTCGAACAAAAGAAGGTAATATCGATCAGACTTTGTACGAAGCTTTGAATTCGATGGCAAAGCCCGACTTCGTATTTATTGATGCAAACCACAAAAAGGAAGCAACAATCGACTATTTTTTTCGGCTTTTGCCTATTTGCATGAATAATACAGTGTTGATTTTTGACGATATCCATTGGTCTGAAGAAATGAATGAGGCATGGAATTACATTAAATCGAACGAAAAAGTCATTGTCAGTATTGATCTCTTTCATTTCGGCCTTGTATTTTTTAGAAAGGAACTCTCAAAACAAGACTTCACCATTCGTATTTAATTTTACCCTTTTGTACAATTGTCCATAAATACGAGTGAGACATATGTATATTTGATCTTGTGAAATCCTTAATTCATATAGAAGGCATTACAAAGATTTACACCATGGGTGAAGAGAAGGTTAAGGCCTTAAATGGTGTTGACCTTTCAATTGAAAATAATGAATATGTGGCCTTGATGGGCCCTTCTGGTTCTGGCAAATCGACATTGATGAATATGTTAGGTGCCTTAGATACACCAAGCTCTGGAAAGTATTGGTTGAATCAACAAGACGTAAGTATTTTGCAGGACAATGAATTGGCAGATATTCGAAATAAGGAAATTGGATTTGTATTTCAGACATTTAATTTATTGCCGAGGTATTCAGCGATGGAGAATGTAGCTCTTCCACTGATTTATGCAGGTTTGAGCAAGTCTGAAAGAATGAATAGAGCTGAAGAAGTATTAAATATGGTGGGTTTGGGAGATCGATTAGATCATAAACCCAATGAGCTTTCTGGAGGACAGCGTCAAAGAGTAGCAGTAGCTAGAGCTTTAGTGAATCGGCCATCAATTATATTGGCAGACGAACCAACTGGTAACCTTGACTCCAAGACCAGTTATGAGATCATGGCATTATTTCAAGCAATTCACGAAAATGGAAATACTGTGATCATAGTTACACACGAGGATGATATTGCTGAACATACACATCGTATCGTTCGATTAAAAGATGGCAAGGTTGAAAGTGATGTGGAAAATATACCTAATTTGCTAGTGAGAAATTAGTTGTGAAAGTATACACGAAAACAGGCGACAAAGGAGACACTTCGCTCTTTGGTGGTACGCGAGTTCCAAAAGATCATTTGCGCATCGAAGCTTACGGTACAGTAGATGAATTAAACGCTCATCTCGGAGCTTTAAGAACATTCATGGAAAAAGATGATCTCCTATTGATGAGCGCTATTCAAAACAATTTATTTTCTATTGGATCTATACTTGCGACTGAAAAAGAAGTCAATTTTGAAATTCCTAGCGTTGAATTAGAAGACATTGCATCGCTGGAAAAATGGATGGATGCATGCAGTTCAGAACTTCCTGTACTAAGGACATTTATTCTTCCAGGTGGCCACCCTTCTAATGCACAGGCGCATATAGCAAGAACCGTTTGCAGACGGGCTGAAAGAAGAATAATTGCACTTTCTGCCGAGGTAGAAATACCCAAAAATGTCTTGACTTACGTCAATCGACTATCTGATTTCCTTTTTGTTTTGGCCCGAAAATTGACGTTTTTTCATCAGGCAGAGGAAATTTCTTGGGAAAAATAAGAGATTCCATCTCTCATAACATTCTGATATGCAGATATATATGGGAATTTTATGTGTGGTAAAAAATATCTTTGCCGAGTAAACAAAAAATATATTTTTGCGTAATTATTTTTTAGACCCTAAAATACTTTTACTATGTATTGGACATTAGAGTTGGCTTCCTATTTAGAGGACGCACCTTGGCCGGCTACCAAAGATGAATTAATTGACTTCGCTATGCGAACAGGGGCTCCTTTGGAAGTAGTCGAAAACCTTCAAGAAATGGAGGGCGAGCCAGGTGAGACATATGAAAACATCGAAGAAATCTGGCCGGATTATCCAACCAAAGAAGACTTCTTCTTTAACGAAGACGAATACTAAGCTGAGCGCTGAATAATAAAAATTGAATCCCTTCTCATACCAGAGAGGGGATTTTTGTTTTATAGCGCTCCAGTATTTTATTGAATATTTGTCTGAATTTATCGCCTACAAACACGAGAAAATTACCTTTGCATTAGCGTTTTTCTGTCAGAATGTCCATTTTTTAAATTGGGCAAGTAATTTGATGGAGTTCAGAATAAATTGAGCGAGAAAGCATGATCGGATCCGTTACAAAAGCATTGAAAAAGGTCTTTGGTGATAAAAGTACCAAGGACATGAAAGCAGTTTCACCTTTAGTTGAACAGGTGCATATTGAGTACGATGCCTTGAGCAATCTTTCAAATGATGAATTGAGAGGAGTTACAAGTGAATTGAAGTCTAAAATCAATGCCCATATTCAGGAGGAGGAGCTAAAGATAGAAGAGCTGAAAGAAAAGGCTGAAAACGACTCCGGTATAAATGATGAAAAAAAGGAAGAAATTTACAACGAAGTAGATGCCTTGACCAAACAGGTAGATGAAAAATTGGAAGAGGTTTTGAAAGAAATCTTGCCCAAAGCCTTTGCCGTTGTGAAGGAAACTGCGCGAAGATTTACAGAAAATCGTGAAATCAGAGTAACAGCAACAGAGATGGACAAGGATATTGCTGCGGCTCGAAGTGGGGTGGAAATTTCAGGAGATCAGGCCCTTTGGTCCAATACTTGGATGGCTGCTGGAAACGAGGTGACATGGAATATGATTCATTATGACGTGCAGCTAATTGGTGGAGTTATCCTTCATGAGGGAAAGATCGCAGAAATGCAAACGGGAGAGGGTAAGACATTGGTTGCCACATTACCTGTATTCTTAAACGCCTTAACAGGGAAAGGCGTGCATCTTGTAACAGTAAACAATTACCTCGCTAAACGTGATGCGGAATGGATGGGGCCAATATTTGAATTTCATGGCCTTAGTGTGGATGTTATTGACAACCATACACCCAATAGTCCAGAAAGAAGAAAAGCTTATACTGCTGATGTAGTTTATGGAACCAACAATGAATTTGGCTTCGATTATTTGAGGGATAACATGGCGATTAATTCGGACAATTTGGTTCAAAAGAAACACCATTTTGCAATTATCGATGAAGTTGACTCTGTATTAGTTGATGATGCCAGAACTCCTTTGATCATTTCAGGTCCTACTCCAAAGGGAGATTTACACGAATTCAATGAGTTAAAGCCCAAAATACAGAAACTGTATTCGGCCCAAAGACAGCTGGTACAGACTTTATTATCTGATGCGAAATCGGGATTAAAAGAGTTGGATGCTGAAAAACCCGATAAGAAGAAAATTGAGCAGGCAGGATTGGCACTTTTCAGATGCTATAGAGGATTACCAAAGCACAAGGCATTAATCAAATTTTTGAGTGAACCGGGT
>JBCCIF010000106.1:0-10818 GCA_039028335.1 Bacteroidota bacterium
ATATAATAAAGTTCTAAAAAGCAATAATCTAGAGTATAAGTACGGTAAAGCAGTTGAGTATTACAAAGATGGTCAGTGTATAAAGGCACTCCCGCTTTTTGAAGAACTCATTGCTCTGTACAGGGGTACAGCTAAGAGTGAAAAAATCTTCTACTATTATGCACAAACGCATTATTGCTTAAAAGACTACATTCTAGCCGGTTACTATTTTAAACAATTCGGAAAAACCTTCCCCAACAGTCAATTTGTTGAAGAATGTACGTTTTTAAGTGCTTATTGCAACTATTTAGAATCTCCAGGATATAGCTTGGATTCAGGCCCTACTCAAACTGCCTTAAACGAATTACAGCTTTACCTCGAGCTTTTTCCGAATACGGAATTAAAGGATTCAGTGAACACATTGATGGATGAATTGAATATCAAACTTGAACGTAAGGCATTTGAAAACAGTAAGTTATACCTGAGGACTGAGCGTTACAAGAGTGCGGTAATTGCATTGCAAAACGTATTGAAAGACTATCCTGCAACTGACTTTAGAGAAGAGGTCATGTTCATGATAATTGAAGCAAATTACAAATTGGCGATTAACAGCATCGAGTCAAAAAAACGTGAAAGATTAGAGGATACTATCGATTCTTATCATAAATTTGTCGACAATTTTGAAAACAGTACTAATTTAAGTAAGGCAGAGCAATACTATTTGAATGCACGAAAAGAATTAGAGGTTTATAATTAAGGTCATGAGTTACAAGAACAGCACAGCAGCAAGAACAACGATCACGAGAGATTTAATTGATTTACAGAAAGATACTTCGAATATCTATGAATCTATATTTATTCTTTCGAAAAGAGCCAATCAAGTTGAAGTTGAATTGAAAGAAGAATTGCATGCGAAATTGAAAGAATTCGCAACAACTCAGGACAACCTAGAAGAAATTTTCGAAAATAGAGAACAAATAGAAGTTTCTCGTTTCTATGAGCGCCTTCCTAAGCCTGCAGCGATCGCTATTCAGGAATTAGAAGAAGATAAAATTTACACGCGTAACCCTTCAAGCGAAAAAGAAGAGGAACAAGCATAAGACTTCATGTTAAAAGGGCGGAATATTCTTCTTGGTATTACCGGGAGTATTGCGGCTTACAAATCGGCTTTTCTCATACGATTGCTCGTTAAGGAAGGAGCGAATGTGAAAGTGGTTATGACAGAATCGGCCATTGACTTCATAACCCCTCTTACTTTAGCGACCTTATCAAAAAATCCCGTCTATTCAGATTTTACCGAAGGAAAAGACACTGGCAAATGGAACAATCATGTAGAACTCGGTCTGTGGGCTGACCTTATGGTCTTTGCTCCCTTATCAGCCAATACGATGGCAAAAATGGCCGAGGGTATATGTGATAATTTCATGTTGGCAACATTTCTTTCTGCCAGATGCCCTGTTTATGTTGCTCCTGCGATGGACTTGGACATGTTCAAACATGATACAACACAAAAGAACCTGAAAAACATTCAAGATCAGGGTGCAGTGCTTATTCCTCCTGAAGATGGAGAATTGGCAAGTGGTCTGAGTGGTGTCGGACGCATGGCTGAACCAGAAAACATTGTACAATTCATTCAACATTCTCTTGCCAAAAAACTACCACTATACGGCAAAAAGGCTATGGTGACAGCAGGGCCAACTTATGAAAAGATTGATCCGGTTCGATTTATTGGAAATTTTTCTTCAGGAAAAATGGGTTTTGCAATAGCGGAAGAGTTGGCTAAACAAGGAGCAAATGTAACGCTCATCGCGGGGCCGTCTCATGAAAAAGAAAGCGTATCCGGAATTGAAAGAATTGATGTGCTCTCTGCTCAAAATATGTTTGATGCCTGTCATACGCATTTCAGTGGTATGGATATTGTAGTTATGAGTGCTGCTGTAGCGGATTATAGTCCCAAGGAAATTGCTGATAAGAAATTAAAGAAAAAAGATGAAGACCTTTCTATTCCCTTGAAACGAACCCAAGATATTCTTAAGAGTCTTGGCGAGAAAAAGGAAAATCAAATTCTTGTCGGTTTTGCTCTTGAAACCAATGATGAAAAAGAAAATGCTTTGAATAAACTGAAGCGAAAGAACTTGGATTTTATCGTTCTGAATTCACTTAGAGATAAAGGTGCAGGTTTTGCTCACGACACCAATAAGGTAAGCATCATTGATGCAAATAATAAAAGTGTTGATTTTGAGTTAAAGAGCAAGGCCGCTGTAGCAAAGGATATAGTAGAAAAAATTAAGACGTACTTTTGAAAATAAAAAATATGAGAATTGTTCTATTCACGATTGCCTTGATTGCTTCCTTGACTGTTCAAGGACAGGAACTCAATTGTCAAGTTCAAGTTGTCGCCCCAACAATTCAAGGGACTCAAACGCGAATTTTTGAGTCCTTAGAAACCACGATCTATGACTTCATGAATAATAGAAAATGGACGGCCGATAAATTTGAAATTCACGAAAGAATCGTGTGTAATATTTTCATCAACATAACCAGCATTAATAACAATACTGACTTTCAAGGCTCGATTCAAGTCAATTCAAAACGGATCGTCTACAATTCCGATTACGAGACCAATGTTTTGAATCTAGTAGATAACGACATTCAGTTTACTTATTTAGAAAACACCTTATTGGAATTTAGTCCAGATATCCATCGTTCTAATCTTGCCTCTATTTTAGGCTATTATGCTTATTTGATCTTAGGTGCAGATTACGACACTCAATCTCTAGAAGGTGGAACACCCTATTATGCCATTGCACAACAGATTGTTGGAAATGCACAAAATGCCCCACAGCCTGGCTGGAAAGCATTTGAGAATACAAAAAATCGGTATTGGATTGTAGAGAATATTTTACATAATTCTTTTAAACCAATGCGCAAAGCAACTTATGACTACCACAGAAACGGACTGGATTTGATGTATCAAAACGTCAATCTGGGAAGAGCCAAAATTGTTCAATCCATTGAGCAACTTAAAAAGGTTCATCAATTGCGTCCGCTATCCTATAACATGCAACTCTTTTTTCTCGCGAAATCAGATGAGTTGGTTTATATTTTTAAGGAAGCTCCGCAAAGTGAGGTAACCAAATTACTTGGCACCTTAGAGCAAATTGACCCAGGAAATATTAGCAAGTACAATAAAATCAATTGAGATCTTATCTAGATCATTTTTTAAACTCGAAGCGGAGCATTGTCATCGTATTTGTTCTTCTTGGTTTTCTTACTAGTATCCAGTCAATTTTATCTGGAGACAAAACATACGGAACAGACGATCACATCTATACCAAATACAATAACTATATCATTTTTAAACAGTCTTTCCATCATTTAAATCAGGGACAAGAACTTTATACGGCTTATCCGGAAGAACATTGGGATTTATATAAATACACTCCTACTTTTGCTGCTTTCTTTGGAATTTTTGCTTGCTTTCCGGATAGCATTGGGCTTTCGCTTTGGAATGTTCTAAATGCTGTACTTCTTGTCCTTGGCATCTTCGCATTGCCGAATTTAAATTTTCGCACCAAGAATTTAATCTTGATCATTTCCTTAATTGAATTGATCACATCGTTACAAAATGAGCAGTCCAATGGCCTTATTGCCGGACTGCTGATTTTGGCATTCGCTCTATGCGAAAGAAAACAAATCTTTTGGGCCTGCTTATGTATAGTTTTCTCAGGTTTTATTAAAATTTATGGTTTAGCGGGATTGATCATCTTTTTATTCTATCCTCAAAAGTTTAAATCCGCTTTATATACATTGTTTTGGGTCATATTTCTTGGGCTTATTCCTTTGATCTTTGTCAAGAGTGAGCTCTACCTGTCTCATTTAACCGATTTTATGCATCTGTTGACGGATGACCATAGTAGCTCATATGGAATTTCGGTAATGGGCATTCTGAATTCTTGGTTTGCCTGGGAAGGAAACAAACTCTTCATCGCTCTTCTGGGCCTTTTGCTTTTCGCTATACCCTTTCTTCGAATCAAGCAATACGAGTCTGTACTATTCAAACAAAGTATTTTGGCTTCTCTTCTCATCTGGTTGGTAATCTTTAACCACAAAGCTGAGTCTCCTACGTATATTATTGCTCTTGCAGGTATCGCAATTTGGTATTTCCAGGAAAAACAAAATAGACTAAATACCATTCTGCTCCTTTTGGCCATATTATTAACAAGTTTGAGTCCGACTGATCTATTTCCAAAGATCGTTCGCAACACAATTATCAAACCCTATCATTTGAAGGCACTGCCTTGTATTCTAATCTGGATAAAATTGTCCAGAGACCTGTGGCTAAGAGACTATTCAAAAAGAGAAAAAGAAATTAGCTCTTTTCAATGATTCAGGTATGATTATTTCTTTGCGCATGAAATAAGAGCTATTATTGAATAGTGAATGCATGCCTCTATTGTAATGAGATTATTTTTGACGATTCTGCTTTTTGTGGAAAATGCGGGAAAGAACAAGTTCGTTTTTTCAGGTCACACAGATTTTATTCGCATGTATTAACCGGGTTATTGGTGCTGAGTATATTGGGTTCTGCTTTACAGTTTTCAATAGTCCTAATTCTGAGTTCCTTTAGAAGAAGCTTTGGTAATGATCACGCTGATGAATACATAGGATTTTCAATTGCAGTTTGTGCAATTGGCACGCTGATTGGCTCAATAATAATGGCCTTTCGCAAAAAAGTTGGACTTTTCATATACTCAATCTTTCAATTCTTAACAGTGATAGGCTTGACTATATTCATGTCAGGCGACTATAGAAATCTATCGTTTATAGATGGAGAACTTCTATTTATCATTTTTCCATTTCTATTATTTTTAATAACCTATTGGCTCAATCCGATAAGAAGATTATTTAAATAAGCACAATGGCAGGACTGGTGACAAAAGAAACGAACAAAAGTGTTCCAGAATTTATCGATTCAATTGATAATCAAACTAAAAGAAAAGACAGCAAAGTTTTGATTAAAATGATGGAAAAGGCCTCTGGACACTCCGCCAAGATTTGGGGTGACAATTTCATCATAGGCTTTGGAAAATACCGCTATACACGAAAGGGAGGCAAAGAAGAGTTTGAATGGTTCAATATGGGTTTTGCTCCACGCAAATCTAAAATCACCATTTACTTAACAATGGATATCAATGAACAAATGGATCTACTGGAGAAACTTGGGAAATGTAAATGGGGTAAAGGTTGTCTGTACATCAACAAATTGGCTGACATAGATTTGGCGATTCTAAAAGAATTGATTAATCGAAGTGCAAATGCGCAATGGCATAGCTAAGCGATTTTTCAAAGTTTCACTTTCTTTTTATAGTCAGCTACCAAATACATTCCCCAATCCGCAATTGACTGCAAAATTGGCAACAAGTCCTCTCCTTTATCAGTTAATTGATACTCAACACGCGGTGGGATTTCCGCAAACTCAGTTCTTAGAACCAATCCGTCTTCAACCAGTTCTTTCAATTGATCCGTCATCACCTTCCTTGAGATGCCTTTAACTGCTAATTGAAGTTGACCAAAACGTTTTTTGGACTTACTCAATTGATAAATAATTACCGGTTTCCATTTGCCTCCAATTACCGAAAGCGCCTGAGACAAAGGACATAGTGGATTTTTACATTCTTTCTTCATATTCCATTGGTTACCTTCCAGTAACCACTTTTTCTGTCTTCAATAGACATTTAGTTACTTTTTGTAACTTTAATTAGTAACTTTGTGTAACAAAAGTAAAATAAAGATTAAGAAAATGCAAAGAAAAGTAGTATTCATAACAGGAACGAACAGTGGATTTGGTTATTTAACCGCAATAGGTGCAGCACAAAGAGGACATAAAGTTTATGCTTCGATGCGTAACACCGAAAGCAGAAATGCCGAAAGGGCAAAAGAGCTTAATGCTATTGAGAATATTGAGGTAATTGAATTGGATGTCACCAATCCAGGACAAGTAAAATCCGCCATTGACAGTATTATAGAGAAAGAAAATCAACTAGATGTATTGGTTAATAACGCTGGATATTATGGTGGCGGAATCACCGAGACCTATACCGAGAATGACTTGGAAAAGATGTTTGATGTCAACTTAAAGGGTCCTTGGAGAACCATGAAATCAGCTCTTCCGCAAATGAGAAAACAAGGAGACGGTTTAATTATTAATATTTCCAGTGCACTAGGAAGATTTTCAGCTCCCTTCATGACCGTCTATAATAGCACCAAATTTGCCCTTGAAGGACTAACCGAGGGAATTCACTACGAACTTAAACCCCTAGGTGTCGAAGCCGTATTGATTCAACCAGGAGCCTTTCCGACTGAGATATTTGGCAAAACCGCTTATGGTGCCGATCAAGATGTGACAAGTGGATATGGTGAATTGGCCAATGTACCTGAACAAGTTGGAAAAGGAATGGGAGAAATGTTTGAAAATCTCAAGCCCGATCCCCAAATGGTGCCAGATGCAATTTTTAAGTTAATTGATACTCCTAAAGGTCAACGACCATTGCGCACAGTTGTAGATGGAATGACGGGACAATTTGTCAATAGTGCTAATGATCATGTCAAAGAAGATTTTGACAAATTCTTGACCGCATTCGGGATGGAAGCTATGCTGAATTAATTCAAAAAAATTATAGTTAGCAAGGCCGGTATTGAGTACTGGCCTTTTTTTTGCCTTAATAGTTGAATTCTTTCTCCTCTTTCTTTGCACATTCTTAAACAATTCGCAAAGCCATCTGTTCATTCATTGAATCCATTAACGAATAAAATATTAAACACATCGATCATCATGAAAAATTACATTTTCGCAATTACCTTAAGTCTTAGTGCAATTCAGGTACAAGCTCAAGAATCCCGAATAACTATTCCAGCAAATCAATCAATGGAAATTGACTATCCACAATATGAGCTGTATGAAGTCACCTTGAAAAACAAAAGTTTGAAGGGCATTTCAGTTGCAGTCCTCTCTAAGGAAAATAAAGAACAAATTCGTGGTTTTGGCTTGGGAACCAAAGGAGATGTTGACGTTTTAGTAGAAGCCGAAAACAAATTGGTTTTAGCAAATGACAACAATTCTCCGGTAAGTCTTTCTTTGAAAATTCGGGAAACCCAAATCGAGAAAGTCGAAAAAACGACCGAATACATCTCTTTTACACTGAGAAACAATGGAGCCAAATCAATTCCTTTGATTATACCTTCCGTTATGAATCCAAATTTATCCCCTTTCTCTAATAGTGGAGTGGATTTGAAAATTGGTCAGAAGATATTGTTTAAGCAGAATGGCAAAAAGCATCTTCTTCTAGAGGTCGATCGTTCTATAAAAAATGGGGATGTCATCAATGTTGGTGACTTATTAAAAGAGCGAAAAAAAGAACTGGGCCTTAAGTAAATCATATCATAAATAGAATGAAAAGACTAATCAGCTCAGGATCTGAATTTGAGGAGAAAATAGGTTATTCCAGGGCAGTGGTCCAAGGCAATTGGGTGTTCGTTTCGGGCTGCACCGGATACAATTATGAGAATATGAGTATCTCAGACAACATTGTCGACCAAACAGAACAATGTTTTCAAAATATTCTTTCTGCGCTAATGGAAGCTGAAGCAAAACTTGAAGATATTGTAAGGGTACTTTATATACTGCCTGAAGCTGAAGACTTCGAAGAATGTTGGCCTACTTTGAACAAATACTTGGGCGAGATAAGACCTGCTGCAACTATGATTAGTGCAGGTTTGGCAAATGACCAAATGAAGATTGAAATTCAAGTGACTGCATTGAAAAAATAAGATTAAACTTTCAAATGAACGCCCCAATCTACGATCAAATAGGAATCAATTATGCACTAAAGCGACAAACTGAACCGCGCATCGCAACCCAAATATGGAATGAATTGAAAGGCGCAGGCAAAATCTTGAATATTGGCGCGGGTGCAGGATCATATGAACCACATGAAGGCGATCTTATCGCTCTTGAGCCTTCATCTAAGATGATTGCGCAGCGTAGTAAACATGCAGATCCTGTTGTGCAAGGCTATGCGGAGTCATTGCCCTTTGAAGATAAGAGCTTTTCCCATTGTATGACCATACTCTCTATGCATCATTGGAAAGACCGGTATAAGGCTTTCAAGGAAATCAAGAGGGTCACCGAAGAAAAGTTTATAGCCCTGTCCTGGGATCCTTATGCCAATGATTTTTGGTTAACAAGAGATTATTTCCCAGAAATTGTAGAAATGGACAAACTGATCTTTCCAGAAAAGGAAGAATTCGATGCTTTTTTTGATAATGTTCGTATAGAACGCATCATGATTCCTCATGACTGTCGTGACGGATTTCTTGCCGCATACTGGAAAAAACCAGAAGCTTATCTCGAACCTTCTGTAAGAAACTCCATTTCAACATTCTCAAAAATATCTAAGCTTGAAGACGGTTTGCTCAAATTGAAAAAAGATTTAGAAAGTGGAGAATGGGAAAGAAAAAATCAGGAAGTTCTTCATCAAAATGAAATAGACGCTGGCTATATTCTAATCTCTGCCCGTATTCCATCCTAAAGGTCGAATTCAAATTTCATAATTGCTGAATAGTCTTTTATCTTCGCCTCATGCCAAGTCCTCAAAAAATCACTGATCTGATGATGGACAAAGATCACTTTAGTCAATGGCTCGGTATTGAGCGAATTCTTGATGGAGAGGGCTTAAGTGTTCTTAAAATGACTGTGCGAAAAGAAATGCTGAATGGGTTTGAAGTAGCCCATGGAGGAATAACCTTCAGCTTTGCAGACTCAGCCTTTGCATTTGCTTCGAACAGCAGATCTAGACATGCTGTATCAATCGAGACATCCATTTCGCATTTAGCACCTGTTTTTGAAGGAGATGTGCTTACAGCAGTTGCAGAAGAAATTAATTTAACCCACAAAACAGGATTGTACAGAGTGGAAGTTTGCAATCAAAAAAATGAAATGGTTGCTCTTTTTAAAGGAACGGTATACAGAAAAAGCAAAAAATGGGAATGAAAAATTCATATATCATAGATGGTTTAAGAACGGCAATCGGGAATTTCACGGGTTCCTTGTCTGCTGTCCGCACCGATGATTTGGGTGCGCATGTCATCAAAGAATTAGTGCAACGCAATAGCTCAATCCCTCAAGAAGCCTATGAGGATGTTATAATGGGATGTGCCAACCAGGCAGGCGAAGACAATAGAAATGTTGCTAGAATGTGCTCTTTATTGGCGGGCCTACCCTATTCTGTTCCCGGTGAAACCGTGAATCGACTGTGTTCTTCAGGAATGAGTGCAATTATTCATGCGCATAGAGCTATTCAAGCTGGAGATGGTGAGCTCTTTATCAGTGGAGGTGTTGAAAACATGACACGCGGGCCTTGGGTCATTTCAAAAGTTTCTAAAGCTTTTGGTAGAGATGCACAAATGCATGATTCAAGTTTTGGATGGCGTTTCATCAATCCAAAACTTCATGAAGTTTATGGAACAGACGGAATGGGAGTTACTGCAGAAAACTTGGTCACGAAATATGGTATTTCTAGAGAAGATCAAGACCAATTTGCGTATTGGTCTCAAATGAAGGCAGCTAAAGCTCAAAAAAACGGGCGTTTAGGAAAAGAAATTGTTGCCGTAGAAATTCCAAGACGAAAGCAAGAACCATTGATTTTCGATCAGGATGAATTTATTAAGCCGAATACCTCTCTTGAGGTCTTGGCAAAATTAAGAGCTGCTTTTAAAAAAGAAGGAGGTTCAGTAACTGCTGGAAATGCATCTGGATTGAACGATGGAGCCGCGGCTGTCATTGTAGGTTCTGAAGAAGCTGTGAACAAATATGACCTATCTCCCTTGGCGCGAATCGTCAGTTCCGCAGTGGTTGGAGTTGAACCAAGGATTATGGGAATAGGACCTGTAAAAGCAAGTCAAAAAGCATTGGCCAAGGCTGGCTTGACTATGGATGATATGGACATTATTGAAATTAACGAGGCATTTGCAGCTCAAGCGCTTTCATGCACAAGAGAATTGGGCTTAGCGGACAATGATCAAAGAATCAATCCAAATGGTGGTGCTATTGCTATTGGACATCCTTTGGGGATGACAGGCACGCGAATTATTCATACTGCCGCGCTTGAATTGCATGAGCAGAATAAACAATATGCTTTGGTTACCTTATGCGTAGGCGTAGGTCAAGGATATGCGACTATCATTGAAAAAGTATAATGGCCAAATACTCTCCTTCTGAATACCGTGCAAAAGTGGATGAATTCATGGAAAAGAAAACCCTAGAATTCAGCAAACCCATTTGCGAGCGATTAAGAAAATTGCTTCTCGACTCTGGATTAGAAGAAGAGTACAAATGGCAGATGCCTGTTTATAGTCATCATGGAATTGTGTGCAGCATCGGTGCTTTTAAGAAACATGTCGGACTTTGGTTCATGAAAGGCGCTTTGCTGAAGGACAATAAGAAAGTTCTAATAAAAGGACAAGCGACCACCAAGGCATTGAGGAGCATTCAATTCAAAAGCATTGATGATCTCGATGAAAAATTGCTTCGCAACTATATACAAGAGGCAATGATCTTGAATGAACAAGGCATTAGCTATGACTTTAAACAGGAACGAGAAGATCTGATTATTCCAAAAGAATTCGAAAAAAGGATGAAGGCCAATAAAAAGGCATGGGATCATTACCAGAACTTTTCATATAGCAAGCAAAGAGATTATATTGAGTGGATAAGTACAGCCAAGCGAGAAGAAACCAAAGAAAAACGCATGAATCAAGCTATTGAAATGTTGGAGAAAG
>JBCCIF010000107.1:0-10512 GCA_039028335.1 Bacteroidota bacterium
TTATTTTGGAGAGAATAAAGACAAGTTAGAAATAATGGTTGGCGATCTCTTACGTGAAAAAGGTAAAAACATTGCTACTGCCGAAAGTTGCACAGGGGGATATATCGCACATTTGCTTACCAGCGTTCCGGGTAGTTCTGCATATTATGAAGGTTCATTTATTACGTATAGTTACGATTTAAAGTCGGAAATGCTTGGCGTGGATAAGCAAACCATTTATGACAAAGGTGCGGTTTCAGAAGAAGTGGTGCTTCAAATGGCAGAGGGTGTCCGAAAGCACATGAATGTAGACTATGCCATTGCTGTTTCAGGAATTGCTGGTCCTGACGGAGGAACCGAAGAAAAGCCAGTAGGAACCGTATGGATGGCTCTTGCAACCCCAGAGGGTGTTGAAGCAAAGAAATTTCTATTTGGAAGAATGCGCATGAACAATATTCGGTATACAGCCATAACAGCCTTGAATTGGTTGAGGAAGGAATTGCTCGCCAATTGATGAAACCTAGGATGCCTTGATTTTGTATAAAATCTGTGCACCGATTACTTTGCATATTTCTATTACCCTGTTGCCTATTTGGTCAAAACGATTCCATTGAAGATAGATTACTGATTAACGCAGATTTTCGATTCAGAATAGAACAGGATTGGAATTCACAGCGATCTGATGGGACTTACAGAGATGATCGTTCCAGAGCCCGTATCAGAGCGAGATTAGGATTGACCTACATGGCAAAGCATGAAAAACTGGGGTTTCGAATGCGTACGGGAAACCCTAAAAAACAGCAGGATCCGCAAATTACTTTGGGTAACAGTGAGAATGAGCTGGAGGGATTACCGGTGTCTATTGAGCGCGCTTTTTATGCTTTCGAGAAAGGCGAATGGTATTTTTGGCTCGGGAAAAATGATTTTTCATTTTACAAAAATAATGAGCTATTCTGGAGCGATAATGTTTTTCCAGAAGGTCTCTTTATCAGCTATACAAAAGGAAAAATCAATCTATCCGCAGGACATTTTATTATTCAATCTTCAAATCAAGATTTTGGATTAGATGCATTTCTGTCAGCCTTTCAAGTGGGCTATGCTATGAATGATCGTTTCAAATTAAATCCAGGTTTATACTATTTCAATAAGATGGCTCATATTCCAGATGGAAATGAGACATTTCAATTGAACTACGCTATCGCTCATTTGAACGGTTTTTTTCAATTTAAAAAAGCACCGCTCAAGCTTAAATTTGATGTGTATAGAAATTTAATTGATTATACGAACAATGACCAAATTCAACAGGCCTTTGCGAAAGAGGTCAATGCATTGGCTTTTGGGCTGGCCTATAAAGAACTCGAATCTCCAAAGGATTGGAGGCTTGAATTGACATATACATATTTAGAGCAATATGCCAATGTCAATTATTTTGCACAGAACGACTGGGCAAGATGGGATTATTCCGCTTTCGACTCACCAGATGGAAGACTTTCAAATTTGAAGGGGCTCGAACTTGTTGGGTCATATCAATTGAGAGAAAAAACAAGTTTGACAGTCAAATACTATATAGTTGAAGACATCATTCGAAATGGACCTTTTCAGGAGACGGGTAGTCGCATACGATTAGATCTTGATTTCAAGATATAAAAAAACCACCCCAATGAAGAGGTGGTTTTATGGTTGGATATTTAGATCGGTTTAGTTTGAACATCCTATTGAGAGCACTTTGAATGTGGCATCGGCCACTCCCATGCACACGCTCATTCCTCCACCAGTGCTTACAAGAGAATAGGTTTCCCCGGGAATCAGATCACCAGGTAATACGCTTATTCCAGAAGCTACAATAGTGTTATTGGAATCCAATAGATCATAAGTATTTGACGAACCCATTGATCCGGGTAGGGGGCCTAAAGGTCCTTCAATTGCTGTTGGAAGATTTTCGAAAATAATAAGATCTTGAAAGTCTTGATCCAGACTGATCTCTACATTTGCTGTGCAAGAAGCACTTAGGCCGTTCGAATCTGTAACGGTCAATGTAACTTCTGTCGACCCCAGTGAATTGCAATCAAATTCTGTCTGACTTAAGGTAAGACTTGCGATTCCACATGCATCGTTAGAACCTGCGTCTACTGCTGCAGCATTTATGCTGATGCTTGGTGTAACGAGATTTAGGTCGGCTGAAATATCTTGACACAGTGCTTCAGGAGCTTGGTTATCTTCTACCGTAACCGATGAAAAACAGACCTCAGTATTTCCAGCTGCGTCAGTAGCAGTGCATTCAACAATGTGTTCCCCAACTGGAAAAATACTTCCAGGCGCTGGATTGCAGACAACCGTGACGGCCGAACAAAAATCGAAGGCTTCCGGAGTTTCAAAAAAGACAGCCGCTTCGCACATGTTTGGCTCTGCCGGTACAACAGTTTGAGTGCACTGAATAACAGGCTCTTCAGTATCTGGTGGTGCGACCAATGATACACTTTGCGATTCTACGCAAAATGGATTATTTGATTTGCTCACATAGACAGTATAGCTCCCTTCGGAGAGTAGTTCAAATTCACTTTCTTCTTGAAAATTTGTTCCATCTATAGAGTATCTTAAATCGGCATTGCCATTGACACAATCGTTACAAGTAGCTTCAATGCTTATTGCCCCATCAGATTGGAATGAACAAAATGGGGCTGAAGTAGTGACATTGTCAATTGAAATGTCACACGAGCAAAAATCCTGAATTTGAATTAAGCTGTTGCATTCAGACATATTTCCTGTAATTGATGGAAAGCCTCCAATTGCTCCCGGTGTAGTCAAAAGCGTTTCGAAAACACAACAAACTTGCAAACTTGAATTGTCTCTCAAAAGGAAAGTGTTTCCTACCGAGCTCAATGAATTGAAATCATTGACATCAGTTAACGAAGAATTGTCTCGAACAAAAAAGCTATTTCCTATGGAAACCAGAGAATTTACGTCTTTGATTTCGGTCAAAGAAGGGTTGAATCCAAAGGTAAAATTACCGAGAGTGATTGCTGTCAAAGAAGGAAGACTAATGGTTGATAGATTGGTGTTCCAAAATCTGAGATTCCCAGATGCGCTTGTAGGAGGGCCAGTAATTGTTTCGAGAAGTCCTAGGTTAACACTGTTAAGACTAGGGTGATCAAATACATCCAATGAACCAGCTGTAACCAGGGAAGATAGGTCTAGCGTCTCTAAGCTAATATTATCGAATAAATTTATTCCGAAATCGTCCGAAGCGCTCTGTAAAGCCGGCATATTTATGCTAATCAATACATCGTTCCTAAATATTCCAATTCGTTGAGATGAAGTCAAAACAGGAAAGGATATGTTCGTTAAAGAAGCATTCGTGTCAAATCTGATTCCCGAGACCGTGCTGATTGAAGTTAAATTTGGAAATGTAGCATCAGTTAACAAAGGATTATCGTCAATTCGGAGATATCCGACAGAGGTTAAGCCAGCAAGTGCGTTGATATTTGTGATGTCAGCACCAGTTACGGTAACAGTGCCAGTAACTTCCGTAAAGGAAAATGCATCTACTCCAGCTTGCGTGGATAAAGTGATGCTACCATTTAATGTTTGAGCTTTGGAACTTCCAAAGCATAAGAAGGCAGTACATAGGATAATGCATACCCTTGTAGAGTTGAGTAGGTTGAACATGTTTATAAAATTTAAGGTAATCAATCCTTGCTCATCAAGAATTGAAGTGTTTTTAGTTTTGTCAATAGTTGATCAAATGAAACAAAAATTAGACGAACTACAAAATAATATAGCTTAAAAACTTATTTGGTCGGATAAAAGACATAACTATTTATGTGATTTCAATTCAAAGGTTTCTGCTAGTTATTAGATCAAATATGCTTTTATTAGTCTGTTGAAACATATTTCTTTTTATTGCGGTTTAAGAATAAAATTTGCATCTTTGCAGCCCAAAATTTGAGACGATGTCTAGAATTTGTCAAATAACAGGAAAAAAGGCAATGGTCGGGAATAACGTTTCCTTCTCGAAGAGAAGAACGAAGCGCAAATTTAACCCGAATTTACAGAATAAGAAATTCTATTTGGAATCAGAGAAGAGATGGATTCGATTGAAGCTATCTACCTCAGGTATCCGTTTAATTAATAAAGTTGGACTAGAAGAGGCCTTGAAAAGAGCAAAAGCTGCTGGTCACTTGGCTAAGGTTTAAGCGATTATATTGAGCAAAAATGGCAAAGAAAGGAAATAGAGTACAAGTTATTCTTGAGTGCACAGAGCACAAAACAAGCGGAATGCCGGGTACTTCTCGTTATGTAACAACGAAGAACAGAAAGAATACTCCGGATAGAATTGAATTAAAAAAGTACAATCCAATATTGAGAAAGTACACAGTTCATAAAGAGATTAAATAATTGAATCATGGCAAAGAAGACGGTAGCAACATTACAGACTGGTGGTGGAAAGAATCACACGAAAGTGATTAAAATGGTGAAAAGTGGAAAGAACGGTGCATATGCTTTCAGAGAGGCCATCGTTCACAATGATGAAGTAAAAAATTGGTTCGCACAGGACTGATTTTCACAAAAGCATTTTTTATTGAAGGCTTCTGACTAAATAGTTAGAGGCCTTTTTTGTCTAGATACTATGGCATTATTCGGAATATTCGGAAAAGAAAAAAAGGAGAGCCTTGATAAAGGACTCGAAAAGACAAAAAGCAGCATTTTCGGAAAAATTTCCAGAGCGGTAGCTGGGAAATCAAAAGTTGATGACGAAGTTCTCGACAACCTAGAAGAAGTGCTGGTTACTTCTGATGTTGGAGTAAATACTACGCTTAAAATAATTGAACGAATTGAAGAACGAGTCGCGAGAGACAAGTACATCGGTACGGATGAGTTGAATTCAATTTTGAAAGATGAGATTGCCAATCTTCTGGAAGAGAACAATACGGTAGACCTTGCCAAATTTGAAATTCCACAAACAGAAGAACCCTATGTCATTATGGTAGTTGGTGTTAATGGAGTCGGCAAGACTACTACAATAGGAAAATTGGCTCACCAATTCAAAAAGCAGGGGAAATCAGTCATGTTAGGTGCTGCAGATACCTTTAGAGCAGCAGCGGTTGATCAATTGAAGATATGGTCTGAAAGAGTAGATGTTCCTATAGTTCAACAGGGCATGGGGGCCGATCCCGCCTCAGTGGCTTTTGATACAGTTCAATCTGCAGCTGCGGCTGGAACGGATGTTGTAATTATTGATACTGCTGGGAGATTGCATAATAAAGTCAATTTGATGAACGAGTTGACTAAAATCAAGAGGGTCGTGCAAAAGCACATTGAATCAGCTCCGCATGAAATTCTCTTAGTTTTGGATGGATCAACAGGACAAAATGCATTTGAACAAGCAAAGCAATTTTCAGCAGCCACAGAAATTACGGCCTTGGCCATAACCAAACTAGATGGAACGGCTAAAGGTGGCGTTGTTAT
Source organism: Bacteroidota bacterium (assembly GCA_039028335.1). GTDB lineage: Bacteria > Bacteroidota > Bacteroidia > Flavobacteriales_D > JABDKJ01 > JABDKJ01. The sequence goes on from JBCCIF010000107.1 coordinate 5,446, forward strand.
CGGAATATCTGATCAATTGAAGGTGCCAGTAAAGTACATCGGTGTAGGTGAGCAAATGGAAGATTTGCAAATATTCAATCGCCATGAGTTTGTGGACTCTTTATTTAGTTCATAACAGAGTAACTTATAAAATTAAAATACGCGATTTAGACTTCTGAACTTCAAGATTTGAAAACAAAGCCACTCATAAAGAATAAAGTTAACGTAGTAACACTCGGCTGTTCAAAGAACATTTTCGATTCTGAGGTACTAATGAAACAATTGCATTCCAATGATTTCAAAGTTGAACATGAAAGCCAGGAATACGATTCAGAAATAGTCATTGTGAACACCTGCGGTTTTATTGATAATGCAAAGCAGGAGAGCATCGATACTATTCTTGCATATGCCGATGCGAAAGAAGAAGGGAAAGTGGATAAACTCATTGTCACAGGATGTTTGTCCGAACGCTATGCAGGTGACTTAGAAAAAGAAATTCCTCAAGTTGATTCATGGTTTGGAACGCGCGATCTACCTCGACTCTTAAAAACGCTAAAGGCAGATTATAAAAGTGAATTGGTGGGAGAGCGTTTGCTGACCACTCCATCTCATTATGCCTATTTGAAAATTGCCGAGGGATGTGATCGCCCTTGCAGTTTTTGTGCGATTCCTTTGATGAGAGGAAAGCATCGAAGTACACCAAAGGAAGCTCTGGTAGAACAGACCAAGAGTTTAGTTGCGGGGGGTGTAAAGGAAATCATGCTTATAGCCCAAGATCTGACCTATTACGGATTGGATATATATAAGAAAAGAGCATTGTCCGAATTGCTTCGAGAATTGTCGGATATCAGTGGATTGGATTGGATTCGCTTGCATTATGCCTATCCCTCTGGTTTTCCATTAGATGTAATTGACGTCATGAAAGAAAAAGAGAATATCTGCAACTATTTGGATATGCCGCTGCAACATGCCTCTACAAAAATGTTGAAGTCAATGAGAAGAGGAATCACGAGAGAAAAGACCTATCAACTGGTTCAAGATATTCGAGAGCGCATCCCCGACATTGCATTAAGAACAACATTGATAACGGGCTATCCTGGCGAAACGGAAGAGGATTTTCGCGAAATGTTGGAATGGATTGAGGATATACGTTTTGAACGTCTAGGTGCATTTACCTATAGTCATGAAGAGAACACGCATGCATATAGTTTAGTGGACGATGTTCCTGATGAATTAAAGAAAGAGCGTCAAGAGGCTGTTATGGAAATTCAATCGCATATTTCATTCGAGAAAAATCAGGCCATGGTTGGAAAAGAACTCAAGGTTCTTTTTGACAGAGCGGAAGGTGACTATTTCATAGGAAGAACGGAGTTTGATTCTCCTGAAGTAGATAATGAAGTAATGGTTCCAAAAAAGGACAACTACACTAGAATAGGTGACTTTGCAACAGTTCGAATTACTTCAGCCAGTCATTATGACCTTGAAGGTGAATTGATCTAAATTTTCCATTCGTACAGATCTTTTACACGTCCATACTTTCGTGCTTTTTTCTTGTATTTAAACCCCAATCTTTTTAAAATCTTGATCGAACCTTTGTTCTTTCTATGCACCGTAGCAATCAGATGCTCATGTCCATCTAGAATGGCCAGATCAAGCATTTTTTGACCTATAGCAAGTCCATATCCCATCTTTTGGAATTCAGGGAACACTCCATAACCTAATTCGAAATCGACCGCATTATCCCAGGGAAGCAACAAAGCTTTTCCAACATAAGCACCTTTGTCAAAGACTGCCCAATGGCCTGAATGACTTCCTTTTGAATATTTCTTCAAAATGCTTTGAAGGCCAGACTTACATTCCTCAGAACTATATACTTTTCCCATTCCGATATAGCGCATCATGTAAGGTGATTGATAAAACGCCTTGACAAGATCTAGATCTGAAGAGGAATATTTCTTGAATTCTATTTCGATGGCTGAAATTTATTGATTTATCGGGTTTAGAAATGAGATAAAATCTAAATTGCATTTGAAAAGCTGATCATATGAAGAAATTTTTCCTTACTACTCCACATTGGGTTTTGTTTTTATTGATGTATGTTCTTCCATATACTTTGGTTTTTGGACTTTCTATTTATATGAGTCTACAAATGGATCAGATGAATGATGTCTATTATCCCTATCCTGAAGATTTTGACACTGACCCCAATGCTATTCAAGACAGGGCTCAAGAACAAATGAGGTCGGCATTACTTCCAATGTTTGCGACATATATTCCCTTGTTCATCGGATATTTAGGGCAATCGCTTTGGAAATTCTATTTTGCCAATTACTGCAATGATCGATTACCATTGAAGTACAAGGTGAATCTTAAGCTTTTTAATTGGATGGTCTTTTTACCAACAGCCATTTATATTTTAGTGATCATAGGCGGTGGAGTTTGGTTGTATTCCTTCGATTTTGACATGTTTGACAATGGACCTCCATCATGGATTTTTTCATTGCTATTCGTATACTTATTTGTTTACTTAATAATAGGATTTGCATTTTTCTATTGCCTTGTAAAGGCCTGTAAGCCATATAAGATCGCCATTTCTCTTAAAGATGCTACATTCGGAGACTATATTGGTGAGTTTTTCGCTCTTTGGTTTTCTTTTGTAGGAATCTGGATAATGCAACCTAAGATTAATAAATTAGAAAATGGCACATTGCATTATACCAAAGAAAATACCTACAACCATCTTATTGAGTAGCCTGATCTGCTTTTTGTTTCTTCAATCTTGCCATGAACCTGAAGAACTATTAAGGACGACAGAAAAAATAAAACTTGATAAGGCGACTGCAGGACAACTTTTGGACCTGCCTATTGAATGTATTCAGAAGAGTTATCCCTATAAATTGGGACAAGTCTTGGGAGATTCAAGCGATTTAAAAGAGCCAGTAACCTTGCATCCTGCATTTTATGGTTGTTTTGATTGGCATTCTGCCGTTCACGGACATTGGTCAATCGTAAAATTACTGAAGGAATATCCCCAACTTGAAAAAGGAGATTTGGCAAAGACCCTTATTCTGGAGAATTTGTCCAAGGAAAATATTTTGGTCGAAGTAGACTATTTCAAAGGAAAATACAATGCTTCCTTCGAAAGAACATATGGATGGGCCTGGCTCCTCAAGCTTGCCGAGGAGCTGCATACCTGGGATGATCCATTGGCCATAGAATTGGAGGCTAATTTGCAGCCTTTAACAGATTTGATCGTTGAGCGCTACATTGAGTTTCTGCCTAAATTACTTTATCCTATTCGCGTTGGTGAGCACTCGAACACAGCTTTTGGTTTATCTTTTGCTTGGGATTTTGCGCATACAGTAGGTGATGCCGAATTGAAAAAAGTGATTGAAGAAAAAGCACGTTCGTTATACTTAAATGACGCATCATGTCCTTTGAATTGGGAACCCAGTGGATATGATTTTTTATCACCGTGTCTTGAAGAGCTGGATATAATGAGAAGAGTACTAGGTAAAACTGAATTTGATCAATGGTTGAGAAGATTCTTACCTCAGATGCGAAAAGGGTTCAGTATAATGCCTGCAGATGTTAGTGACAGAGAAGATGGAAAGCTAGTCCACTTAGACGGTCTTAATTTCAGCCGCGCTTGGGTCCTCTATGGTTTAGCTAATCAATATCCTGAGTACAGTTATCTAAATTCTTTAGGTAGTGAACATATTTCTTACTCTCTTCCCAACCTGATATCTGATTCGTATGAAGGAGGGCATTGGTTGGGATCCTTTGCCATTTATGCGCTGAGTTCATAAATTTTTGCGTCTGCATAATCGCAGAAAAATTGATTTGCAAATCTGAAAGAAATTCTATTTTCGCGCCCTTAAATTGATTTATGAGAAAAGTATTCGTTTTCATTATGCTCGGCATGTTGGGAAATGTTCAAGCACAAATTACCGCCTTAGATACTGTTGTAATAAGCGCACAGCAAATTGATCAAAAAGCTTATGAGACAGGTAGAAGTGTAGATGTTATTTCAGCTAAGCAAATCGCTGAAATGCCTGTACAGTCAATAGATGAATTATTGCGCTATGTTTCAGGTGTTAATATCAATTCAAGAAATGGATTTGGTGTACAAGCTGATTTAGGCATGAGAGGAAGCACCTTTACACAAGTTTTGGTATTGGTAGACAATGTGCGATTGAATGACCCTTTGACTGGACACTTCAATCATAATTTTCCCGTAGCATTATCAGATATAGCTCAGATTGAAATTGTCAAAGGACCAGCTGCTGTGTCCTATGGAGCGGATGCTGTGGGAGGCATGATTCATATTAAAACAAAATCCTATGTTCAGGATAATAACAAAGAGGAAATTGATGCAACAATTGATTTCGGATATGGAGATCATTCCTTAATTAATACGGACGCAGGTATTTATTTTTCCAAAGACAAATTAACGCTCTCTGGCTCATACAGATTATTGGATAGCGATGGAGAGACCTTGAGGAATCCAAACTTTGACGCTGGTATCGCGGAATCTGAAACATATGACAACTTCTTTAGTTTGTCAACAGCTAGTTTTTCAGCGGCATATAGATTTAGTGATAAATTAAGAGCTCATGCTCGATTTTCTAATGATCAACGTGATTTTAAAGCCCAATACTTTTATACAGCAAGTGCATTTGATGAATCGCGAGAAGAGACCAGCAACAATTGGGGAACGCTTGCAATTATTTCAGAAAGAGAAAAGGGGAATAGTGAATTGAACCTGGGATATCGCGTTTCAACAGATTTTTTTGAATTCAATCCGCTGTTCACTCCTAACGAGCATGAAATGACCCAACAATTTGCCAATTTCAAGAACAGTTTTGAATTGGGTCAAAGGAGCACATTCGTTCTCGGACTTCAATATGTAAATAAAGAAGTCGAAAGCACAGATCGAGGTAACCACGAAAATACAAGCCTGGCAGCCTATGGTATCTTGACCCATTCATTTGATAATGGGCTTTTTGCGAATGCCAGTTTGCGTGCAGAAAATGATGACAATTTCGGGACCGAGGTTTTACCTCAAGTGAGCCTCTCTTACATCAA
>JBCCIF010000108.1:0-10314 GCA_039028335.1 Bacteroidota bacterium
GTACTCTGTGGATATAATGGCGCGGCGCGGCGGGACTCTGTGGTTGGTCGGCTTGATACGTCCGAGGTTGACTCTGTGGAGAATCAAAAATCACTGCGAATTGAAATTAGAGGGCATACAGATGACATAGGACAGCGCTCTGATAATATGGCTCTTTCAAATGATCGCGCGAACAAAGTCATGCAATATTTAAAAGTTCTAGGAGTGGCATCAAACCGAATGAGTGCAAATGGATTCGGGCCAGATAAACCTATTGCTGACAATAGCTCCGAAGAGGGGAGAGCTAAAAACCGAAGGACCGAATTTGTTGTACTTTCTTTTTGACCTGAACGACAAACACAGGAATGAAAAAATAGGAAATAGTTGACAGAATCCTGTATTCCTTAATTCTTCATAACAATTCTAAATTCTCTAATTCTTATGGGAAAAATCTTTGCTGAATGATATATCTTTAAACAAAATTAGCTCGTATGATTAAATGAGCTATTATATTAAGCGTGATTTAAAGAAAGATGTATTTAAGCGAAGAACATAATTTATTTCGAGAAGGGTTTAGAAGTTTTCTGAAACAAGAAGTTGTTCCCCATATTGACAAGTGGGAGGAGGAAGGCAAGATTGATCGATTCATTTGGGAGAAGTTTGGAGAAATGGGCTACTTCGGAATTAATTACCCTGAGGAATATGGAGGAATGAATCTAGACCTCTTCTATACGGTTATTTTTCTAGAGGAATTGCAAAGAATCAATTCTGGTGGATTCGCAGCTGCTATGTGGGCGCATACCTATTTGGCGATGACACATATAAATGCTGAGGGTTCTGAAGCGATTAAGCAAAAATATTTAAGACAGAGTATTGAAGGCAAGATGATCGGTTGCCTTTGTATCAGCGAGCCTTTTGCGGGTTCAGATGTAGCCGGTATGAGAACTACGGCTCGAAGAGAAGGAGATAAGTATATATTAAACGGTTCCAAAACCTTTATTACAAATGGTGTATACAGCGATTATCTAGTCGTTTCTGCAAAGACAAATCCAGATGATAAACACGGTGGAATTTCAATATTTCTGGTTGATAGAGATACTCCTGGACTATCTGCAAGTAAATTGGACAAATTAGGCTGGAGAGCTTCAGATACAGGTGAAATTGCTTTTGACAATGTAGAAATTCCAGCGGACAATTTAATGGGAGAAGAAGGCAAGGGCTTTGCTTATCTTATGCAGCACTTGGCATTGGAAAGATTAATTATGGGAGTCAATGCCCATGCACGCGCAGAATTTGCCGTTGAGTACACCCTGCAATATATGAGCGAAAGAAAGGCTTTTGGTAAGGAACTGAAAGATTTCCAAGTCTTGAGACATAAGATGGCTAGACGAGCAAGTGAAGTTGAGATGCACAAAGTCTTCAATTATAATATTACGCAGCGCCTAAATAATGGTGAATATATGGTGAAGGAAGCCAGTATGTCTAAGTTGCTTTCCACGAAAATGGCAGATGAAGTAATTTATGATTGTCTTCAAATGCTTGGAGGTTACGGATATATGGAGGAGTACCCAATGGCACGTTATTTTAGAGACAGCCGTTTAGGTCCAATTGGTGGCGGAACAAGCGAAATCCTGTGCGAAGTAATCGCCAAGATGATTTTAGATAAAAAAGAATACGCGAAAGCCGCAGTCTAATATTCTGGAAGGAAACCCTTTCTAATTTTCTGTGAGAGTGGTTTTTTTCGTTCCTGTTTTAAACATTCTTCATCTATAATGAGCTTGATGTGAATTCAATGGATGGAAAAGAACGTAAAGATTGGCTTTATCTAGTGGTCAATTACAAAGAAGTTTCAATTATGGGCCACAGTTCAATTCATGAGAATGGACAGGCTGCCTCAAGTAAGTATGCTAAAGAACCTGATCTTAAATATAGACGAAGCCAGTGTTATTTAAGATGGTTGACCGAATACAAAGATGAATTGTTGATATTCGAGAGCGCGATAATCGATAAAGACCAGAAAACGGTGCATATGAAGATATTGCTTGAAGAAACAGGGACGATTTATTTTAACCCTAAGAACCCGAAACAATACACATGGGATTTGTCTTTTTTAATTGAATAAAAAAGGGCGATCAAATCGCCCTCTCTTCCAATATTTTATTGAGACTAGTTATTGAGCATTATCGGCATAACCAACATGAGAATATCTTCATTCTCATTCTCTGGTTCTGCTGGAACAATGATTCCGGCTTTTGAAGGCCCGCTCATTTCAAGATTTACATTCTCTGAATCCAAATTGCTTACCATATCCATAATGAATTTTGAGTTGAAGCCAATTTCAATGTCTTCACCATTGTAGTTGCAACCCAGTCTTTCATTCGCCTGATTTGAAAAGTCGATGTCTTCGGCCGAAATTTCTAATTCGCTTCCCTTTACACCTAATTTTACTTGGTGAGTAGTTTTGTTCGCAAATATGGAAACTCTCTTGATGGAGTTTAAGAACGTGCCTTTAGAAATCGTCATTTTATTCGGATTTTCTTTTGGAATAACTGATTCGTAATTTGGATACTTGCCATCAATTAGACGAGAAACCATCGTTACATTGTCAAACGTGAATTGAACATTTGTTTCATTGTACTCTACTTTTACATCGGCATTGGTCGTACCCAAGATGTTCTTTAAAAGACTTAATGGTTTCTTAGGTACAATGAAACCTGTATTCTTATCGGCTTTAATATCCGAACGTGTATATCGCACTAGGCGATGAGCATCTGTAGCAACGAATCGCAAACCATCATTTCCAAACTCGAAGTATATTCCAGACATAACGGGCCGCAGATCATCATTGCCCGTAGCGAAAATAGTCTTGTTTATGGCATAAGCCAACACTTCTGCATTGAGTTCTACCTTAGATGGATTTTCCAATTCCATCACTTTAGGAAATTCTTCACCATTATAACCTGATAATTTGTATTTCCCTTGTTCTGTTGAAACCTCTATAGCAAACGTCTTATCGTCAACGATAAAAGTCATTGGCATTTCAGGAAAGGACTTGAGTGTATCTAGTAAAAGTTTTGCAGGAACGGCTACCATTCCGCTGTCTTCAGATTCAATCGACATTTTGGTAATCATGGTCGTCTCAAGGTCAGAAGCCGAAATGGTTAATTCATTCTGTTCAATTTTGAATAGGAAATTGTCAAGAATGGGTAATGTATTGGAACTATTTAAAACACCTGCTACCATTTGTAGCTGTTTCAATAAAGATGTGCTGGATACTAAAAATTTCATAGGTTATAAACTATTAAAGCCAAACACAAAATTCTACTTTTTCCCCTAATAGCAAGCATTAGAGCGCTATTCTTTATGAACAGTTTTCAAGATGATGTTAATAAACTAATTGCCTTATAGAGATCTAAAACTTTCAGAAAAAAGCAATCTTAAGTCAGGTCAATTTGTTCGTAATTACTCGTCATGAGCTTCGGATAAGGAGCCAAGATCTTTAATTAAATTCCTTTGTCACTGCCAACATTTTCCCCATGTGAAAAGTTTGGAATGAAACCAATTCATCATTAAAAAAACCTGCCATTCGCTCTGGATCCAACAAGTAGCCGGCTTCAACATGATCTTTAGTTGGAGGACGATGATAGAATTCCATACTGAATGGCGCCCCATCAATTCCTGTTACTTCCAATACATAATCCGGAGTAGCATTTCGAATTGAGTCAATGGCCGTATCGCTCATATTGGTTCGAAAACTTTCGAGATAAAGCGATTTGAAACCAGCTACATATTGAGCAAGCTTCTCTGGATTGAAATTTAATTCGGCTCCGTCATTATTCTTTAAGGTGAATTTGCGATTGACAAAATCCTCAATTTCAATTTCAAAAGAATCATGCACGTTTTTAGGTCTAAAGACACTTATTTTTTTAAAATCGAGATCGGGAAAATGCCAAACTTCAGTTGACTTCCACTCTAGGATATCTGTGCCAAATCGACTGCCTAAATAACCTCTGAATCCTTGTAAAGTGATTACAGCCGGTAACGAAGACTTCCCTTTATCGGGTAATTCCAAGAGTGCATACGTGCCTTGCTGATTTTGGGTAGCATGGCTTAAATACCAAGTTTTAAGCAATTGATCATTTGCTCCGAAAATCATGATCTTTTTATTGTTTGCCGCCATCTTGCTACTTACTGATTTCAATTTTGACTTAGGAATAATCTGCAAAAGTTCGGCTCGTTCGAAAGTGCTAAGCATTGTTTCTATTCGATCCTTTTGAGCGCGTTCTCCATTTTCCAATACCCAAACATCATCTTCAACTTTCTCAACTAGAATGCTCTTTTGATTGACATTGTTTCCGATAAAAACTTTTTCAACTTGGTCAATATCTTCAATAGCAAAATCATAGTAGATGGTATCTCCAGACAGGTTTGTTTGCTTTGTATCTTTTTGACTTATAAAATAGGCAATACAAACAAGCGCGATAAGGATAAAGAGGTATAATAGATTTTTTTTCATTTTGCGAACCTTCTTTTGCGTGCGACTTGAATCAATAATCCCAATAGACCAATAAGTAAAAGCGGTAAACCGATATTGGCCAATTGGATCAATGATTTGTTATCCTTCAATTTTTGACCTTGCATCTGCCTTAATTTAATTTCTCTATTTCTAAGACTGATTAAAGCATCTTCGTCCAGCAAATAATTAACAGCATTAAGCATGAACTCTTTATTTCCGTAAACCTCCCTTCTTTTGTACTTATCGTAATTCAAAGGGTAAACAACACCTTTTCTGTGGTCAAATAGATTTTTGGTCACATCCCCATCAGCTACAACCATCATAGCCGTGTTTTTACTTTTTTCTTCGATTTCGAAAATACCCTCTTGTTCTTTATAAAATGGAGAAATGCGATTGGCAAATGCCGATTCGAATTCACCTTCCAATAAAACAGCCACTGGCGCATAGGGGTTTGCATTGTTGGTGAAATCGATTTCTTGGCGAACAGCATTAACGTTTACCCTTACAGGTGCTTTTTGTATTCTTGAAGCTTCTGAGCTGGTAAGAAGAATAGTTTGCTTAATGCCTTTGCGATGAAGGGTGTCAATTGAACTGACAAAGTCAAGATTTACTTTTTCAATATTATTGACAATAGGATGTGATGTCCTGCTGACTGCTTCAAGATTAAATACCCAGTCCATCACTTCAATATCTGGCTGATCTCCGATATATCCTGTTAAGATGTCTATACTTCCGCATTCACTATCCACTACTAAATCTTTATTTAGCCGAACACCGTATCGAAAAAGCTGTTGTTCAACTCCCAGCTCTTTACTCGTTGCAAAAAATTGCATTTGTCCCCTAAGGCTATCTCTGCTACTATAAAGTGGATCGATTAACCAAATCATCTTCCCCCCGCGCATGACATGTTGGTCCAATAGAAATTTGTCCTGATCGCTAAAGGCCGTATCTGGGTCGGCAACTATGAGAAGATCAAACTTCCTTTTCCAAAAATTTCCATCACCAATTTTGTTAAACATCTTATTGATTTGCCCTTCAATATTGATGCGTTCAACATAATAGGACTCGAGCAAATGTTTTGTGATATCCGCTACAAAAGGTTCAGGAAGTTCTCCATTGCCCGTAACAAATCCGATATTAGGTATATCATCTTTTTTAATGAGGCGAATGATATGGGTGAATTCGTATTCCAGGTTGTTGATGGAATTGTTTATGGATATGACATCCGGTGTTTGAAAGCCACCTTTCAATATTTGTAAGGGTAGTGTTTTGTCTTTATAAGTGACCAATGCACCTGGAAAAATGATCTTTTCTTGACTTCCGCCATCAGGCGTAGGAAAAAGAAGTGAAGTATACTGAAGCCCATCTTCTTGCAATTTCTTGTAAACCTTATTCCGCGTTTCGACATCTACTGCATCTGAAGGGTTGATAAATTCATATTGTAAATTGTCTCCAGCGTAAATCTCCATTTCATCCAACTTCTCTCGAATTGCTCTTTCAAGTCTTTTGTATTCTGCTGGATAATCTCCACTCATATAGCATTTGACATAAACAATGTCATCGAGATCGGTCAAAAGGTCCTTGCTACCTTGAGTTAATGAGTGCCGCTTTTCTTCTGTTATGTCAAATCGATTGAAAAAATAATTTCCAATAAAAACCAACACAGCAACAATGGCGACCTTGATAAGGACGCTGCTTAAGCTTTTGCTCTTATTGTGTTGTTTTTTTACCATTTCCTAATAGATAATACGAACTGGGTAAACAATAAGAATATCGCACAAAACCCAATAAAATAAACAAGATCTCTCGTATCGATAACCCCCCGAGATAAACTCAAGTAATGTTCATTTAGACTGAGGTTGAGAAAGAAAGTGTCCAAAGGGCCCATGAGCTCGAATGAAGCGATCATTCCAAATCCTGCATAACACACAAAACATAAAAATGTCGAAATGACAAAGGCAACAACTTGATTAGCAGTTAAGGTTGAAGAGAATATCCCAATTCCCACAAAGGCACTTGCCAATAAAAAGAGACCAAAGTAAGAACCTGTTATTCCTCCGCTGTCCAAGTTGCCCACGGGGTCACCCATTAAATAGACGGTGATATAATACATGAGAGTTGGAACTAAGGCGACAATAACCAATATAAGTCCTGCGAAAAATTTTGCCAGAATAATTTCTATATCTCTTATTGGTTTGGTCAAAAGCAGTTCAATGGTTCCCGTTCTTTTCTCTTCTGAAAATGAACGCATCGTAATGGCTGGTATTAGAAACATAAAAACCCAAGGAGCAACGTAAAATAAAGTATCCAAATCCGCTGTTCCTCTTTCAATTTGATTCGTTTCTCCTTGAAATACCCACATAAACAATCCAGTAATAAGCAAAAAGACAATGATTGCAATATATCCTGTCAGCGTGCTTAATAATGAATTGATCTCTTTAAAAAATAAACTCCTCATCGAATAGCCTGCGAATTTAGTATTATTCTTATTTCAATTTAAGCTTGGTGTAAATCTGTCTTGTTCAAAATAGAGAAAATATTGCATCAAGATTTCAACTCTATCCGCAATTTCCTTGTATTTTAGCCTTGGTTTGAAAATACCCTTATCCATTATATTGATTCTGCTGTTAACCTTAATTATTCCGATCTTACATTCTTGTGAGAAACCAAGGCCTGAAGAAGGAGCACCAATTGATTGCCCAAATCCAATAGATAACCCTTCTTTTTCAGATAATATTGTTCCTATCCTGGAGCTGCATTGCTATACCTGTCATGATAACGAAAATCATACTTTATTAGGAGAGGGAATTGACCTCGAAGATTATTCAAATGTTTTTCCTTTTGCTAAGAATGGAAAATTACTTGGAAGTATTAAGCACGAAGAAAATTGTGTTCCCATGCCTTTGGATGGTGAAAAAATTCCGGATTGCGATATTCAAAACATTGAGCGATGGGTGCTTCAAGGTGCAATGAATAATTGATATGAATTTCGAGGACGAATTACCCATAGATGAATATTCAAGAGACAATCTTGGGATTCCAGAGAAGCGATCAGATATCAATGCTTCCAAAGTTCTAGGTATAGTATCAGCGGTTACCTCTGTTATTTGCTGCTTCTTTTATGGCATACCCGGGCTGGTCACGGGAATCATTGGATTAGTGATTGCCGGTCAAGCGAAGAAAAAATACTCTATAACTCCTCGGGGATTAGATCAACGAGAATTGTCAGATCTGAAACTGGCAAAGACATTGAGCATTGTTGGCATCGTTATCAGCGGTTTAACGCTTCTTTTCATTGTTGTTTACTTTGTAGGCGTTTTTTCTTTAGCCGCTGGTGAGATCATGAATGAATTTTGATTAACCAATGATCTCCACTGACCAAGCTAAAGGCTTAGCATTGAACATCTTTTTCGTGGTGGACCATATTCCTTCGAATAATTCAGAATTTCGGTACTTATTGAGTGCGTCTTCGTCATCCCAATGGCTGTATGTAAAAAATACGTTCTCTTCGTTCTTGTCACGCCACAACTCTAAATGATGGCATCCATCGAATTGCCGAATTGAATTTTTATTGTTCTCGAAATTTTGAATGAATTGTTCAATTTGGTCTTCTTGAAAAGACATTTTTACGATTCTGCGGATCATTCTATTTCAATTCTCACCACATCCTTGACATTAATCCCCAAAAGTGAAGAGGCACCACCATGGTTCATTTGGTTGAACTGATTGATACCAATTTCAAGCATGCCATTTGTTCCGAACAGTGCTACTATTTCACCTGTAGGAACTTCGTTATAGTGCTTCTTAATTGACTTAAAGGTTGTTGTAGGATTGGCATATATTTCAAAGTGACGATCTTCTACTGCCTTTTCAAACATATCTCTTGAAATATTCGTTATAGCATTTTCAAAAGAATCAATATTGATCACGTGACCTTTAATCACATGCTGATTTACAATAGGTCTCAGTCTTTGTCGTTCTGTCAAGATTAAACCGCGTTCTCCCAAGTCCGCAATATCTCCTCCAGCAGCTAAATGCACGGCTGCAACTGAAAAGATTTCCCGTATTTCAAAAATTGGGTCATCTCCACTTAGGCTGCCATTTTCAATCTGGTGAATTTTCTCTGGCTTATGTTCGAAGAGCAATGAAAAAATTCCATTATCCGCACCTATAAAATATTGCCCTTCATACATACAGGCTAAGTGTCGAACCTGATCGTACTTAGAAGGATGTACACCGATTATGTGAACCGTTCCCTCTGGGAAATGTCTGTAGGCGTTTTCTAGTGTATAGCAGGTTTGGTTGAGATCAAATGGAGGTATTTCATTACTGATGTCAACGATTTTAACGTTGGCGTCCAGCGAATAGATTTTTCCCTTCACTGTACTTAGGTAATAATCCTTGTGACCAAGGTCTGTGGTAAGTGTTATAATACCCATGTTTAAAGTGCTTGCTTATTTGTTAAATTTGCGCTTTAAAGTGATTAAAGAAACCCCATTTTTTTAGGAATTGATAGAGAAAGAAATTGAGATATTAACCATTGACCCTGTAGAAGTCTTTGGCTTGAAAGAAGAGAAATTAAAATTGTTGAAATCGTTTTACCCTAAAGTGAAAATTGTTGCGAGAGGCACCAAGTTAAAGGTCATGGGTGAAGAGAGAGCTATTGAGGATTTCGAAAAGAAGTTTTCAATGTTATTGGATCACTACGATAAATACAATTCTATTACCGAAGGTGATGTTGCCAACTATATGAATGGCAAAGGCAATGGACGAGGAGATACCGATGTCATCGTGTACGGGAACAAAGGGATGAAGATTAAGGCTAGGACAAAGAATCAATCCCGACTTGTTAAAGCTGTCGAAAAGAGCGATATGGTCTTTGCTATAGGGCCTGCTGGTACTGGAAAAACATATACTGCAGTTGCCATGGCCGTCAAGGCATTGAAGGAAGATCAGGTAAGAAAGATCATAATGACACGTCCAGCTGTAGAGGCGGGGGAACGACTTGGTTTTTTACCAGGAGATATGAAGGACAAATTAGACCCTTATATGCAGCCGCTTTATGATGCCTTATTTGATATGATTCCTCCAGCAAAACTTCGTTCATTGATGGAGCAGAGAACCATTGAAATTGCCCCTTTGGCATTTATGAGAGGAAGGACTCTAGATAAGGCTTTTGTAATTTTGGACGAGGCTCAAAATGCAACGTATTCGCAGCTCAAAATGTTTTTAACCCGAATGGGTGTGCACGCAAAATTTGTGGTGACTGGCGATCTGACTCAAGTCGATTTACCCAAGCAGCAAATGTCTGGGTTGTTTCAAATGATGAAGCGCCTTGAGAAAATCAATGGAATTGAATTGGTAAGGCTTGACGGCTCAGATGTGATCCGACATAAATTGGTCAAAGACATAATCAAAGCTATTGATCACAAGGACAAAGACGATGAGTGAAAACGTTTTGGACATGCAGAGTTTTTCTGAAAGTCCAAAAAAGAAATCCACATTGGATCATGTCTTTTCTTGGTCTATTCGAGTGCCATTAGCCTTCTCTATTGGATTGAGTATTATGAGCATTTTCAGAGTTTATAAATCATCCTTTTCAAATGACATTATAAACTTGCTTCTGGTTCCAGTTGCTTTTTTTTATGGGATAAGATTCTTCTTAAAACCTAATAAGGCTTGGTATAATTTTATTAAGCTCATATTGGTCCTGCTGTTCTGTTTTAATGCAATTGAGAAAAGTCTCAATATATTACCTTATGTATTTCCATCTACTTTGGTTTTCGCAATTTTAGTCTCTCTTGCTCTCCTTTTACTCA
>JBCCIF010000109.1:0-9879 GCA_039028335.1 Bacteroidota bacterium
ATGCGTACCAAATACCTTTAAAAACTAAGAAGCTTCGAAAGAGCTTGTTTTTAAAAAACGAAATTGCCCCTCAATACCAGGGGCAATTTTTTTGTCTTTATTTTTACACGTGACTTTACCTCAAAAACCTGTAGTATTATTTGATGGACATTGCGTTCTGTGCAACAAAAGCGTTTTTTATATTTTGAAATATGAAAAAACCCCTCACTACTATTTTGCTTCCTTACAAAGTGAATTGGGTCAACAATTAATCAAAGAATTTTCTCTTCAGGATTTTGATAGCATACTTTTATTTGAACAAGGTGAAATTTATACCGAATCAAAGGCCATTTTCAACATATTAGAGAACATGAGCTTTCCTATATCTCTGTTAAAAGTCTTTTCAATACTACCACTATCTCTGAATAATTTTCTTTACAAAATCATTGCGAAATGGAGATATAAGATATTTGGACAATACGAGACCTGTATGATTCCGGATGAAAAGCATAAATCCAGATTCTTGGATTCAATACTTCTTTGAATAATTTTTTTTCTCTTCTAACTGGATAATTAGACTTCCATCATCAACTTTAAAAAGGGTGGGAACACTTTGTCTTGTGCTCATTCCAGCCATAAAAACCATGAAATGAAGATGGGGTCCAGATGACCAACCTGTATTACCGCTATAAGCAATTTTCTGACCAGCTTCAACAAAGTCGCCTTTCTGAACAAGGACTCCGTTATGCTGTAAATGGGAATATTCAGCAAAACTCCCGTCATCGTGATAGATCAATACAAAATTATTGTACTCTGAACATCTTGCTTGGAGGCAAGCTTTCTTATGCTTTTCCTCAATATCCACAACGATGCCTTTTCTAGCAGCGTGAATGGGGGTTCCTATGTCCATATCAAAATCCAATGCATATTCACCTTTGTGAGAAAAACTCCCGTTATATCCTTGTCCAATAATAAATTCTTGTCCTTTTGCAAATGGAAGCTCGTATACAAAATCTGAATCGTGTTGGGTCAACGTATGATCACCCAAATTCATTTTTACGCTATAGTCAAAACCATATTTTTTTTCGGGCTTAATGATTTTTAAAGAAGATAACTCAAAGGACATCGTATTTCCCGGTATAACCAAAGTTGCGTTTTTTCCAACACTGGATTCTAAATTGTCCAAACTCAAAATGATTTCAACGGTTACTGGACAGCTTTCTAGGTTATGTGCCTTTACCACATATCCTTTGTCAGTTTCTTCATAAAAGGTCTTAACATTCAACTGAGATAAACCAGCAAATGGAAAGAGCAAAATGGCGATATGGAGAATAGTCTTTCTCAAAATTTACAAACGGCTACTGCCTTATCGAAATTGTTCAAATTTAAATTTCGGCCAAATTCGATTTTTCTAACCAACCCTTACTTCCATTGGGAAGCATGATCTCTATCCACTCTTTTGAACTTTCTAAAAGCTCCACCTTTGCACCTTCGTGAAGAACAAAGAGCTCTTTGCTTTCGCTATTTGGTTCACTTCGCACGTCAACTTTTTGATCAGTAATAATGGCATGGGAATGTTTTGTGGCCATTTGTTTGGATTGATATGCAAACACTACAGAAATCAAAAAAAGAAGGGCAATTCCTGCGCTTGCTAAGAATAATATGCGTTTGATTCTGATATTCTTTTTGAGAATCATTAAGACTAAACACCCAAAGAAAAGAAAGGCCATAATGATGCTTAAAAATGCCCAATTGTTGGCAGCTGTTGATCCAACTATCCCTCTAAAAAAGGTTTTTAGGCGATCATCGCCTTCTTCTCCCAATCGATCAACAGTAAGATTATTTGCATAGGCCAAATTGAAGAGAGCGTCTTCATCGCTTGGATTAATTTTCAAGGCCTTTTCGTAGAATAGAATTGCCTTACCCAATTCATTTTGTCTGAAATAAGCATTTCCTAGGTTTTTGAATAAATCTGGAGATTGATAATCCTCTATTAAATCCTCATAATGATTAATAGCCTCCGTATAATTTCCCTCTTTGTATGCCGTATTTCCTAAATCAAAGGAGATTATAGAATCCTGAGCAACAAGATTTAAGCCTATAAACAGTATCAGAAGCATCCAAATTCTCATGCTATTTCTCTTTCTAATACATTGATAATCTCTTCTCCTTTTGCCAACATTTCATTCGGATCTGCGGAAGTTTGAGGCGCATATTTAGCCATTTCGCAGTTTTTTAGTACTTCTATTAAATCAGATATAGTGGCACTTGGCACGTTCCGCTGTTCAAGTTGCACCTGAACACTTTCTTTTGTGAAATCAGCATTTTCTAGATTAATTTTCTCATTCAAGTATTTGGATAAAGCCAAATGCAATTCTTCATAGAATAAGCTTGTGTTATTAGCGGATAAACTGGCGCGAGCAGCAGCCAATCTTTTTGCAGCTACTTTTCCAGCTTTCTTTTTCTTGGTACCAATGACATCCGAAAGTTCATTTTGCTTTCTTCTTCTTATCAACATAAAGCCTAAAAAGGCGAGGACAGGAGTGATTAATCCACTTGCGTATGTAGCTGAGCCGAAAAAGAAACTTCCCTTGGGTTCTAAATCCGCACTATTAGAAATATAACGAATGTCATTTTCACGAATGGTAACATCTTCCTTTCGCACAACAGTTGGTCCGCTTTCATTAATTTGATTCGGGTCCTTTTTAACGCTAATAACCAGATCTTCCGAAGCATTTGTCACATATTTCTTTGCGTCAGGGCTGAAATATGAAAAAGCAATTCCATCAATTTCATAGTTTCCTGGATGGCGAGGTATGACGAGATATTCATAGGTTCTAGAACCCGCCATGCCAGCTGCTGTTTTTCCAATATTATCTTTGATTTCTGGGTCGTATACCTCAAAATCGCTTGGGAAATTAACTGGTAATTCATTGATCATGCTCAGATTCCCCTTTCCTGAAATTTTAACCTTAACCGCAAATGCCTCATCGGTTTCAACCTCTTTTTTATCAATTTCAAACTCAAAATAGTAAGCGCCAACAGCTCCTTTAAAATTGTCCGGGGCTGATGGTGGTAATGCTTTTACTTTTATTTCCGCAAGATTGCTTTTAAAGTCAACATTTTGAACTCGTCCCCATCCTAATCGAATTCTTCCTTGAACAGTGAAAGGTTCGATTTTCAATTTACCCGTTTTTTGAGGAAATAGTATTTGTTTTCTTACAACGGCCTTCTGATAATTTTGCCCATTGATTTTTTCATACTTGTCCGACCATCTTGGTTCAATATCCAATTCCTCTGTCCAGAAACCTTCTATTGTATTTGCAAAATCATACGTTGGATTGAATCCGCGAATTCTATTGTATATGACATATGTAGCAATAATTTGTTCTCCTTGATAGGGATTAGCATTGCTGACATAAATTCTGGCAAAATGATCTTTTATTTCGCCTTGCTCAGTTTCATTGGATTCTTGTTGTCTGGGAGTACCTTGTATGACTTTTATAGAAACAGAATCATAAGAAAGCCCGCCTTCCTGTTCAACGGGCTTTATTATAAATTCTCCCTCTTTTTTGCCCAGTAATATCCATGATAACTGATAAGTCTGTTCTTTTTTTCCATTTATAATCTGAACGCGCGAACTTTGATTTGGTCCTGATAAAACATCGAATTCTGTTAAATCGGGTAAAGCAATATTGCCTTCAATATTCTTTAATAGGATAGTGAAGGTAAATTGTTGATCTGTCGAAACAACATTCTTTGAGACCGATGCCGTAATGGATTGCCCCAATAGTCCACATTCAAAAAAACCAAAGGCAGCTAGTACAGCAAAAAAATGAATGTATTTCCTACCAATCTTTTTCAATTTTCAGTGCTTTAGTTGGTTTCTTTTTCTTGTTCAATTTTTGATGCAATTTTTGCTCCTTATTTCTTAAAGCTTCCAATATCTGTTCAGCTTCTTCTTTGCTTAAAGTTTTGGGCTCTTGATTTTTCTTTTGCTCCTCGTTTTCGCCTTTCTCTTGATCTTCTTGCTTATTGTTCTGATTTTCTTGTTCCTCCTCTTTCTCTTCTGACTTGTCTTTATTCTCTTCTTCCTGCTTATTTTTTTCTTCCTTTTCTTGATTCTCCTGTTCTTCTTTATTTTCCTTTTCTTGATCGTCTTGATCTCCATTTCCACCGCCTCCGTTTTCACTCATTTCTTGCTCCAATAACTTCTTTGCAATAGCATAATTATAACGGGTTTCGTCATCGGTAGATTGATTCCGCAAGGCATTCTTGTATGCTTGTTCGCTTTTTTGTAAAGCATCCATTGCCCTTTGCATTAGCATTTGTGCAGTATCTTGATTTTGAACTTGTGAAGAGTAGGATTTGCATTCAAAATAGTGCGCCATTTGACTATTGCCTAAATTGTGATAAGCCTTGGCTTTTTCTTCATTGCTTTCTAATTTTTGAGTCTGCAAATCAAATGCTTGAACAGCTTCATTGTAATTCTTCTTTTTAAATAGTGTATTGGCCTTATTGAATTCCGCTTTATTGTAGGATGGCTCCATTTCAAAAGATTCTGAATACAACTGTTCTGCTGCATTGAAGTACCCACGTTCAAAGGCCTCATTTCCTTGCCTCAACTTGCTTTTATACTCTTGACCTTCAAGTTGTAAAAAACAAATTAGGCCGAAAAGAAACAGTGCTTGTTTCATGCTTGAAATATTTTTAATCGATCTAACCATTTACTTTTTCTCTCCGAAATAAAACTCTCCAATAGAATTAATAAAAATGCAAAAAATAAAAAGGGATAAAATGAACTTTGATAGTCAGCATATATTGAACTATCGTATTCTGTTTTTTCCATATTCTCAATTTCTTCTAATAAAAAGCTCAAGCCGGTGTCTTTTTCTGTAGCTCTAATGAAAACCCCATTACCGGCCCCGGCTATTTCCTTCAAATTTTTCTCATTTAATTTTGAGACCACAGTTTCCCCATCTTTATCTTTTTGAAAACCAAGTCGTTGTCCTCTTACAAATAGCGGAATAGGTGCTCCTTTTTCAGATCCCATTCCAATGGTATGAACTACGATTCCATTGTCTCTTGCTTTTGTTGCAGCAACGATGGCGTCATCTTCGTGATTCTCACCATCTGTAATAACAATGATAGCCTTGTTTTCTTCGCTACTTAAATCAAATGATTCCACAGCTAATTCAATAGCAGTCCCTATCGCTGTACCTTGTCTGTTTTTCGGTATAATTCCGGGTCCAACGCTAGATAAAAACATATTTGCCGCTGCATAATCGGTTGTGATCGGTGTTTGAACATAAGCTTCACCGGCAAAGACAATTAAACCTATTTTGTCGCCATGTAGACCATCGATCAATCTGCGAATAGAACGCTTGGCCTTTTCGATACGACTGGGCTTGAAATCTTCGGCCTTCATGCTATTTGAGACATCAAGACAAAGCATGATTTCTATTCCTTCTTGCTTAGTCTCTACTTCATCAATTCCGTATTTCGGATTGATTAAAGCAATAGCCAATAAAAGAAGCGCGAAACGATAAATGAAATACTTAACGAATAATTTTCCTTGTGACAGATCAGGGATGAGATGTGCCACTATTCTGCTATCACCGATTTTTTTGATAGACTTATTCTTTTCTAACAAGTAAAACAAGATCATAGCCGATGCTACAAATGTTCCTAAAACCGCTATGAAAAACTCACTTCTTTGAAATAGAACTTCGCCATAGACAGCCTTTACAATAGCATAAATTACGACACAGAAAAGAACAATCGCTAACTCAGCAATGAGGGTTAAAAGAAAAATCCGTTTTCGACTATAAATTTTCAAATTCTAAAATTAAGGTGTTGTTCTTATGAATAAAATTCGAACGAATAGTTCTACTGCCAATAATAGTCCTGCTAGGCAGGCAAAGTTGAAGTACAAATCCGTTTTGCTGCTGTGCTCAGTAACTTTTATGCGCGTCTTTTCTAGTTTGTCAATCTCTTCATAGACTTGCAATAAAGTCTGATTATCTGTTGCCCTGTAGTATTTTCCATCGGTCATCTCGGCAATTTCCGTTAAAGTCTCCTCATCTATTTCAACGGGCACACGTTTGTATATAAAGTCCCTTCCATTGGGTGCGTATTGCACTGGAGAAAGTGCTGAGCCTTGTGAGCCCACACCAATCGTATACACACGTACACCAAATTCTGCAGCAATTTCTGCAGCTGTTATTGGCGAAATTGTGCCCATTGTATTTACCCCATCTGTCAAAAGTATGATGACCCTGCTTTTCGCATCACTTTCTTTAAGACGATTAACAGCAGTGGCCAGTCCCATTCCTATTGCCGTTCCACTGGTCAGCAAACCGGGTTTTACTGTTCTAAATACATCTTTGAGAACACGATGATCGGTTGTGAGAGGAACTTGAGTAAAGGCTTCGCCTTCATATACTACAAGTCCTATTCTATCTAGGGGTCGCTCTTGAATGAAGTTGAGTGCCACATTTTTGGAGCCCTCTAATCGGTCCGGTTCGAAATCCTTTGCTAACATCGAAAAAGAAATATCCATTGCCAAAACGATATCGATACCCTCAGTGACTTTATCCTGCCAAGAATTGCTTGATTGAGGTCTTGCCACGGCAATAATAAGAAGGCTGAGTGCTACAAAACGCATCGACTTGGCGAGATAATTCAAAATGATGATCCACGTTTCATTTTGATCTTTAAATGATTCAAGTGAAGAAAGTTTTACGGTACCGTATAATTTGGTTTTTCTAAAAATATAGAAAGCCGCTAAAAGAGGAATGAAAAATGCACAAACAAACATCCCTTTATTTGCATAGCTATGAGAAGTATAGAAAAACCAAAGCAACACTAGACAAGCGGAGCAAATCACAGAATAAAAAATGATATCTCTAAGCCTTTGATTCACTGTCCTCCTTTCGTTTTGTTAACTCAATAAACTCCAAAGCCATATTCATACTTGCTATATTCTGAGCAGCTTGTGGCTTTTCTTTAGCGAATTTCACCATGTCTGCTAATCTCAGCATGCGAATTAACTGCTCACGTGCTCCTTGATTAATATCCGCAAATTGCATTTGTTGAATAATTTCGCCCGAGGTTTGTTCCATGGCTTGAATATTAAATCTGGATTCAAGATAATTCCGAACAGTCTCAGTAACCTCCGTATGATATCTTTTAGTGTTGCCATTTTGCCAAATTTCTTCCTTTTCGATTTGAGCCAATCGTGAAAGCGCAATCTCAAAATCGGGTAAGGCTTTTTCTTGAATGATTTGCTCCTTTATTTCATGTGGTTTTCGCATAAAGAAGAACCAAGCAAGAAAAGTCATAAATCCCAATCCACCTAGCCCAGAAACGATGCGAATCCCATAGACATTTAAAAATTCCGAGAAAGTAAAAGGATCATCGTAGATATCCTTGATATCGTTTAAATCCGTTAGTTGCACTTCAGATAAATTCAAGGAATCCAAAGGGACATTTCGGACTTCTAATAACAAGGCTTCGGAAGAAACGATGAGATCATTGATTTTTACATTAAATGGTCTAATAGCATAATAGCCAGAATCGAACGAAGTGATTGTTAGGTGAAGCCTTTGAACAAACTGATTTTCGAACTTACTGGTATCTGTTTCACTGCTATTTATGATCTCTACCTTATCTATTAAGGTATCTTGCAAAACAGGCCATTCAATTTTATCTTTTTCATTCGCATAAAAAAGAGATATATGAAGATCTGTTTGTTCGCCCACTAAAATAGAATTGGTGTCAATCTCACATTCCAAGTAATTTTGTTGAGCATTGACTAGAACACTGGCGAATAAGAAAATTAATATGTTTAAATATCTGATATTCAATTTATTAATTACCTCTTTGTGAATAATTTAATTAGCGGTTGCACATAAGATTCTCCAGTTGCAATTTGGGTGTAGTCTACACCAGCCTTTTTGAAAAGAGTATGCAATTCCTGACTTCTCTTTTTTGCAGAGAAATTATATTTTTCTCGAACGGATTTTGAAGAAGTATTGACCCACTTCACCTCACCGGTTTCGGCATCCTGAAATTGAACCAGACCGATATCTGGTAAATCTTCTTCCAGACTATCAAAAATGCGCAACGCGACAATATCATGCTTGTTATTTGCGATTTTCAAGGCATCTGCAAAATGATTATCCAAAAAATCCGATAAAACAAAGGTGATACTCCTCTTTTTAATGACGTTATTCAAATAGCCCAAAGCAACCGAAATATCCGTCTTAGTTGATTGAGGTTTAAACTCAAGCAGTTCCCGAATAATTCGAAGAATGTGAGATTTTCCTTTTTTCGGTGGGATAAACTTTTCGACACGATCACTAAAAAAGATCACTCCAATTTTATCGTTATTCTGAATTGCTGAAAAAGAAAGAACAGCACAAATTTCTGTAATCAAGTCTTTCTTTAATTGATCTTGTGTGCCAAAACTATCTGAAGCACTCACATCAACCAATATTACTACAGTGAGTTCACGCTCTTCTTCAAATACTTTTACGAAAGGCTGATCGAAACGGGCTGTGACGTTCCAGTCAATGGTTCGAATTTCATCACCTGGCATATATTCCCGAACTTCAGAAAAAGCCATTCCTCTTCCTTTGAAAGCAGAATGATATTCCCCTGAAAATATTTGATTGGAAAGTCCTTTCGTCTTCAGCTCTATTCTTCTGACTTTCTTAAGTAGCTCTTTTGTATTTTTTGAATTCTCTGCCACTAAGGAACTTCTACTTGATTGATAATTTCATTCATGATTTCTTCAACCGAGATGTTTTCTGCTTCTGCTTCGTATGTTAATCCAATACGATGCCTCAAAATATCGTGAGAAACAGCACGGACGTCTTCTGGGATAACAAAGCCCCTGCCTCTTGTAAATGCATAGGCCTTTGCTGCCAAAGCCATACTAATACTTGCTCTCGGTGAACCTCCAAATCCTATCAGGTCTTCTAATCGACCCAGTCCATAGTCTCTTGGATTTCTTGAGGCGAATACAAGATCAATAATGTACTGTTCTATCTTTTCGTCCATGTAGACTTCTCTAACTACTTTACGGGCGCTTATGATCGCTTCAGGACTGAGAACCTTATTGGGTTGAGGAAATGCATTTTGCGATACATTGTTTCGAACGATAATACGCTCTTCATCTTTTTTGGGATAAGAAATCAAGACCTTCATCATGAATCGGTCAACTTGGGCTTCTGGAAGGGGATAGGTGCCTTCTTGCTCAATAGGATTCTGTGTCGCAAGCACGAGAAAGGGTTCTGGAAGTTTAAAACTTTGAGGCCCAATTGTTACTTGCCGCTCTTGCATGGCTTCTAGCAAGGCACTTTGTACTTTAGCCGGAGCTCGATTGATTTCATCTGCCAGAATAAAATTTGCAAATATTGGCCCTTTCTTAACTGTGAATTCCTGATTCTTTTGATTATAAATCTGGGTTCCGAGTAAATCGGCTGGAAGTAGGTCGGGAGTGAATTGTATTCTGCTAAAGTCAACACTTACGCATTTAGAAAGTGCGGTAATAGCAAGTGTTTTTGCTAATCCAGGAACACCCTCCAATAAAATATGACCATTCGCTAATAGCGCAATTAAGAGCTTGTCAACCATGTCTTTTTGACCAATTATGACTTTCTCCATTTCCATATTCAAGAGCCTAACAAAAGAACTCTCTTTCTCGATGCGCTCATTCAGTGCTCTGATATCGAGATTACTCGAACTATTATTTGCTACTAATGTTTCTGTTTCCGAGTTACTTGGCAATTCCTGATTTTCCTCATTCATTGATTACAATTTTTCAAATTAATGTATCCCTGCAGACTATAAACGTTTCTATTGTTTGTTTCAACACAAAAATCTCATTTTCGG
>JBCCIF010000110.1:0-9706 GCA_039028335.1 Bacteroidota bacterium
CACCACGGTAACTCTTGCCGGTGGCGGCACTTCGCCCTTCTATAGCTATGGCGGAGACATCGTCGTGGTGCAGGCTTACGGCAACCTGGTGACGGCTGTGGCAGGTGCGCGGGCTCTTTAAAATTTATTTATGATGAAATTGAATTCACTTAAAACACTGGCATTCGCGTTTTTATTTAGCGCAATGTTTTCAAGTTGTGCGCTTTTTGATGATGTAGCGTATGAAGTAACTCCTGATCCATTGGAAGCCCATGGTGATATGGTTACACTTTCCGCAAAAGCGACAGTTCCAGAAAAGAAAATGCACAAGAATGCTGTTGTTGAAATAACACCTGTATTAAGAAAGGAAGATGGATCGGAAGTAAGCTTCAAGACCATTACTGTTCAAGGAGAGAAGGCAGCTGGGAATGGTATTGTAATCAATAGTAAAACTGGCGGTTCATTCGATTATTCAGATCAAATAGATTATACACCTGACATGATGAAGTCAGAGGTTTATTTGAAAGTTAAGGCAGGAAAAGGTGTTGCAGACAAAGAATTAGATGAAGTAAAAATTGCTGATGGTGTAGTTGCTACTCCATATTTGGTGGTTTCAGATGAACAACCGATAGCTTCTTCAGATAAGTTCCAACGTATAACGCAGCATGATACCAAGGCTGAAATCAATTTCTTGGTGAATCAATCTTCGGTTAGAAGATCAGAGATGAAACAAGATGATATTAAGGAGTTGGAGCAATTCTTCACAGATGTGGTTACTAATCCTAGATGGGATATTAAAAGCATTGACAACCCAGCTTTTGCTTCTCCAGAGGGTAAAATTGATCGAAACGATGCTCTGGCGAATAAAAGAGCAGAATCTGGGGTGAAAACCTTGAATAACTTAATGAAGAAGGCCGGCTTAGAAGCACAAGAGGGAATGTGGAACTCAATGGGTAAAGGCGAAGATTGGGATGGATTCAAAGAAGCTATGTTAGCGAGTAACATCGATGACAAAGACTTAATTATTAGAATCCTTGAACAAGAAAAAGATCTTGATCAAAGAGAAAAAGAAATCAGAAATATGTCCGTTACGTATCGTGAGATCAATAAAGACGTATTTCCTCAATTAAGAAGAACTTCTCCTGTGGTTAACTATGAAATTACAGGCTTTTCAGATGAAGAGTTATTAAAATTGGGAACAACTCAGCCTGACTCTCTCAAGCTTGAGGAGATTTTAAAAGCTGCAACACTTACAGAGGACTTGGATCAAAAGTTGGCTATGTACACAGCGGCAAGAAATGCGTATCCTGAGGATTACAGAACATGGAATAACGAAGGTTATGTTAAAATGCTTAAGAATGATATGAGCGGAGCAAAAAGCGCATTTGAAAAGGCAAATGAATTATCTCAAAGCGCTGAAGGCACAAACAATTTAGCAACTCAAGTTAGACTGGGAGGCGACCGTGAAAAAGCCTATAAAATGTATAAGGATGCTGTTTCTGCGGGATCTACTGTGAATCAGAACATGGCTATTATCGATATCCAGAATGGAAATTATTCTGATGCTGTGAGAAATTTACAAAATGTAAATTCTTGCAATGCAGCTTTAGCTAGAATATTAAATGGTGATGCTTCTGGAGCTTCAACAATTTTGGATAATGCACCAGATGGTGATTCGGGAACTGGTCACTATTTGAGAGCGATTATTGCAGCAAGAACTGGCAATTCTGCAGCAATTGCAGGACATCTTTCAAAGGCAATAGCAGCTGATCCTTCTTTAAAGGACCGAGCAATGAAAGACGCAGAGTTCTTGAAATTTCAAGATGTCTTAGGGCTTTAATTCCTAGATAAAAGAGCTTTAATATAAACCCTGTCCATTTTGGACAGGGTTTTTTATTGGACAATAAATCGTTGCCTTTCTTTTACTTCCGTATCCATTAGGAGCAATTGATACATGCCCCTTGGAAATGCCGAGACGTCAAGCAATTCAACATTGCTATTTAATTTGATTGATCTAAAGAGTTTCCCATCCATCGAATACACCTGTAATGTTGAATTTGGAATATACAGTTCAAGCTCAATGCGAAGAACGCTTCGAGCTGGATTTGGAAAAAGGTCAATTTGTATTCCAGTTTTGAATAATTCTTCTTCACTATTGACCAAAAGCCATTGGTCAAATTTTTCTTGAAGCACATCAATCGGCTCAACCCATTGGGCAGTTCCCGCGACATTAATATCAAGAAAAAGCTGATCAAATTCATCATTCGGATTGGCAACTCTTAGAAAAGCAGATAAAGAACTTGTGCTATCGTCTTCACATCGCGTGTCAGCACCTATTACATTTGCTCCTTGCATTGCAGCCATGAGCTTTTCAGCGAGTGAACCAGACGTGTTGATGAAATTGTTCTCCATATTGTCTAATATCTCTTGGCCAAGAAGAATGTTCCCTTGGATTGCATAGTTTGAACCAAGAATGTGATTCTTGTAGTCAAAGCAGTTAATGCCTGTATATGCGGCAGATCTTGGTGAGCCATTGTTGTAATCGATAATTCCATATTGCCTTTGACTCGGATTACCTTGGATGTCATTGTTCACTAGCCAGTCGATAATCTCTTGAGGGGAGAGTCCTTCCATCATTTTGTCATGAGCAGCATCTTGATTGTCGGCTAGATAAAATGATTGCGTATGAATTGCTCCAATTCCAGGTATGATATCACTGATTAACAAAGCTCCAGGCGTGCCAGGCCATATGATGCTGTCACCACAAGTGGCTCCAGCGCTTCCAATTTGGCCATTGATCGAATCAATAGCGACAATGGAGAATGTATGTTGTGTGAAACTATTTAATCCGGATAGAATGAAAATGGTTGAAAAAAGCAAGGAAAGTCGCATAGCTTCAAGAAATAATTAGTCTAAATTCGATATCAATCTACAAATTGCTCAACGAATGACAAAAGACAAAATCCTTTTACTCGGTTCTGGGGAATTGGGAAAAGAACTGGTGATAGCCCTAAAACGATTAGGTAAATATGTTGTCGCTTGCGACAATTATGAAAATGCACCTGCAATGCAAGTGGCAGACGAATTTGAAGTCATTAATATGCTCAATGCCGAGGATCTGGATCGAGTCGTTGCCAAGCACACCCCTAAGTTGATTGTCCCTGAAGTTGAGTCGATACGTACGGAGCGTTTTTTTGCTTATGAAGAGCAAGGTTTTACAGTGGTTCCAAGTGCAAAGGCCGCTAATTTTACAATGAATAGAAAACTCATTCGAGATTTAGCTGCAAATGATTTGGGTCTTAAAACAGCGGACTATCGTTATGCCGATAATTTTGATGACTTCCAAGACGCAGTTGCCGAAATTGGTATTCCCTGTGTTGTAAAACCATTAATGTCTTCTTCAGGAAAAGGACAATCTTTAATTAAGAGCCAAGAAGATATTGCAGAGGCATGGAATTATGCAATTGAAGGAAGCCGAGGCGATTTGAGAGAAGTCATTATTGAGTCTTTTGTTGAATTCCATACAGAAATTACTTTGCTAACGGTTACCCAGCATGATGGTCCGACTCTTTTCTGTTCTCCAATCGGACATAGGCAGGAACGAGGAGACTATCAGGAAAGCTGGCAGCCATGTGAAATTCGAGAGGATGATATTAGGTCAGCTGAAGAAATGGCGGATAAAGTAACCAAAGCCCTTGGAGGTGCTGGAATATGGGGTGTAGAATTCTTTATATCGAATGATGGAGTATACTTCTCAGAACTTTCACCTCGACCACACGATACAGGAATGGCGACATTGGCTGGTACTCAAAACTTAAATGAATTTGAACTTCATGCCCGGGCAATTCTTGGCTTGCCAATTCCAAAAATTACATTGGAAAAATCGGGAGTCAGTTCTGTTATTCTTGCTACTGACGAATACTATGGCTGGCCGTCTTACGAAGGCTTGACTGATGCCTTAAATTCTTCTAAAACTGATCTCAGGATTTTTGGAAAACCATCTACAAGAAAGAATCGCAGAATGGGGGTGATTCTATGCTCGGACAGCTTAAATTGCGATATGATTGCTTTGCGAAAAAAGGCCAATGAATGTGCTGAACAGGTTCGTGTAGTTGTTCCTACTTTGGAAAGTGTCTGATTGATTTTGTAACTATTTCATAGCGCTCTGCGTCTTAGCAATTAAACCTTGAGCATAAGCTATTGTCAAAGAGTTGAAAGCTAATGAACAGCTAATTGATACAATATTGTATTCGTTGCGTTAGTTCATTAGGAATTCCTATTAACTTTAATACTCGTGCCATTTGCTCATGTTACATCTTTAATAAGAATTGTATGCAGAACAAAGTTTTTACCCTTTCAACTACCTTCTTATTCTTGTTTTATTTCTCCTCATACCTTACTGCTCAAGTATATGAAGATTATATAGGTGGTGGACACAGTCAAGGAATTGAGGTGGTGACCAGCAATGATTTTAGCCCAAATGATTGGGATGAAGTAGCTTCGGGAGGACAAAGTATCAATGGCAGCGGATTAGATGCACGTTTATTTGAAACAGCTCGTTTTTTAAGCCAAGCAACGCTAGGAGCAAACCGTGATTATATAGAATCGGTAGCCGAAATGGATTATGAAGACTGGCTAGACGGTCAATTTCAAATTCCAACTACCAGCATGTTTCAAGAAACTGATTCGGCATTTAACGTTGCTTTGGATCTTTATGTGCAAAATGGAGGAGATCCTGAAGATTATTTCGGACCCTATTTGCCTCATTTCTACTATGGTCTTTGGCGCCATAATTTGATGAATGAGGATCTTTTGCGACAGAGAGTAGCTCATGCACTAAGCGAGATTTTGGTGATATCCTTGCAAAGCGAATTAGGAGATTTTGGATACGGTTTAGCGTCTTATTGGGATATTTTGCAAGAGAATGCCTTTGGGAATTACGAAGATCTTTTGATGGACGTTTCGCTTAGTCCAATGATGGGTAGGTATTTGAGCCATTTCAATAATCCGCTTGAAATTCCATCTCTGAACATTCATCCAGATGAGAACTATGCGCGGGAAATCATGCAGCTATTTACCATTGGCCTTTATGAATTAAATATTGATGGTTCTCAGGTTTTGGATATGAATGACCAAGCGATTCCAACTTATGACAATGACGACATAAAAGAATTTGCCCAGGTCTTCACCGGTTTAGGACCCGGGGAGATAATGGAAAATCCATGGGTCTCGGACCCGATTTTTGGTCTTGACTTTTATTTGACTATAAAGTCAGAACCCATGGCTATGTACGAAGAATGGCATGATCAAAGTTCAAAACAACTTCTGAATGGCTACGTGATCCCTGCTGGTCAAGATGGGTTAAACGATATTCAAGATGCGGTTAATCACTTATTTAATCATCCGAATGTAGGACCCTTTTTAGCACTCAGGCTTATTCAAAACATGGTAAAGTCGAATCCTAGTCCTGGGTATATTGAGCGAGTAGCTCTTGCATTCAATGACAATGGTAATGGAGTAAGAGGAGATATGAAAGCCGTAATTAAGGCGGTACTTTTAGACGAAGAGGCGAGGAGTTGTGTATGGCTAAATGAAGCCTATCATGGAAAACTCAGAGCCCCAATATATAGGTATTATCAACTGGCTAGAGCCAACGAGTTAGAATCGGATGATGAACTCTATTGGAACGTTGGGTATGATTTTTTGCTTTTAACTGAGCAGGCGCCTTTGGCAGCATCATCCGTATTTAACTTCTATTCTCCCGATTTTCAACCAAATGGAGATATTGCTTCGGCAGATTTAGTTGCACCCGAGTTTCAAATTCACAATTCCAGAACAAGTATAGGCTTCATGAATAGCATATATGTCAATAATAATTGGGCATTGCTTTGGGATTGGGAAGGAGGCACAGATGATACACGCATCAATTTTAGTGTATTGGAACCGATTGCCCGTGATCCAGAAGCCTTGCTCAACCATATGGATGTTGTTTATACTAATGGTCAATTAACCGAAGAAACGCGAACAATAATTAAAGAAGCTTTAGAGGGTATTCAACAAAATAATTTTGGCAACCAGTATACCACTTTTCGAGTCAGAATGGCACTTTACTTAATTATGGTTAGTCCAGATTACGCAATTTTAAAATAGATCCTGTCATGAGTAAGAAAAATAAACATATTTCGAGAAGAAAATTTTTAGGGCAGGCTAGTTGTGCGGCTATAGGAACTTCTACTTTGTTTTCATCCCTCATAAATTTGAAAGCTTTGAATGCCGCAGCAATAGACAATTCTATGCTTAGTTCAAATTACAAGGCAATGGTATGCCTTCTCTTGGGAGGAGGAAATGACTCCTTCAATATGCTGATTCCTCGAGGGACAAGTGAATACGGACAATACGCAATTACTCGCTCAAATTTGGCTATTCCTCAAAATGATATTTTGCCGATCAGTGCGTTAAATCCCGATGGACAGTTGTACGGAGTTCATCCATCTATGACAAACATGCAGAGTTTGTTTTCTGGTGGAAATCTTGCATTCATTACCAATATAGGAACCTTAATTGAACCTACATCAAAAGCACAGTTTCAGAGTGGCGTGCATCCACTTCCTTTGGGTCTCTTTTCGCATTCTGATCAAACTCAGCAATGGATGACAGGTCGACCTCATGAGCGATCTGCAATTGGATGGGGAGGAAGAATAGCAGATTTGGTTCAAAGTATGAATACGAATGAAAACATTTCATTGAATATTTCCCTGTCCGGAACTAATGTCTTCCAACAGGGTAATGGGACAATTGAATATACGATCAGCTCTGAAGGAGCATTAGGTATTCTAGGTTATGAGCCAGATGGATGGATTTATGATCAGCTGAGGACAGAGGCATTGGACAATATGATGGGGGCAGCCTATCAAGATATCTATAAAAAAACCTATGTCAATACCATAAAGAATTCTCAATTAGCCACAATTGAGTTTAACGAGGCGATTGAAAATACGAGTGATTTAGCAACCGAATTTTCCCCATCTGAATTGTCACAACAGTTTCGAATGGTAGCAAAAACGATGCAGGCCAGAGAGGATCTCGGATTTTGCAGACAGATATTCTTTATCAATTTTGACGGGTGGGATCATCATGATGAATTGACATTGGCGCAAGAAGCTATGTTGACTGAAGTGGATAATGCTCTCGGAGAATTCAATAACGCAATGACAGAATTAGGACTTCAAAATGACGTAACCACTTTTACCGTTTCTGATTTTGGAAGGACTTTAACTTCAAATGGCAATGGAACCGACCATGCATGGGGAGGAAATGTACTTGTTATGGGGGGTGATGTCAATGGTGGAGATATCTACGGTCAGTATCCTTCCTTGGAATTGAATAATCCACTCGAAGTAGGGGGAGGAGTCTTGATCCCTACCTTATCTGCCGATCAATATTTTTCTGAATTGGGTCAATGGTTTGGCGTTTCAAATTCAGATTTGAATACCATTTTCCCTAATGTGGCGAACTTCTCAGATTTAGACTCTGGAGCACCAATTGGATTCATGAACATTTAATGCAGTAATTAAAATGAAGAGATTAAGAATACTAAGTTTTTTAGCAATTTTTGGTAGTACTGTATTGAATGCACAGTGCTATGAAGATCGACATAATGGAAATTGGTTCGACTCTTGGATTTCATGTGAGACGAGTCCAAATCCGAATAGTTCTAGAGGCAATGGTCATTGGATTTTTTATGACTTGCATCATACTTATTCTCTTGGAACCAGCACAATTTGGAATTTAAATAACCCGGAAAATTTAGATCTAGGGATGAATGAGATTGTACTTGACTACTCTTTAGATGGAACAAATTGGGAAGAATGGGGAGAGTTCACAGTAGCGCAAGCTCCAGGGATTAGTACTTATGAGGGAATTCAAGGTCCCAATTTATCTGGAGTGCAAGCAAAGTATTTACTCATAACGGTTTTAAGTAATCATGGAGGAGAAGATTGTGTAGGAATGAGCGAAATCAGGATTAATGTGGAAGATGTAGTCATCTCGGACATACCTGAAATTGAAGAGAATACTTGTTTGAGTTTGAATGTGTATCCAAATCCTCACAGCTCGGATTTTACCAGTAAAATAACTACCATTTGCCCAGAACTCATTTCTTGGATGCTTTTTGATGTGCAAGGGAAAAAAGTTAGAGACGGGGCTTTGAGTCAGGTTGCCGAAGAAAACTTCCTTGAAATATCTTCTAACAAATTGCCAAAAGGTTTGTACCACTTAGTTGTGATTCAAGGAGATAACCGAGTGAGAAAACCCGTTTTAAAAGTTGACTGAAGTTGGCGTTTGTATTTTTTCAAAAGCTTGTTGAACTCAAGTATTATCCTCAGTGTATTCCTGATTAGTTCTCTCTATTTGGACCTTTGCGAATGATCAATCGAAGACCTCGATCGTAGCTAACATAATTCCAGGCCCAATTAACGAAAACGATTAAACGGTTTCGAAAATCTACCAAAAGCATCAGATGTAAAAACATCCAAACCACCCAGGCAAAAAATCCACCAAAAGAGATAAAAGGCAAATCTACTACGGCTCTGTTGCGCCCGATAGTGGCCATTGTTCCTTTATCTTTATAGCGAAAACCCGTCATTGATTTGCCTTTAGCAAGGGCGTTCAAATTTTTAGCCAAGTGACGGCCTTGTTGCTCTGCCACAGATGCCAGCATAGCATGACCTTTACCTTCTGCAATAGTTTGAATTGAAGCTACATCACCTATCGCGAAAACATTTTCTCTGCCTTCAATTTGACCTATTTCGTTCGTCTCTATTCTTTTTGATTGATTCAGGTGTGATTCAAAATTATTCAAGGGGTTGCCTTGAACACCAGCTGACCAGATGAGTGTTTCAGTAAAAAAGTCTCCCTCACTCGTAGTGACCTTTTTCCCATCAAAATCTTGAACAAAAGTATTGAGCCAAATATTTATATCCATGGCTTTTAAAGCCGCTAAGGCTTTTTCTGAAGACATTGAACTCATCGAAGGAAGAACGCGATCTGCAGCTTCAATAACATGAATTTGCATAGAACGTATATCTAAATCAGGATAATCTTTCGGGAGTATTTTTTTCTTGAGCTCAGCCAATGCACCAGCTAATTCCACTCCTGTCGCTCCGGCACCAACAATCACGAAATTCATAAGCCTTTCTCTAACTTTAATGTCTGTTGTATTTAGTGCGCTTTCAAAATTTTGAAGAATGATACTCCTCAAATCCAAAGATTCGCGAAGGCTTTTCATGGTAAAACTAAAACGTTCGATATTGCTGAGCTTAAAGAAATTGGTAGTAGCTCCCGTTGCAATGACCAGGAAATCATAGTCAATCGAACCTATGGTAGTGCTGACCGTCTTCTTTTCCATATCGACATTGGTGACATCGGTCAATCGAAAGTGAAAGTTCTTTTTGTTATTGAATAGCTTGCGAATGGGATAGACAATAGAGTCAGGCTCTAATCCAGAACTCGCAACTTGATACATTAACGGCTGAAAGGTGTGGAAATTATTCTTATCGAACAGAACAATTTGGTAGTTTCTTGAATTGAGTCTTTTAATGAATTTCAATCCTGCAAAACCGCATCCGACAACAACTACTCTGGGTAAATCAATACGAGGAATACCATTGGGATCGACCACTTCACGCAGATCTGGTTGCAGTAAAGGCGCCACCATCACTTGCTGGCC
>JBCCIF010000111.1:0-9577 GCA_039028335.1 Bacteroidota bacterium
ACTTCTTCAACTTCCATAATTCTATGGCTCGTATCTGAGGTGTAAAAACGCGGTATAAACTTGATCGATTTACACGTCAGATACGAGCCATAGAATTATGGAAGTTGAAGAAGTCGCCCTCAAAAATCAGCGAAGAGAATTCAGAGATCGCTTCATAAGAAAACATGCAATCATTATGAATGAGACCCTTTCTTCAATTGCAGACTTTAGTGAATGGCAGGCAGACGATAATTGGTAATTGAAGCATTTTTCTCTGAACCGTAAGCAGTTGTTTAAGAGAAATGGTTCAAAAGCAATACCTTTGTAAGGTGAAATTGATTGCTAAAACATTCAAAGGCCTTGAGGAGGTTCTGGCTGATGAAATTAAAGCCATTGGTGGTGAACATGTGCAAATCATGAATCGCGCTGTTTCCTTTAAAGGAAGTAATCGCTTAATATATAAGAGTAATTATTGTCTACGCACTGCGATTCGCATTCTCAAACCAATTGTTGAATTCGAAGCCCGAGATGAGGACTATTTTTACCGTCAATTGAAAAAACACGATTGGTCTTTTTACCTAAAAGAAGGACAGACTTTTGCAATTGATGCCAGCGTTTTCGGAGATTATTTTACACATTCTAAATACACTGCACTCCGCTGCAAGGATGCCATTGTGGATCAATTTAGAGAGAAGTTCGGTGATCGACCTGATATAGATGTGAATGACCCGGATCTAAGACTAAATGTCCATATCAGTCAGAAGAATGTTACTGTTTCAATTGATACCAGCGGCTTTTCGCTTTTCAAGCGAAACTACAAGCAAGCTCCTTTCCCAGCACCGATAAATGAAGTTTTAGCTTCGGGCATGCTTCGTCTCATCGGCTGGAATGCCGATGTGCCGCTGGTCGACCCCATGTGTGGTTCGGGGACCTTTCTAATGGAAGCTGCAATGCTGGCTCAGAATATACCTGCAGGATACCACATTGAGGAATTTGCTTTCATGAAATGGGATCATTTTCAACCCGATTTGTGGAAAGAGGTGAAAAGTGAAGCCGATGGCCAAATTGAACTCAAATTTCTTAAAATTTATGGCAGCGACATACATCCAAGAGCCATACGTATTTGCCAAAAGATGTTTGGCGCACATGAATACGCCAAAAGTATTCAAATCGAACAACGTGATATTGTAGCGCTCTCGAAGCCCTTTGAAGAAGGAATGTTGATCAGTAATCCGCCTTATGGAGAACGATTGAACGACCGTGAAACGAATGAACTTTATAGGGATATTGGCGACAGTTTCAAACAAAACTTCAGCGGTTATCAAGCCTGGATCATTTCTTCGAATATGAATGCGCTAAAAAACGTTGGACTCCGTCCTTCTCGTAAAATCAGCCTTTACAATGGAAAACTAGAATGTAAATTTCAGAAATACGAAATGTACAGCGGATCAAAAAAAGGGAAATTCATAAAATCAAAACAATTTGATTAAGACATTCTTCTTATTAAGCTTTTCAGCCTAAACAGTTTAGCCAAAAGCTGAAAATTTTCATTTTTTTAGTCCTCAAACCGTATATTCGCAGCTTAAATTTTTTCATGGAGAATTTTATTTTGACTTGGGGTGGGCCTATTTTCATAGCGCTTATCATCATTGAAATCATTTTCACACTCATGTACGACAGGGATGTGTATAAATGGAAAGACTTTGCAGCAAGTTCTTTTATGGGGGTTGGTGCTTCTGCACTTCAGTTGTTATTTGCAAAAGCCATGACACTTGGTTTTTTTATTTTGGCTTATGAATTTTTTAATCCAATTGTGGATGGCGTGCGTACAAATTTCTTGGGCTACGAAGCTTTTGGATGGTCTTGGTTGATTTTAATCATTTGCCAAATTTGTGACGACTTTTCATACTATTGGTACCACCGCGCAAATCACGAAATCAGATTGTTTTGGGCCGCTCACATAGTTCATCATTCTTCAGAAAATTTTAATCTAGGAACAGGAATTCGAAACGGTTGGTTCACATTGCTTTACAAACCTTTGTTTTATGTTTGGATGCCCATCATTGGTTTCGATCCTTGGATGGTAATAGCATGCATGGCCATCGAGTCCTTATGGCAATTTCAATTGCATACGCATTTTGTTACGCGATTGGGAATTTTCGAAAAAATATTCAATACTCAGAGACATCATCATGTTCACCATGCTAGAAATTTAGCTTACCTTGATAAAAATCACGGAGGATATTTAATTCTCTTCGATAAGTGGTTCGGTACCTACCAAGATCTTGATGAAAAGCAAGAAACAGACTTTGGAGTATTGCACCCCCCTAAGAATGATAATCCATGGGAAATATTAACCCACGAATACGTTCATATTTGGGATGATGTGCGTCAATCCAGCACTTGGAAGGAACGTTTCATGTACATTTTTGGCCCTCCTGGATGGAGTCCTGACGGAAGTCGTAAAACCGTA
Organism: Bacteroidota bacterium; assembly: GCA_039028335.1. Lineage (GTDB taxonomy): Bacteria > Bacteroidota > Bacteroidia > Flavobacteriales_D > JABDKJ01 > JABDKJ01. Next base: position 2,453 of record JBCCIF010000111.1, read on the forward strand.
AAACAAATGCAAAGAGAAGCTGGTTTAGCTTAAACGAATTGGAGACCTGAGAAGGTCTCTTTTTTTACCATCTTCTTCCCCTTCTTCTTTTCGTTTTGGCCTTGGTTCTTTCTTTTTTGTCCTCACTGGCTTTACTCCGATAAATCAAATCAATTCCAAAATTGCGGCCATACATAGGATATGCTGTAGTTGTAAAATAAGTGAGATTAGTAATATTATTTACGCGAATATTCAATCTAAATCGATCTGCAAAAAATGTCATAAAGAACAAGTCATGCACAAAAGAACTTGGCAATTTCTCCGTGTTAAATTCATCGCTAAATTGCTCTCCAAGAAAACGAGAACGATAACCAAAAGTGCTTCTCCCCTCTCTTATTCCAATAGTTGTATTTAAGACCACATTTGGACTAAGCAATAATTCTATCTCTTTATCATTATTGACCAATGGAGTCAAGTTCTGGGTTCTTTGGAGCGTAAGAGCAGATTGAGTTATAAGAGTAATATTTCCATTTGGGTATGCGCCCTTGTAATCTATTCTCAACCCATTTACGTGAACTTCAGTGAAATTAGTTGGACTAAAATTGAAAAGTGTATCAACCGGCCTCCATTGAATCCAATCCTTCATTTCATTTCTGTAGACATTTATGCTAATTGATTCCTTTACAGAAGGACGCAACTCATAACCCACCTCATAGGACCAGCCTTTTTCAGGTTTCAACTCTGGGTTCCCCCCTGGAATGAAGAACAGATCATCATAATTGGGAGCCCGCCCTACTCGTTTGATACTCGCCCAAAAACGGCTCGAACCAAAGTACTGATCATAGCCGAAATTTAAATTAAAAGGTACCGTAAAAACAGAACTAAACTCCTGTCTAAAGGACAAATTTAAACGTGCTCTTTTCCAATTTTTTTGCGCTTTTCCATGGAACGCAATTGCCGTCTCAGGAGTGAGTACGCCATAATTGCTGCTAGAAACATTCATTGTACGCAAGTCTATTCCTCCGAAAAAAACATAGTCTTCTAATTTATATTTGAATGAAGAGTTTAAATGAATCCTTCTTTGTGTATAGTCTGATCCAACATTGACCAATTCTCCCGTCAAAGTATCCATAAAAGCATCCCGGTACTCTAATCGATCTCTCAAATAACCCAAAACAGTCGTCCACTTCAAATCCTGTTGATCCAATTGCCACTTATATGCAAAGCGCACGGCATTATCTGTTTGATTCGCGAATGGACTCGGAATTAGGATCGAGCCAGGAAGGTTGCGTTCGTATCCACTTAACCATAAATGAATGCTATGTGTATTTCGTGTGCTTCTACCTTGAGTGATAAATCCTACATCTTGCTTAAGATTCCATAACCTGTTCTGACTATTGCTTCTTACCTGAATAGAATTCCCGGTAATCGTATCATTTCTATATGGATAATTGTTTTCAGCTTTTGTATAGTCAAATTGAGTTCGGCTAAAGAATGTTGAATTTCCAGTATGATAGCTCAAGGCATAATTTCGACCTTCAAAACTCTCTAGACCGAAGAGTAATTCGACATATTTATCATCCCAGTCTTGATTATTTTCTATACTTAATACGCTCGAAGGATAGGCATCACTGCGAAAGCTGATAGAATTGAACAAGCTTTGGCGCAATGCCGATAAATCGGTTATTCCAGAACTTGGTGAATTTAAGTTAAGCCCATGCCAACTGATTCGGCTATGAACACCATTGAGCCCTCTAAATGAAACAGTACTTAAATTTCCAGGACTATTCACCCTCAAATTAACAGCTCCTGTGTTCATCAAAAGATCAGCAATGCTGCCTGAAGAATTCAAGTCGATAGCTAAACTATCAAACACAATATCTAGGGTGCCCGCCTCTTTCTCTATACCTCGGATTTTCTTTTCGAAAAGGGGTAATAGAACTGTGTCACTCTGACCTCTCAGAACATGGAAGCTGATTAGCAAAAGAATAAAGGTCAGTCTTCTTCTCAATCCTCGCAAAATTAATTAGGGAACAAAAGTAAAATTAACAATGCAATAGAAGATATCTTTTAGAAAGATTCATCCTCCTTTAACAAATGTCGAAAAGAATGGCTATTCAAGAATGGTTCAAATGATTAAATGTTCGCTCAGCTTTGCGCATATGCATTTCAAAGCTCATGCAATTGGCATTATACTTTTCGAATGCATTGAAAATGCTCTTTTCAAATTGAACGGCCAATTGTTCCATTCCAGATAGAGGTGCATTTGTTTCCATGAGAAGTCAAAAATGGTAGCTCTTTCGAATATACAAAAAGCTCAGTGTTATTCAAACACTATCAAGTCGCTCAATCTCTTTCAAAATTTGATCAGCTTCAAAGGCTTTAGCATCTGCGGCTTGCCTATCTGTTCTGCTCAACTCAAAAGATTCTTTCATAAGCTTTTCGTATCGCTCGTTTAATTTTTCTACTTCGCTTTTCTTTTTGAACAATCCAAACATAAAAATCAAACAATGGATAAGAAGTAAAAGTTCATTCAGACTTCAGAATAGTTGAAATGATTTGATTTAATTCATCCGCCTTGTTTCTTATTAAGAAGTGATTTCCGTTATCGATTATATGATCTACATGTGTGTACGTATGTGGTAAAACCATATCCTTATTCCCATGTATTTGAACGACATTCTCCGGACGTTTTCGATTTTCCCAGTTTAATATTTTGTCAATTGACCACTGCACTAGGTTTACCGAAGCCTGATTTACCATTTCTCTCAAGAATTCTTTCTCCTCTGGGGTTCTAGCTCCCATAATATCAAGGGCAAATGGAGCAGCTTTAAGGGCCGTTTTCATATGAAGAAGCGAATTCAACTTCATTCTTCCGCTCGCTCTAAAATACCAGGGCAGCTCATTACGACCTGTAATACTTGAAATTAAAATTGCTTTTTTAGGCTTAAGGAGATCATTGAGGACCGTACAAATCATTCCTCCAAATGAAACGCCCATCAAAATATAGTCCTGGCTGAGATCTACTTCTTCAACTAATCGAAATGCGTATGATTCAAGGCTCTCTTTCTTTCCAGGTTCCTTCCAAGAGACACATACTTTTTTATAGCCTTCTGGCAGCCTTACTTTTTCAAAAATTCTTTCATTGGCTCCTAATCCTGGAAAACAATAAACATTCACGATTTACGAGATTAATAATAGTAGTTGTTCAAATGATGTAATGGCATGTATTCATATAAATACTATTCTCTCAACCATTTCAATCGCAAACCACTATTGGCATTTTCTACGGGTACAATTATAAGTGTATCACCGCTAAACCAATACTTTCGCTCTACAGTTTTTCCCCAATCTTTAGGATTAGAATGCGATTTTCTAGTATGCTTAACAATTTGGCTAGCTCGGTTAAGCTCATACCGCCCCATATAATAATAAGAATTAGTCAAGTGTTTCAAGGACTCCAGCGAAATAGAATCACTGAAATTTGGAAATTCTGTTTTAAAATTCTGATAATTACTCGTTGCTAAATGAAGAGCTACATGACCAGAACCATCGTATAACAAATTCCCTTGCATTCCTCCATTCCAGTCTTCCCAAACTCCATTATCATTCAATTTTTCCATTGCGTACAATTGCCAAAAGCCAGCAACGTCAGGGACTTTATTCTCCTCACAAGCCATGGCAAACAGCAGAAAGATAAAACAAACAATAAGTGCTTTGACTTTGAATATTCTCATACTATACAGCTATTAATTTTTTGTTAAAATCACTTAACTGTTGACAAGATTAAGCTTAATACTTAACTTCGCAACATGAATTTAGAATTCTCGTACACTTCTGTAAACAATCTTACTTGTATTTCATACATGTGTTGTTGTATTATCCTATAGGGAACAGAGTGGAATAGAATATTATAATTGCCCCGCTCTGAAATGTGCGGGTTTTTTTTGAATGAAAATTAAAATGAGAAATACAATGTGTTGTTGCTGTCCTATGAATAGGAAGGAAGGGCATTTTATATTTTGACTTGATTTATAAATGAATTCAAAAAGTGCCTTTCAAGAAATTGTCAGGCACTTTTTTTATGCGCAAAAAATGAGAAGTTTTAGATCAGAATTGGAAAACAATGTAGTCGAAAGGGACATCATTGAACTTGAAAAGAAGATAGCACTTCATAAGAATGGAAAAATTGATGAGGAGCGATTTCGGAGTCTTCGGCTAGCAAGAGGTGTATATGGACAAAGGCAAGAGGGTGTTCAAATGATTCGAATCAAGATTCCTTTTGGCAAGCTGAATGCACGCAAGATAAGAAGGATCTGTTCGGTTTCAGAGAAATACTCCAAAGGAAGATTGCATATTACTACTCGTCAGGACATTCAAATACATCATGTTGAACTTGAGAAGACGCCCGAACTTTGGGAAGAACTAGAAAAGGATCAAATTACTTTGCGCGAAGCCTGCGGAAATACAGTAAGGAATATAACGGCTTCAGAAACATCAGGAATTGACCATGAGGAATCATTTGACCCAAGACCTTATGCTGAGGCAATGTTTAAATATTTCTTAAGAAATCCAATTTGTCAGGAGATGGGAAGAAAATTCAAGATCTCTTTTTCAAATAACGACAAAGACACGGCTCTCTCATTTATGCATGATTTAGGATTTATTGCACAATCTCAATTTATCAATGGAAAAGAAATTCATGGATTTAAGGTAGTTGCCGCGGGTGGTCTTGGTTCGCAGTCAATGCTCGCTTTTGATTTTTTTGAATTCCTGCCCGCAGACCAAATTATATCCTTTACCGAAGCTGTACTGCGCGTTTTTGAAAGACATGGTGAACGCAACCGCAGAATGAAGGCTCGCCTAAAATTTCTTGTTAAGGAAATTGGGCAAGAAGCATTTAGAGATGAAGTAATCAAAGAATGGGAAGCAATCGACAAAATCATAGCCATTTCCTACTATGAAATTGAAGCAAATTTACCTATTGATTATCCAGAGCTGAAGGTATCATTAGAAAACAATGAAGAATTCGAGCTCTGGAAAAAAACGAATGTTCTTGAACAGAAAGATGGTTTGAAAGCCATTGGAATCAAAGTAAGGTTGGGTGACCTGTATATAGATCAGGCCAGAAAATTAGCGGATTGGATGGAAGAGTTATCAGGAGATGAATTGACCTTGACGATCAACCAAAACGTAATTATCCGCTTTGTTGAAGAAAAGACTTTGCGACTTTGGTATAAAAGACTAAAGGAAATTGGATTGGCAGATGTGGGGTTCAATCGCTTTAGTGATATCACCGCATGTCCTGGAACAGATACGTGCAATTTAGGAATTGCAAGTAGCACGGGACTCGCACTTGTACTTGAGCACATATTGAACAATGAATATCCGCAATTCGCAAACAATCCGGATATACAAATAAAAATATCGGGTTGCATGAATGCCTGCGGGCAACACATGATTGCCGGAATTGGGTTTCAAGGAATGTCTATGAAAGCACCTGACAAACGTGTTTTACCTGCTGCGCAAATATTGCTTGGTGGAGGGCGTTTGGGTCATGCAAAAGGTCGAATTGCTGATAAGGTTATCAAAGTTCCCAGCAAAAAGGCCGGAGATGCCCTTCGGGTAATCTTGAATGATTATAAAGACCATGCAGACGAGACGAACTTTATAGCCTACTATGAGCAGCAAGGTGAAAAGTATTTCTATGACCTTTTGAAGCATTTGGGTCAAATTGAAGATATTCAAGAGGATGATTTCATAGACTGGGGTCATAGTGTACCTTATATAAAGGCGATTGGAATTGGCGAATGTGCCGGAGTCGTTATCGATCTTGTATCTACTTTATTTTTTGAATCTGAAGAAAAATTAGAATTGGCCCAACGTTCACTCGAGGAGGGGAATTACCGAGATAGTATCTATCATAGCTATGCAGCATTTGTAAATACCGCAAAGGCCCTTTTGTTAGCCGAAGACCAACGGACGAACTCTCATGCAACAATAATTTCCAAGTTTGATGAACTTTTCATAGAAACCAAAAAAATTGATTTGGATTCTTCTTTTTCCGATTTAGTCCTTCGGTTAAAAACAGAAAAGGCATCTGAAACATTGGCTGAAAAATATTTGGAGTCCGCAAACACTTTCTATTTGAATGCGGATGGTTATCGAAAAAAAGATCTTGCTGCATGATGAAAAATTTAACAAACATAACCCTCGTTGGAGCAGGACCTGGTGATCCAGATTTGATCAGCCTTGCAGGTGTCAAAGCTTTGCGAAAAGCAAAGGTTGTTCTCTATGATGCATTAGTAAATCCTGAAATCCTTCGTCATGCTGAACATGCCGAATTGATTTTTGTTGGTAAGCGCAAAGGATATAAGCGATTTGAACAAGAAGAAATAAATGAAATGCTCTTGAAATATGCACATAGTCATGGACATGTGGTACGACTAAAAGGAGGTGACCCCTTCATATTTGGTAGAGGATCAGAAGAAGTTCAATACCTTGAACGATTTGGTTTGAAATGCACTATCATTCCTGGAATTTCCTCTGTTCAAGCCGGCCCCGCTAGTCAAAACATACCACTCACTCAGCGCGGAGCAGCAGAAGGTTTCTGGGTCATCACTGGAACGACCAAAAGTCGACAATTGTCTCAGGATGTAGCATTGGCTGCAAAGAGTAATTCAACGGTTGTCATTTTAATGGGTATGTCAAAATTGAGTGAAATTGTACAGCTTTTCAAGGCAGAAGGAAAGGGTCGCTTAGAAATTGCCATCGTTCAGAATGCCACAAGAGAAAACGAAAAAGCCGTCCTGTCGACCATAAATGAAATTGAAAGAGAGGTTAAATTGCAGGCCTTAAAAAATCCCGCTGTAATCGTTATCGGTAAAGTTGTAAGCTTTGCAAAAATGTCCAATACGATTGATCAAATTCTAAATAACAAAGCGGCATGAATCAACTCTATCCCATATTTCTAAAGCCCGATCAATTTAAAATACTCATTGTAGGTGGCGGCTTTGTGGCCGAAGAAAAACTGCGCTTTCTTTTAAAATCAAGCCCTCAAGCACATGTAGAATTGGTTGCTACTTTTTATAGAAAACCCGTTCAGGAGATCATTCGAAAGAAGCATTTTAAGGCTTTAGAAAAAAC
>JBCCIF010000112.1:0-9543 GCA_039028335.1 Bacteroidota bacterium
AGCTGGAACAGAAGAATCCCCTGGCGAGACAATAATCTATGAAGGAACAAATTTGCTCATATCGCTAGTATTCTCTTGGAAATATCTATCCTTTGAACCTTTTGCCATGGCTTCTATAGAACCCATTCCCCGATACGATTTAAATTTTCTTCCTTCATAGATTATTGTCTCGCCAGGGGATTCTTCTGTTCCAGCTAACATTGAACCTACCATTACAGAACTTGCCCCTGCGGCAATCGCTTTTACGATATCACCTGAATATCGAATTCCTCCATCGGCAATTACAGGAATGTACTCTCCTTTTAAGGCCTGAGAAACATTGTAAATCGCAGTTAGCTGAGGAACCCCCACACCTGCAATTACACGTGTTGTGCAAATTGAACCAGGACCAATTCCAACTTTTACAGCATCGGCTCCGTTTTTCATTAGCGCTGTAGCCGCTTCAGCTGTAGCTATATTCCCCACGACAATGTCAAGGTCACTATACACCTTTCTTATTTCTTTGAGGAGATCAATCACCCCTTTTGAATGACCATGAGCGGTATCAATGCAAATTGCATCTACTCCTGCCCTTTTCAACGCATCTGCTCTTTCGAGGGCATTTGCTGTGACACCAATACCTGCAGCTACGCGCAATCTCCCAAATGAATCTTTGCAAGAATTGGGATGCTCTTTAATTTTAATAATATCCTTATACGTGATGAGGCCAATCAATTTCATTTCCTCATTTACCACCGGTAATTTTTCGATTTTATGCTTCTGAAGTATTTGTTCCGCTTTTTTCAGATCAGTATCAGGTGATGCAGTAATCAAATTTTCACGCGTCATGATCGAAGAAATAGGCAATTCTAAATCGCTTTCGAAACGCAAATCTCTATTTGTGATGATCCCAACTAAAATGTTCTCTCCGTTAACTACTGGAATTCCTCCAATTTTATGCTCTTGCATCAACTTAAGCGCATCTCCCACTAGCGCACTCTCAGCAAGCGTCACAGGGTCCTGAATCATTCCACTTTCAGACCTCTTCACTTTTCGCACCTCAGCTGCCTGCTTTTCAATAGACATATTCTTATGCATAACACCTATTCCACCTTCTTGTGCCATGGCAATAGCCATAGAAGATTCGGTCACAGTATCCATTGCTGCGGATACGAGAGGAATATTTAATCGAATATTTCGAGTGAACTGACTTGCAGTCTCTACTTGGTTCGGAAGTATTTCTGAATATTGGGGGATGAGTAAGACATCGTCAAATGTGAGACCCTCACCTGCAAATTTATTCTGATCCATAAATTATTATTGGGGCATTTTATTGACGCACAAAAATACAAAAATGCACGGAATCTAAGGGATATAAAATGCTAAATAATTATAAACCATTGATAAAGTAAACATCTCCTCTTTGTTCGAAAACAGTTCCATCACCTCCTTGGTATCTAATATAGTAGAAATAGACACCCTGAGGAACGGGCTCTCCAGAATACAATCCTTTCCAACCCACATTGAAATCGGTGGATTCAAAAATCTCTTGTCCCCATCTATTATAGATCTGTAGAGAATAATTTTCGATGTTTAAAAATCCACCACTTGGTTTAAATTCTTCATTCACACCCCCCATGACGATCGCATTTGGAATCCAAAAAATGGGCTTTTGTGTTCCACAATCTTGATTAGAAAAACTGTTTTTAGCGAATCCAAAAGTATTTGGGCTTTCAATAGCTTCTACGTAATAACAAAATTCTCCTTGGATATCTATGAATTCACTCACATCATCTGTGTAGTCTGTTCGCCAAAACGGTAAAGACGCAATAAGATCTGTTGGTGATTCACCCCTGTTCCCTCGGTATATATTGTATCCCTGCACATCCCCATCCCAATTCACATATTTCGTCCACACCAAGTTGTTCTCACTTTCATTGGAATTGGCCACGACACGCAGGATAATATTCCTTGCATCAATAGAGTTTGAATAGGAAACATCACAGCTGTCAATTAATGACACCCTGTAGCGCAAAGCCGTATTTATGGGCGCGTTCAGATTATCGACAAAAGACACATCTGGTCCCATAAAAGGATCATACGTCACTGTGCCAATTGAAAAATAATCATTAAAACTAGGATCATATTTTTGAAAATCGTATTTCATTCCCTCTCCACCATTGTGATATGCTGTAATCTCAATAGCTCTATCATCGAGGACAGTTACGCTTGAAACATATGCTATATCTGAGCGATCGGGGTATTCAATTTCAATGCACGCTGAATTTGTAAAAGAATCTTTCTGGTTTCCATTCGAAATGGCCTTGACCAAAAAACAATATTGAGAATCGATGTTCAAATTGGCTATTGAGAATTCGTTACCATTTGGCCCTCTGGTTCCCACCAATAAGTAATCAGAACCGTTCTCACTTGCGAGAATTTCATAGCCCAGAACGCCTTCATCCCAATGAACATAGGGATTCCACGTTAAAGTCACTCTGCGCTCGCAACGATCCAATTCGGACTGCAGAAACATGGTTCCAGCCATGAAATTAGTTGGATTTGGAATAGCACCTGTATTTCCAAAAGTATTGCCAGAATGAATGCAACTATCGCGCGGAATAACAATAAAGAACTCTATTTCCTCATTTGCATTAGAATTCAAATGCTCAAATGAAAGTTCATTTGGGTCAGTTGTATTTCCTAAAGTTGCAATCGGTATAGTATCCAATCCATTGATTGCAATCTCTTGTATCATATAATTCTGTATGTCCCCTTCTGGACTTGCGTACCAGCAGACTACAGCGTTGTTTGTTGCAGTATCAACACTAACGGTTTCAATCTGCGGCAAACTAGGCGGATTGACATCTTGATATTTTCCACTTCTTACAAATGAAGTAGAAACACATCCTGTCGGATGCGGCACTTGAATTCTGTAGTATACCAATACAGAGTCATTGTCTCCGTGGCAAACATTGATTAACTCTGAATGACTTTCATTCCCAAATCCAGTTGTATCTGTTTCATTCCATCCTATTCCGTAATCCTGTTGAATGGAATAATAACCATCAGCTGTATCGATTGCACTTTCGGAATAAAGCGGATTCCAATTCATCTCGGCCAATGGCGCAATGAATGCTTGCCCATTTAAATTCAAAAATATCGATGATAGGGTGTCTGAATGAACAGAAAATTCACCTGCAGTGTTCACAGAGCGCATGAAATAATAAATCGGGCCATTATCCGCTGTGCCAATTGCATGATTGAAAAATTCTGTATTGTAATCTGCAATAATCTCAAAACTTACAAAATTTGTATTCGTTATCGAAAAGACGAGTTCATAATGAGAGAAATTTGACGGTTCGACTTCTGGCTTTGTCCAAAATATATTGACATCATCATTGATCACATCAAGACAATTCAATTTAGGCGGTAACAATTCTTGTGAAAGAATTACACTTGGACTAAAGAATAAAATGCACACTATGTAAAACCAAATCCTTTTCAGCTCAATGGGGGATTTATGACTGCAAATTAATACTAAATTGAACGTATTTGTATGATTACTGTTGCTCTTTATTACCAAAAAATACCATATAATATACAATCTAGCTTTCCATGGCCCTCAGTAAAAAAAGGATATAATTCTATCAAGACAATCGCATTTGGTCATGGATAGCATAAATATCTTGGTCTAAATCGTGATTTTCGTTTTCTTCGCAATTCTTTTGAATCTCATAGAAAAATCCAATAGCGCGCCTCGATGGTTGATTTTTGCCTTTGATCTTTTTTTGTGCAGTTTGTCCTTATTCATGGCCTATCAATTGCGATTTGATTTTGACATTCCTGATATAGAAATTCCTATCCTCTTAAAGTCTTTCCCGCTGTTCATAGTCATCAGGGGAATAAGTTTTTTAATAGCGAAGGTCTACGCAGGCATTATTCGGTATACGGGTGCAGAAGATGCTTTACGAATTTTTGCAACCTTGATATCTGGTTCCGCTGCTATCTTTGTTTTAGGCTTGCTAAAACATGAATTATTCGGGGGAGCTTATTTTTTTCCGATCACAATACTCGCTATTGAATTCCTGATTAGTTGTCTCGGTCTAATCGCTTATCGGATTTCAATTAAAAAAATATACGAAGAAGCCACCAAGCCTAATGTAAAAAAAGGAAAGACCATAGTGTATGGAGCAGGTGAAGCCGGCTTGATTACAAAAAGAACACTTGATCGGGATGTCTCAAGTAAAATGCAAGTACTCGCTTTCGTTGATGACGACCCGAAAAAAAAAGGAAAACGGGTAGAAGGCGTGCCCGTAATTCACAGTTCAAATCTATCGGCATACTTGCAAAAGAATGATATTGAACAAATCATATTAGCTATTCAAAATCCAAAGCTTCAGAACAAGAAAAAAGTAATTGACATTGCACTGGCGGAAGGTCTAGAAATCTTGAACGTACCACCTGTGAAAAAATGGATAAAGGGTGATTTGAGTTTCAAGCAATTAAAACCCATTCGTATCGAAGATTTATTGGAGAGAAAAGAAATCCAGCTTAATTCGCCCAAGATCCGAGAGATGCTTGAGGGCAAGCGAATTCTAGTAACGGGTGCAGCAGGCTCGATTGGATCTGGCCTTACTAAGGAAATCCTTCAGTACAACCCCGCGCAACTTGTGCTTCTCGACCAGGCCGAATCACCTTTATACGAATTGGGATTGACGGTTAAAGAAATGGTGCACGATTGTCATATCGAAAGTGTGATTGGTGACGTTAGAAACGCAGAAAGATTGAACAATGTCTTCACCACATTTAGACCTCAAATCGTCTTTCATTCGGCAGCATATAAGCATGTCCCTCTCATGGAAGAAAACCCTTCTGAAGCTGTTTTCACCAATGTTTTGGGATCAAAACACATGGCCGATATTTCAAATGAGTATAATGTAGAAAGCTTCATTTTAATTTCGACTGATAAAGCCGTTAACCCTTCGAATGTCATGGGTGCCTCGAAGCGTCTGGCCGAAATGTATTGTCAATCGCTTAATGCTCACTCCTCTACTAAATTCATCACTACGCGTTTTGGAAATGTGCTTGGTTCAAATGGATCCGTGATCCCAATTTTTAAAAAGCAAATAGAAAATGGTGGCCCTGTAAAAATCACACATAAGGAGATCAATCGATTTTTTATGACAATCCCTGAAGCATGTCAGTTGGTGCTCGAAGCAGCTTCTTTTGGTGAAGGTGGAGAGATTTATCTGTTTGATATGGGACAACCCGTTAAAATTCTAGATCTTGCTAAAAATATGATTCGGCTTTCTGGTTTGGAACCGGAAAAGGACATTGAAATTGAATTCATTGGACTGAGACCGGGTGAAAAAATATACGAAGAACTGCTGGCTAACGAGGAAAACAGTTTACCGACTCATCATGAAAAAATAGTTGTTGGAAAAGTTCGCTCCTACCCATTTGAAGAAATTCAAAAAAATATTCAAGCGCTCATCGCTCTGTTTCAAGGACAAGACAACGAATCCATCGTCCAAAAAATGAAAGAATTGGTCCCCGAATTTAAGAGCAATAATTCTCCTTTTGAGAAATTCGATTAACAATCATAAGGAACTCATGTATTTTAACAATATTCTGTTTAGAAGAGCTCATATGAAAGTGTCATAGAAGCCCTTCATTCATCTAGATTTGTTTGAGAACTCAAACTACACATCTAAAGATGATCAAATCAATCCTCCTTTTTTCATTTGTCAATACCTTCGCTTTCTTCACTTTCTTCCAGGACAACACCGTCAATGTCGAACAAGTTGTTCCGCTTACATTGGCAGAAGGTGAATCGCAAGAAGTAAAAGTCATCTTCGAAAAAAATGCAATCACCGGTTTTGCTAAATATGAAGTTGAAGTAGATCCAGGTCTCGAAATAACAGCAGGTGATATCGGTTCTGCATCATTTACTTTTGAACAAGGCATAGCAAAATTTATCTGGTTCACTCTTCCTGAGGATAATTCGTTTAGCATTTCCTATTTCCTAAAAAACATGGATGGTGAAATTGGGAATATCAAGAAATTGAACGCGCAGTTCTCGTATCTAGAGGACAACGCCAAAAAAATATTCAACTGTCCAGAACAACGCATAACAATTGAACAATATCCGAATGACTCATTGGTTGCAATAGACGAAATTGTCATTGATGAGAGCATTGACGATAGCGAGGAAATTAGCTTGAGCCCTGAAGAGCGCATTGAGGCAATTAAGTCGCATGTGGTTCGCATCGATCGAGAATTCCAACGAATTGAAAATGGCTTGTACAGAATGAGAATAAAAATAGACAAAGGACCAATTGTTGGTTTTGCGAAGTTAGAAGAAGTTGTGCCAGATGGATTTGACTATATCGAGGAAGAAACAAATGGAGCTATTTTCACAAAGGTCAAAGGAAAAGCAAAGTTTGTCTGGTTCGATGTGCCTGAAAAGAATATAGTAGAAATATCTTACAATTTGAAGGCAGAAGAAGCCAATGTTGTTGGGCTTCACAATATCACAGGTGAATTCACCTATTTAATTGATGATCAGGATGTAAAAAGCCAGTCCATCCCCGCTTTTTTTCAAGTTAATTCTATGGATTTAGAAAACGCTATTGAAAATGATGCAATTGGAAGTGATCAAGAAGAAGTTATTGTTGAAAATGAAGTCTGGAAGGAAGAAACGCTTAACCCCGGTGCTTTAAATACATCCTCATCAGATGAAGAAATTACCGAAGAGATAGCCGATCAATTAATCGAACAAGCTGAAGGGACTGGAATTAGTGGTATGGAAGATGAATCTATCAAAAAGACTTCGGCTCAAGGCACGCGCATTTTAGACTATTCGGAAGGGATTGATATGACAGAAGGCAATGCAGGCAAGGCTTCTAATCAAAACGAAGAATTGAACGAAGAAATTCGAATGCTCAGTGATGCAGATGAAGGCATTTCATATCGGGTGCAAATTTGCGCGACAAGAAAATTAGCCGACAGAGGGTATTTTAAAAAGAACAAGAAATTCATTCCAGATGTTACCATAGAAAATCACCAAGGTTGGTACAAATACACAACAGGCAATCATGACATTTATCAATCTGCTAGAAATAGCCGAGAAGAAATAAATGGCAGTTACGATTTTGATGGACCTTTCGTAGCCGCATATAATGATGGTGAACGAATTTCTGTACAAGAAGCGCTCATGATTTCGAATCAGCAATGGTTTAAATAAAAAATTTAAATTAGCCTTTGAAAAAGGCTTAAAATGCCAAGGCTGAAAAAATATCTGATACTTTTTATTTTGCTCATCCCTTGCCTCTACTTTGGGCAAGATGAAAGTTGGAGAAGACCCCATTTTGGAGGAGGTGCAGGAACATTTACTTTTATTGGGGATGTAGGCGAGAATAACCAAGGTTTTGGATTTACAGTCAGTGATTTCGCTTATAGGGCCCGAATTTCTTATCCGGTTTATGATTTCTTGGATGCATCTTTCCAGTTCACTTTAGGAAGATTAACGGGCAATGAACGGTCCATAGGTCGAAATTTAAACTTTCAATCAGAAGTTAGAGGAGGTGGTCTCAATTTGATGTACAACTTCGACCATTTCTTGCCACAGAAGCGCACGCTAAGTCCTTATGTTTCGGTAGGTATTCAATCCTTTGAATTCTTATCAAAAACCGATCTTTATGACGCCAATGGCTTTATGTATCATTACTGGAGTGATGGAACCATTCGCAATATGGCTGAAGGATCTCCTGGATCTGCTTCATCCATCCTTCTAAACAGAGATTATATCTATGAGACTGATCTGAGAGAGTTGAATCTGGATGGTTTTGGAAACTATAACGAGCGCTCATTCTCTATTCCAATTGGTGTTGGAGCCAATGTCCCGATTGGTCAGAAAGCGCATTTTACAATTGGAACCGAATTGCATTTCACCGGGACAGATTTGATAGATAACCTATCTAAAAATGGCGAAGGAGAGAGAAAAGGAAATAATGGCAATGATAAATTCCTTTTTACTTGGTTCAGCTTGAATTATAATTTCGATCTAAAGAAGAAAGAGATTACTCCAGAAGAAGAATTTGAAGATTTACTCGCTTCTGGCGATCGCATTGATTCAGACGATGATGGTATCATTGATTTAATCGATCAATGCCCAAATACCGAGGCTGGAATTGAAGTGGATGAAAAAGGATGCCCTAAAGATGGTGACAAAGATGGAGTTCCCGATCATATCGATGAACAATTGGATACTCCCAAAGGATCTGTTGTTGATGAATATGGTGTGGCAGTAGATGATCAGTTTTTCTTGGATGCGTATATGACCTATATTGACTCAGGGAAAACAGGGGTTATAGAAAGATCATCTGTTAGTTCAATGGACGATCCTAATGCACGAAAAAAACGCATTGAGAATGAAGAGAAAAGAGAGTACTATGTTCAAATAGGCACAGATATCGAACAATTGGATGTCAATCTCATTGATCAAATTCTCAGTATTCCCGATGTGCGTACAAAAATTGTAGGCGACTCAACTCTATACGTTGTTGGGCGTTATGACAATTTACCTTCTGCGGTAAAACGCAAGATCAATTTAGAAAATGAAGGCTATGAAGGCGTTGTTTACGCTGAAGAGGAAGGAAAAATTATTGATGTTTCAGGGGCTGCAGCTGTGATCGAAAAAGAGATCAAGGAAATTGAAACGGAAAAGGAAATTCCCGATTTTCAGTCTATTGTTGAATCGAGTGATGACTTGACATGGAGAGTTCAAATTGGCGCATTTCAATTTCCATTATCCAGTAATATATTTAGCGATGTAAATGATCTGATTGTGCTTCCAGGTGAAGACGGTATTACGCGTTATATGTCGGGATCCTACACGAATATCAATTCGGCAGCTGAACATAAACTCGACTTGTTATTAAAAGGATTTGACGGTGCTTTTCTCACCGTATTTAGAGGAGGAAATAGGATTAGCATCGAAGAAGCCACTACAGGCCGTCAGCCCACTTCATTTGAACGGTCCATACAAGAGAATGAGATGGACGATGTTTTCGATGCTTCGAAAACCTATTACAGAATACAGCTGGCCTCATATTCTTCTTCTATTCCAACCGAACAGTTGAACAAACTAATGAAGATGGAAGACTTTGACACTAAAAGTGTGGGAGATGAAAGCTATTACGTAATAGGGTCATTTAAAACACTCGAAGAAGCTCAGAATAAGCTCTCCGAAATAAATCTAAGCGAATTTCCCGAAGCAAAAATAGTTGGTGACTTTAACGGAAAAATTATCAGTGCAGAAGAGGCTGAAAAAATTCTGGGTAACTGATTAGATAGATAGTTCTCCTTTTTAGAATGGCTTTTTTCTATAGAATTTCTCTTTTACCCTCCTATTTGGATCATTTTTAAGTTCCAAGAGCTATATAAATCTCTTATTCTCGCTCGTTTACCTTAAGACAGAATTAGTCTAAAAAGCCTGACAAGCACTGTTATTTTGACTATTTTTACTCTTATATAAAGGCAATTAGGTTAAAGAAATAC
>JBCCIF010000113.1:0-9421 GCA_039028335.1 Bacteroidota bacterium
AACACTATTATTCCTACTATTTGGCATAATTTCCTTTTTGGGATACTCACAAATCAAGTTTCCAGAAATCGGTAAGGAAGACGCCTATAATTTTGTACCGAATCCAAGTTTTGAAGTTACCATGGACATTCCATGTGCTTGGAATCAAGGAATTGGAAAATTCGAAAAGTGGTTTATTGATTGGAACACACCAACAGAAACCACTCCAGATCTTATCTCTGCTGCAGCACAATTTGATTGTTGGAGCCATCCCAATAAAAACAATGGCGGAAAACAATTCCCCAGAACAGGTCATAATATGATCGGAATGAAAATGTATGGAAAAGGGGGCACGGATACCTATTGGCATGAGTACGTGCAAATAAAGCTAAAAGAACCCCTGAAAAAAGACACGGTTTACTATGCCGAATTTTGGGTAAATCTTTCAGCCAAAGCATCAAAAGCCGTAAATAATTTTGGAATGGCACTCTCGCATGAGGAAACAGACACTAGAAATAGATTGCCCTTGTACATCACTCCAGTCGTAAATGAAGATAAAATCGTCAAGCCAAGACTATTCGGCTGGAAAAAAATAAAAGGTGTTTTCAAAGCGAAAGGAGGTGAAGAATTCTTAATGCTTGGCAATTTTTATGGCGATGAGGTAACGCAAAAAGAGCGCATACCCGGCAAACGGGATGGAGGTTATTATTATTTTGACGATGTCATGATTCGAAGAGCTAAATTCGGTGAACGACCTGGAGACATTCCCAAGGAAAGTCTTCCTCCACCCCCTAAAGAAGAAATCAAAGAAGATGAAAGGGTAACGACCGAAGAAATTGAATTGACTGAAAGCGTCTTTGAAGTAGGCGCTGTCATAGAACTAGAGAACATCTTTTTTGAATTTGACAAAGCAGAACTTTTAGAAGAGTCGAAGAATGAGCTTATGGAATTGCGCGATTTACTCTTTGATTATCCATTTATGGAAATCGAAGTCAGCGGACATACCGACAATGTTGGAAAAGATGAGTACAACCAAAAGTTATCCGAACAAAGAGCAAAAGCCGTAGTAGAGTTTCTCGATAAGGAAGATATAGATATCAAACGACTGACTTATAAGGGATATGGAGCGAGCAGACCCATTTCAAGTAACGAGAGCGAAGAAGGACAAGCTCAAAATCGAAGAGTAGAGTTTACTATCCTTAAAAATTAAAGAAAGACTGCGAATCGCCTTTTGATTTTAGGTTAATTAAGTAAATACTGCCAATAAAATAACCCCGCCTTCAAAACACAAGGATGACGGGGTATAAAGGAATATTCACCTAAAGGACTATTCTCTTTCAAAATCTTCTTTTTTGTAAACCATCTCTCCAAAGCGTTCGAAATTGGCTAACCAAGCAGCAGCATTTTTTACATACCTTCCGGTTCCTGCCGTATCCCATTTGTAATATAAGCGTGTAAACCCTCCATCAATAATGGCTCTTTTTTCTTCTTTTTCATAAACTGCAGCAACCAAATTTCCAGCTGATCCATAGATCAAAGGCTCCAAATCTTGATTGGGAGTTATTGTGGCGATCGTAATACCTTCATATATATTGGCAATACCGGTGCTAATTAAATGACCATCCGTAATTCCGCTATCTGACCCTTGATCTCCGAGAATTCCAACTGTATGATCTCCAGTTGTATTGCCATTCATTGTTGTTCCTAAAATGTTCTCTGCTAAAAAGTTGGCATCTGAATAATAAGGTTGATTGTCTCCCCAGATATAAAGCCCTTTCCCACTATCAAAGAAATCCTTTATAACCGCTAAGTGCTCGTCATTCAGAAGACGGTTGCTGTTCGATATCACCCACAGTTGACAAGCGTTTTCTAATTTTTCTCTTAACTCTGTTGCTGGAGGTGCAGCATTCAGCCAACGAAACACTGAAAATCCTTTTTCTTTCAAAGCAGCCTCAGGTAAAGAAAAATCAAATCCCTCACCCGTATACAAATGAAGAATGGCAACTGTATTCCCTTCAAATGCACCATCTTCTGCCAAATCGTACTGATTTCCAGCTGCATTTCCATATTGATCCCCAGCTACTTCTTCCTTTACTTCAATGATTTCAATATCTCCATCATCATTGACGCGCTCTACTTCTTTGGTTTCATAAACGCGATTTTGTTTTGCTACACTATTGTATTGTGCTAAAAGATCTTGGCCTGCAAAGGCGAAAAGAACTACTAAACTAAAAATGAACTTTTTCATAATTTCTCGATTAAATATTGATTTGACCGTCTGTACACTTTTGAGATGCTGGGGTTCAGTTTTTCCATAAATTTCTTTTCAAAATCATGGAAAGACCAGGTAATATAAGACGTACAGAGATTGCAGCCGTGTTATTCACAGCTATTGGAAAGTTCCTCTTTATGGATTATTTAAATATGAAATTGCCGTTTATCGTCTTTTGTATTTCTTTCTGGACCATCTATATACTTAGAAGGTTAAAAAGGGAAAATGGCATTTTGAAACATTGGGGCTTTCAGAAAGCAAATTTCAAACAGAGCCTGAAATTAGTATTGCCTTTTGCATTGAGCGCAGTCGCCCTTTGTTTTGGCATTGGTTTTTGGAATGATAGCATCAATCTCCAATGGCATATGCTCATCCTTTTTGCACTTTATCCCATTTGGGGGACTTTTCAGCATTTTCTATGCATTGCCCTTTTCAGTGCAAACATCAGAGACATGAAAGAAAAGACTTTGAAACGAGGATTCATTTATCTTCTTTCAGCAGGCCTTTTTGGACTCATTCATTTTCCAGATCAATGGTTGATGCTCGGAACATTTTTTCTCGCACTTTTTTACAATTACATCTACTTCAAGGAACGCAATCTTTATATTCTAGGAATCTTTCATGGAGTCTTAGGCGCCTTGTTTTACTATACTGTGGTAGGAAGAGATCCTTTTATGGAAGTCTTTGGAAATCTTTAATTTGGCACAAAAGATGATCAGAATTATTCAAATGAAACTGGTTTTATGGAATTGATTTTAAGTATTTGCTTAGGGATTGGATTAGCAGCCGCTTGCGGTTTTCGCGTATTCATTCCACTATTTCTGGCCAGTATACTCTCGTATTTTGATATTGGCACTTTTGGTATAACAGACAGTTTCGAATGGATTGGTTCTTTGCCTGCTCTATTAACATTTGGAATAGCATCGCTCGTTGAAGTTTTTGCCTATTATATTCCATTTGTCGATAACGCTTTAGATTCTATCGCAGTGCCCCTAGCGACCATTTCTGGAACACTTATTACCATGAGTACTATGCTGGAACTTGAGCCCTTGGTTCAATGGTCTATAGCACTGATTGCAGGAGGAGGTATAGCGGGAATGATTAAGGGATCTTCCGCAGGAACACGACTTGTATCTTCGGGGACAACAGGAGGATTAGCGAATCCTATTGTTTCTACTGCAGAAACAAGCGCCTCCATCGGAATAAGTTTTCTAGCTTGGTTTTTTCCATTTCTAGGCATCGCAGTTGTCCTTATAATTTTGTTTGTGCTCTATCGTATAATCAAAAGATTTCGAAGGAAAAAGGCGGAACCTTAACTTTAGTAATCAGCTTATAAGTGCTTCAGGAAAATTCACCAAGTATACTTTTTCGCTGGCCCTTGTCAATGCCGTATACAACCATCGAATGAAATTTCGATCTAGCATATCTTCTGTAAAATATCCCAAATCGATAAAGACAATTGGCCACTGTCCACCTTGTGATTTGTGGCATGTTACTGTATAGCCGAATTTAATTTCAAGTGCGTTGAAAAACTCGTTTTTGGTCACCGCTTGATAAATTAAGCGCCTACTTCCTAATTCCAAATACTCTTCTGCAAGTTGATTGATCAAAGCTTTTCTTTTCCCATCAGGTAATGATGGACCATCTTCGTAAATGCTGTCTAATATTAATTTAAGTGTTAACTCTGGAGCATGCTCATAATCCAATAATCGGATGCTCACATCCGCGAAATTATGGCCATAAATTTCTTCTTTGCGCTGAATATTGAGAACTTCTGCCATATCTCCATTGGCTATGTATGAAGCTTTTTTGTCATCCTTAAGCCAATGGTAATTGTTCCGCACAACCATGATTTTATCCCCAGCTTCCAATTCTTCTTCTCTGCCAAAAACAACCCTTCTGACTTGATGATTATAAAGGTTAGCGTTCTTGTTCGATCGAGTAACAACTAGAACTCCCTCTTCGCCAAAGTTGCGAAAAGCATCTTCTAATTCGTCTTGAAATTGATAGGAATCAATCGCTATAACGTCATGGGCATCGCTAATATCTAATAAGGGCTGTGAAATTTCTTTTCTGTTAAGCTGATGTCTCAAGAGTGTTGCATTCGTCAATATGCCTGAATGCTTCTTTTGGCGTAAAACAGTATCTAGTTCCAAATCAGCTATGGTCAAATTATAGCTTGATTGTAAGTGATTCTTATCCAATGCCGGACTCATATCCATATGAACGGGTGGCAACTGGGCCGTATCTCCCAGTAAAATTAATTTGCAATTCTCTCCGGTAAAAACATACTCCATCAAGTCATCTAAGAGAGAGGATTTGTGCCATTGATTCTGCAAAAGGCCGGCCTGGTCGGATATCATGGAAGCTTCATCCACGACAAAAATGGCATTCTTCCACTTATTCTCTTTAAGCACAAAACGAGATGATCCGTCTGGCATGTTTTTTCTAGCATAGATTAGCTTGTGTATCGTAAATGCCGCTTGTCCAGAGTATTTTGAAAACACCTTTGCAGCTCTTCCTGTAGGGGCCATTAAAACAGTACTGATATTAACTATTTTCAGATACTTGACCAGCGCACTGATCAATGTAGTCTTGCCAGTTCCTGCAAACCCTTTGAGTAAAAAACAACAGTTATCTTTTGTACTAACCAAAAATCGCTCGAGATATACCATTGCTTTCTTTTGTATATCCGTTGCCTCAAAAGGAAAAATTTCCAGCAATTGATCTGCTATATCTCGCGTTGAATCCAAGGCGGCAAATTACACAAATTGCCGTTTTCATCTTATGTAAAAAATTGTAGATTTGTCCCAAATGACCTATAATCATGAACGATTTCAGAGTTTCTTTTAACAAATATGTGTTTCCGGTAATCTTATTGACCCTTGGAGTTATTTTAATTGCAACGGGGCTTAAACAGTTGGACTATGATGCACGTTTGTACAGGTTCTTAATAGGAGCCATTGGCGTATTTGGTGTTGGAATGCTTTCGCTTTATTATAGCATGGATAAAATAAGTGCGAAAACGCAAAAGATCGTAATGATCCCCGCATTGGTTTTGTGCGCTTACTTGCTTTTTGCAAACTACCAGACCATTAATGAGAATATCGTTCACAAAGAAAATTTAGAAGATACTAGAACTCGTGTTATTCAAAAGTTCAAAGACATTCGAACTGCCCAGCAGGCTTACAAAGAAATGAATGGAACTTACACAACCGATTTCAATCAACTTATTGACTTTGTTAAAAATGGGCAATTCCCTATTTACAAGAATATTGGCTCGATTCCAGATTCTATCGATGGAGGCTTTGTGGAAGCAATGGAACTGGGTCTCATTGTTAAAATGCCTGAAGGAATGACTGATGAAGAGGCTGAGACTGCAGGTCTGATCGTAAGAGATACAATTTATGCTTCTGTTCTGGATGAAAAGTTCAATACACCAAAGGAATTAGAGAAGAGAAAATATCCCTTGAACGTGGATAGTTTGAGGTATTCTCCTTATCAAGGAGAATTTAGAATGCGTTCAAGTCAAAATGATGAAGGACGCCCTACTTTATTGGTTTCAGAATCAGTTCCCTATCCGGGATCATCTTTTCCTGACACGCTTATGCTCGGAGCACTAAGCCAAGCGCATTTGAATGGAAACTGGAAAGAATAGTTCTGAGTTTATTCCATTATTTGATAAGAGAGAAGCGCAAAAGTGTCACTTGGCACTTTGCATATACGATGACTCTATCCGTATAGGGATCAGTCATCTCGTCAGCAAAAGGCATCTATATTTAAAAGAGTTTAAGATAAATTCTTGGCAGAATGACCTTGAGCCTTTCTTTGAATTTGAGTTTGAAAAAGCTCACTTCAAGAGAGTAAGTGCTTGTGCGATGAACTCAAAAAATTTAGTGGTACCAACAGCACTATTTGACGATTCTACGATTGAAAATGTATATGGCCTTTCCTTTAAGCAAAAACGCGGACAGAAATTGCTTTTTGAAAAAATTAAAATTCTTAATGCCTTCAATGTCTACCCGAAAATTAAAGGTTTAGAAGAAGGGCTTATCTCTTCATTTAAAAATTTCAAAAACACGCATTACTACAGTATCATTTTAGAATCCTTAAGCAGAGAAACTAAAAACTCAGAAGAGGATAGAATGTATATTCATTTCAATTCGTCTTCATTTGATCTATTTATTTTCTCAAGAGATAAATTACAGCTGAGCAACAATTTTCAATTCCGCAATGCAGAAGACATGATTTACTATATACTCAATGCATTAGAGCATTTGGATATATCACGTGACAAATGTCCCGTCTTTTTAATGGGTGAAATAGAAAATAACGACAACTCTTTCTTGGCTTTGCGGAATTATTTTTCTGAGTTGATTTTCATGAAGAGTGATCCTAAATATAGTTTTGGAGAAGTCTCCATAGAAAACCCTCACAAAGACTATGTGCTATTCAATCAAGTCGTATGCGGATAATTTCAGGGATCTTAAAAGGAAGGCGCTTACCCGTTCTAAAAGGCAATAGTACACGACCTACTACTGATTTCGCCAGAGAAGCCCTATTCAATGTAATTGAACACAAAAAAGAAATTGATCAGAGCACATTTCTAGATCTGTTTGCAGGCACAGGAGCTGTCAGTTTTGAGTTCATTTCTCGAGGCGCATTAAATGGAATTTGCGTTGATATGAGCCAGAAAACGCAGGTTTATCGCAAACAATGCATTCAACAATTCGAAATAGAAAATTTAGCTTCCCTTCGAAAAGACGTCTTCAAATTTATCCCGAAATGCCATCAAAAATTTGACATTATTTTTGCCGATCCTCCTTACCAATTGAAAGAAATTAGTGCACTTCCCGAGCTTATTTTCAGCTTTAAGCTTCTAAATAAAAATGGACTCCTTATTGTCGAACATCCGAAAGAGATTGATTTTTCTCAAGAAAAACACTTTATTGAAACACGCAGTTACAGCACTGTACATTTCAGTTTTTTCAATAATTTAGAAGCATGACTAAGGCACTTTTTCCGGGTTCTTTCGATCCTTTCACTAAAGGACATGATTCTATCGTAAAACGCGGACTGAAATTTTTTGACGAAATCGTCATTGGAATTGGTATAAACAGCACCAAAAAGTATTATTTCACCACTGAAGAGCGAATTGAAATGATCAGCGAACTCTACAAAGATTTTTCCGGAGTTTCCGTAATTGGCTTTCAAGGATTGACAGTAGATTTTTGTAGAGAAATAAATGCTCATTTTCTGTTGAGAGGATTGAGAAATGGCGCGGATTTTGAGTACGAAAAGAATATTGCATTTACAAATGAAATGTTAGCTCTTGATATTCAAACGGTATTTCTTTTAACGGAACAAAAGTATGCGGCTATTAGCTCAACGATTTTGAGAGAAATTTTAAACAATAAGGGGGACATTTCAGAGTTTGTACCTGAAGGAATGAAGTTTCCTAAATGAAAGATAAAATTGCTCGTCATATTCTCATTCTTCTCTTTGTTTGTTCTCTAGGATACGCAAAGAGCTCAACTGTTCGCATTGCTGGCCTGGCAACTGAGCACAAAGGAAGTACAATATATGCGCTAACTTTTCATGACATCTACACACAGTCCCTACAGAAAATAGCTCAGGCAACTATTGATTCTACTGGAAAATTCGTCTTAGATATTCCCTGCAACGAAATTGAATATTTGCAATTGCGATTAAACTATTTGAATGCAAAAATGTGGATTCAACCGGAACAAGAATACCAAATAACCATTTTACCCTTGCCAGAAGGAAAAAGCATCTCGATTAACAATAGAACCACAGTTCCATATACTTTTGATCGCTTGGATGAAAATGACATCAATTATAAAATCTTGTCTTATAATTCCGCCTTTGATCTTTTCTTTTCAGAAAATTACGCGCTTATTCAATCCATGACTGCTCCTCCTTCCTCTCATTTTCAAAAAGTGCTTAAAGGCGACTCCATTGAACTCAAAGATTCTTCATTAGGCAAATCCAAAAGAGCCCTCTTCATTGAAAAAGTTATGGAGTTTCACCAAAAGTTAAATGAGGAAGATCCTATTGACGGCAACAGCTATTTTTCAATTTATCGTAAAATGAGCATTGCTGATTTTTTGGTGAATAGCGGGCAGAAAGATCGTGTAATTTTCGAAAATTTTATAGCAAACACTCCCCTTGTCTTTGAAAACCTTGCTTATCAAGATTTTCTAAAAAACTTCTTTAAAAATTATTTTGCGGATTTTACGGATAAGTGGGGAGACAACGGCCTTTCAAAGGCAGTTCAAGAAGCTGATTTAGAAAGTATTTGCCAATTACTTAAAAAAGACGATTTTATACTGAACGATGAAATGCGCGACTTTGTTATTATTCATGCCTTATATGAAGTGCAAAATAACCGAGCACTTAATAAGCAAAGTATACGTGATCTATTTAGTGAAATTTCGGCTAAGGGCTCAACTGAGTATATTAAGAATTTGGCGATTTCTGCTCAACAAAAAATGAACAAGACTGCCAAGGGATTTCCCGCCTATAAATTCAACTTGTATAATGAAAAAGAAGAATTAAAAAGCCTAGAAAACTTTAGCGGTAAATTCATTGTCCTGAATTTTTGGACAGATTGGTGTTCTTCATGCAAAAAAGAGATGGCCTTATTAGCTGAGTTAAATAAAAAATACAAAAAACATTTCCAATTTGTTTCAATCAACTTAGATGAAGATGAGGAAATAATGCTGGATTATCTAAACTCCGAGAAAAACAAGGACTGGCATTTCTTGCATGGAAAAGACCCTTTGCTGAGTGAATCATATAATGTCTTAAGCCTTCCCACATTTATATTGCTTGACCAAAATGGAAATTTTCTTAACGCATACTGCAAAAAGCCTAGTGAAGGATTGGAAGAGACCATTTACACCTTGTTTCAAAAAGAAGAATTAAAAGCCAAATCAAATAGAAGAACTGGAAAGAAATAAGCAGACAAGGGTCCTTGCTAAGAAATAATGATTAGTTTTGACCGAGCGTTGAGCAAAAGCTTTCTTTTTTGTATTTAATTTCAGAACGAAAAGTCTATTATTCTTCTCTCGTATTTATTTATTTAATTTTTTTTTAATGAACATTTTTGTAGCAAAACTCAACTATCAAACACAGGAAGACGAGTTG
>JBCCIF010000114.1:0-9316 GCA_039028335.1 Bacteroidota bacterium
ACCGAGTGCTGAGCCAGACACGCTCTATTCACATGACGGAATACTGCGTGGCTTTAAGTATTTGAATAAAGATTCTATTCTTTTCTTCAATGACCGAAACCATATCATTTTGGCTAATGCGAAGGGCGAAACAGAGTTGTTAGATATTTTTCACAAGAACATAAAGTTTTTGAATTATTCTCAAGGCCATATTGTTTTGATTGATACCGAAGGGAGTCTTTATCTTTTTGATTTTGTGAAAGGCACTTGGTTCAAGCCTTTCAAGAATCAGTCCATTAAGAAAGCACTTTTTGATCAAGACGGTTCTCTAGTTTGTGTTTCGAACAGTACCGGGTTGCTGTTAGTTCCTCAGATCAAAGCTCAATCGTATACGTATGATGGTGGGTATGATTTTAGAAATGCCTATGCTATTTACGCTAAGGATGAACATATCTGGCTGGGTACACAACGTTCAACTGTCCACAAGATTAATCGTTCAGGTACTATTGAAACACGTGCGATCAATGATCGAAAATTATCGAATATTATAAATGTCATAAAAGAGGTCAACGATGAAGTATATATTGGCTCTGAACGCACCATTATAAGGCTAAGAGAAGATGGAAATGAAGAGGAATATGAAGTTCATGCTCTTAAGGATTTTGAAGTATTTGAAAACGATCTCATTGTGGCTCAGTTTAACGGTATTCGTAGAATACCTCTGGACAGCAGAGAGAAGATTGATACTTTATTTGAAGAACGCTGTTTTGCCACAGTAAAGTTGTCGGAAGAACAAATGCTCTTTCATGCAAAATCGGGCCTTTATACCTATACCCTCAGTTCGAACAAGGTTGAGGAATTTGCCTGTAATGAAGATTTCTCCAATCAAAGGATTACTGAAATTGAATTTGTGAATGGTACTCTTCTTTTCGGCACCAATGGCGCAGGGCTATGGGTTTTTGATGGCAAAACAATGCGAAAATTTAAAAAGAAAGATGGGCTTTGCGATAATTTTATTTACGATATCCATTTAGATAATCTAGAAAATATTTGGTTGGCTACTTCCAACGGTGTTAACCAGATTTCCTTGCGTCAGAGGCAAGTTAATGTAATAAAGCATTTTGATACTTCAGATGGTTTGCTCAATGCCTTTTGCCATCGTATTTATGGTACGCAAGATAAAATTTACGTCACCGGTCCCGAAGGACTGTCGATTTTGAATGTTGAGCAAGATGTTGATCGCATTTTCATTGGTCAAAAGAAAATTGTATTTGGAAAAGTGAAGGTTAACAATGCATATGTTGCTTGTGCCGATTTGAATGAGGTTCAACCAGGCAGCCAAATTGAAATTCCTTTTTCTTTTAGCTCGATAGCACATGCCCATGACTTCATATACGAATACAAAGAAGCAAAGGACAATGACTTTAAAGTCCTTGGTGGAAATGTGTTGGAATTACTCGATTTAAATGGTCGTTCCGAACCCTATGAATACACCGTAAGATTGAATTACAAAGGAAAGGCCCTTCCTGAAACAGTTAATAGTATTTCTTTTACAATGAAACCCTTTTGGTATGAGCGCGCCTGGCTTCAAATCCTATTCACTATTATGGCTTTGTCCTTTTTATTTTATTTGATTTTCAAAAGGATTCAAAAAGATCGATTACAAAAAGAGAGAGCGCTAGAAATTAAAAATCAATTAACGCAATTGGAAATGCAGGCTTTACAGGCGCAATTCAATCCGCATTTTGTACATAACGTTCTCAACGCGATTCAAAATTTTGTACTCAAGAATCAACCCGAGGATGCCTACAATTACATCACCAATTTCTCGCGTTTAATGCGTAATTATCTCAACGCCACCGATGATCACTTTATCTCTCTTGAAAGGGAATTTGAAATGATGGAGAACTATATCAAGCTCGAACAAATACGTTTGCCTGGAAAGTTTGAGTATAAGATAGAATTTGAGGAAGGACTGGACGCAAGTGATATATTGATTCCATCGATGATCATTCAACCTTATATTGAGAATGCCATTCATCATGGTTTAGCACACAAAAAGCAAAAAGGTCTCTTGCAGTTGACCATTTCTAAAGATGAGGAGGGCTTTAAGCTTTCCGTAATTGACAACGGAATAGGGAGAAGAGCTGCTGGTGAGATAATGGCCAATAAAGAAAAACTCAGAAAGTCATTTGGAGTTAAAATAATTTCTGATCGTATAGAGTTATTCAATAAACTGTACGATCAAACTATTCACGTAAAAATTATTGACCTTAACGACACGCGCACTGGAACCCATGTAATTATTTCTATTCCCAATTTAGAATAAAATTGAACCCTATGCACGATACACCTATTCAAGCGTTGATCATAGAGGATGAAAAACCCTCTGCTGAGAATTTAATGACCTTACTGGAACGCTACGTTCCCGATGTCCAGGTTATGGACTGGGCTGACAATGTTGAAGATGCACTTTTGAAATTGACAGAGAAAAAACCCCATTTAGTGTTTTTAGATATTGAACTGGGCACCAGTACTGCTTTTGACTTTCTGAAGAGGGTAGGGAAGGTTGATTTCAAAATTATTTTTATTACCGCCTATGAAGACTATGCCATTCAGGCGATAAAGTTCAATGCCATGGATTACCTACTCAAGCCCATTGATATAGAAGAGTTAAAAGGCGCTGTAGAGAAAGTCAAGAAAGAGTCAGAGCAGGACGATAAAATTGAACGTCTTTTAGAATCCTTTTCCAACAGGCAATTAAAAAAGTTGCCCATTCCTACACGTGAAGGCTATCTGATGGTGAAGATCAAAGACATTATGCACATACAATCAGATGGGGCCTATTCTAAGATCTATATGGAAGATGGTCGCATGATCCATGTCAGCAAGAACTTAAAGGAATTTGAGTTGACATTAGACATACACAATTTTGTGCGGGTACACCATTCTCACCTGGTGAACCTCGAAAAAGTCAAAAAATACGTGCGCGGAGAAGGCGGCTATCTGGTCATGGAAAATGATGAAACCGTAGATGTTTCTAAACGCAAGAAGGAGTCCTTGGTGAGTAAGTTGAAGGAGAGGTAGGATTAACCAATCGCACTGATATAGTTCTTTACCGAAATAGTCTATTGAAGTCTATTTAAATTGTATTCTTCTATTTAATGGGTTAACATTGAAATAATAAATCCTTGATAAATAGTATCTCTTATTTTGCTTCTCTAAAATTAAGGATACCTTGTATATTTACAATATTGTTTATGAAAAGGCCTTTTAATATCATGAAATAGAGACATGACTAGTTTTTAAAAATTTAAGAGTAAGAAAAGAGATGAAGAATTTCTCACAGGCGAAGCTGGTAAAAAAAATCAAGCCCCATCATTCCAATATTGGAAAATACAAGCATAATAAAGTAAAGTGGACTATTTATGAAGTTAAAAAAATGGCAGATGTCTTTGAAACTACCGTTGTATATTTACTTGAAGAGACAGAGGAAAGAGAGCTTTTGAAGGCCTCGATTATGCTACCTGGTATAAGTGGTATTTCAAAATTCTCTGATACGAAGAAACAATACATCCTCAGCGTTCTTGACGCTTAAATTAACAAAGTTAGAATTAAAGCCATTCAATGATTAAGTACTATATTCTTTCACATTCATCAGATGCAAAAATAGTTGGAGATTACCCACAAACTGAAGGCACTGAAATACCTGACTCAAATGGAGATTTCAGAGAAGGATCTAGAGCCAATTTAAGTAATTACGAGTTCCCCTCTAATGAACCAAGCCTTAACTTAACCCTTACAAATAAAGCTAAACTGACTGATTTCGTATCTCCTAGTGATATTTCTGCAAGAGGAGTATTCGTGAATGAAAAAACTAAAAATATCCTCCAAAAATTTAATATTCTAAACCATAAATTTTATTCAGGATCTGTTAAGCACCAAGGCTCTTCTCACCCTTTTTATTGGTTACATATTTCAAATGACTCTCTTAGTGGTGTTGATTTTAACAATAGTTTGTTTGCAGAATACGACATTATAGGCGATATAGAAAAATCGGGTATCTACCTCAGTTCTGAAGATGACTTTTATGTGAAAAATAGAGAATGTGATGATATGAATACACTAGAAGTGGAAAAACTAAGCTTAACCCCTGATTTTAAAGAATATGATATTTTTCTTATACCTCATATTCATGATTATATCATTATTTCAGTCCTCGTATTAAATGAATTAGAAAAAGCAGGTCTAAATGGTTATAAAATTAGACCTGCTGATTTTATTATTTCGTAAACAATTGATTTATATCACCAGTACTATTTTCAATTTTGCTTTTAAGCTTTGTACTTACAGATTGTAAAATTTCTGTTGCTGACTTATCTGCATTTTTAGGATTGGTGAAAGCTTTATTTATCATATTATTTACGGCCTCTGTATAATCGAAATGACCTCCTTTGTGCCTAGTTTTATCTAACCCTATACCATTTACAATACCGTTAAAGTCAAATCCTTCTTCAACAGCTTGCTTTACATATTTATTTTTTTCTAAAAGAGTTGTAGGGATTATATGGTGTGCTTTTTTTCCTGTACCTGCTGTTTTTAATGCTTTTGCTAATTTATTAGCACCGCCTTTCCCTGCATCCCAAAATGCGTTCGCTAACTTCACACTCCCCTCAAACTTATCATTAACTATTTTCGTGTAATCAGCAGCTTTATTGGCACTTCTGAACGCACGCTCTCCAACTTTGTACAGGTTATCTGAGTGTTTAATTACCTTTAAAACCACTCTTCCTGCTCGACTTGCTTTTAACGCGGCTCCAGCTCCTGCTGGCAAACCTGGTACTATTGTTGCCCCTACATCATAAGCTAATGCACCAACATCCACTAACGCATCAAAATAATTGCCTGAATAAATATTAACTCCAATACTAACTATATCTAAGCCCACGTTAAAAACATCCCAACCAGTTTCTATCACATTTCCATCTATTTCACTATGGGCAATAGGATTATTTAAAGTAAAACTGTAAGTAGAAAAACTTGGATATTTTGAAGCAGCACCATCAACTGATTTCCACCTTGCAATTCGAGGGTCATAGCCTCTTTCCATATAGATGATAAAGTTTCCTGCTCCTGCTATCTCGTCATCTTTTTCTCTTCCATTAAACGCGAATCTATTATTATTAGCTCCCTGATCTTCTCTTCCTGGTATCAACATACCAAAAGGGTAATAATCACTGGCAGATAAGACTATGGCTTCAAACTCAAAAGGCAGCCCATTGGCATCTGTTTGCAAATGGGTTTTAACATCGGAGATCACCACCCGCACATTGCCCAAATGATCTGTCAGCTCATATTTTTTATTGTCAATTATTCTATTCGCATAAGCAAAAGGGAGACCTGCTGAGATCAAATCAATAGGTATGTTGGGTAAATTTACCGATATGCCTAGTAGTTGATCACCCCAAACTAATTCCTCTTCACCTGGACTCACTGAAGGAGCCGGTTGATTGCTGTTTGTAACACTCATCAAAGCCGAAGCATTGAAATTAGAAATATAGAGTTCGCCTATATTGCTCAGCAGCAAATTTGAAGCAGCCCCATTGACTTCTCTTTCCATGATGACTTCATGAGCTCCGGTATGCAAGGCATATTGATTCAGATAGACCTCATAAGCGGTATATTCTATATAATAGAGATAAGCTCCATTAGCAGAAAATTCAACATCACCCACCTCACCATTATGTTTTGCCTGAATGACGCCCATAGGATCGAAGGCTGTTGATGTATTCCAACGTTGATAGATATGGAATTGGCCTGTGCCTCTGCCTTCATCAATAAGACTGTTGGACGAAAACGAGATTTTCAAGGCATCTTCCGTCATGCGTATGCCATAGTCTTCATCTAAGTCATCACTTTCAAATGGAATTCCTAGATTTTCTTCATTGATGAAGTTGCCATTGGAACGGTCAAAATGGAAGAGAACTAGTTGATCATTGTCACCCGAAATTTTTTCTCGAACCATTAGTGTATTCACTCCTTCATTTTCAAAAGCCAGCATTTTGGAGCGGAAGAGTCTACCGGGTGCAATATTTACGTTATGTTCAACGAGAACATCTCCTGAACCGTTGATACTTGGATTAAATTTATGTTGCAAGAGATGTTGATCGGTATCCAAAGTGAATAATTGATATAAGCCTATATCATCCAATGGGAAGACCTGAATTTCAGATTGAGTTGAGGCATTCATCAGTTCCGAACCAGACATGACCACTCCATTGGCGTCAAGGATCTTGATGGTACATTCTTCATTATCATTCAAACCCATGATGCTGAATTCAATGGCGCCAAGCGCATCGTTTTGTGTATAGATGGCCGGGCTAGGAGTACCTGTGAAACTTCCATAACTTTCAAGGACATTCAATTGTCCTGCAGTGCCTCCGACAACAATGGGTGTGCTGGTGTTATTGTCATCATCAATGCTCACTAGAACTGTACCCAAGGATCCAATATCATAATTGGCCAGTTCTACTTCATCTCCTGTGCTGGTATTGACATCAACATCAGACAGTAATTCATTGGTAGAAAGGACACCTAATCTTGAAGAGCCGTATATGGGTGATTCAGCCCACTTGATTTTTTTGTTGTAGCCCTCATTGGTTGTACTGTGAATGCGGTCATAAGTAGCCATTATATTCCCAGATGCATCCCGCACATAATAGGTCCAGGTCCATTCGCTTTCAGGAAGGGGATAATTGTTGCTTTTGGCGACCACTTTTTTGGAGATGCGGTTGCCCAAAGCATCGTAGTTGAAATAGAGATCTGATTTTCCAGAAGCCCCGGAAGGCCTCAGAACAGCAGCGATTTTTCCATTGGCCAACCAATCGATAAGCTGTATCTCTTCCGAATCATCTTGAATTAAATTACCCAATGCATCGTAGCGGAAATTATTGGCAGTTTCCGCGTTTGCATTGTCATAATTGCTTGGAAGATCTTTTAGGTCATCATAAGCAGAAGCAACACCATCATCTTTGAAGTGATAGAGTCTATTATTGATCTTTTCTCCATTTACTTCATGATAGTGGTAGGTGAGATCATCAAATAAATCCGAAGAAGGTCCTGTTCTTCGAAGGAATTCTATATTTCCGTTGGCATCGTAAACATAGAGGCTGTTATAATCAAAGTTTTCATTCCAGCTTCCGCTGTAGTGATTGAATTTTGCCAATACTAAACGGTTCAGTTCGTCATAGGTATAGGTATATCCGATCATTTTTCCATTGTGTTCAATACTGGAATTATTTGAATTTGGAAAAGTCACTTGTGAAAACCATGAACTGATGTTTCCATTGTAAAGGCTTCGATGGTTGTCAATAGAAGCAGTAACTGGATGTGAGCTGTCCAGAATTATACCATAGCCGTTGCTGCGTTTATAATCTCCATCGAAGTAATTGAGCTGCATTCCAAAAACGTCTTTAGCAATAGAAGAATCGTGTTTACCATCTTCATTGATATCATAGGAAACCATAAGACTGGGGTGATTGATGGATTTAAGCCAACCATTGAGCGTATAGATAAAGTCCAGGCCTTGGACCTTGTCTTCTCCAATTTCTGTGCGTTTCAGTGGCCCATGTTTATAATAGTCATAGGACCCATCTTTATCCCATAATAGACCGTCTCTAGAAGTCATTGCGCTTTCAATCCTGTTGTCCGAATCATAACTGTATTTATGAAAGAACTGATCGCGTTCTCCTTTTTGGTAAGCGACTTTGAGCACATTTCCGGAAACCAAATCGTATTCATACTGCATACATTTGATTCCAATTGCAGGTATGATTTGATAGAGTTTATCCACATTGCCATGGGCATCATAGGAATAAACTGTTGTGATATCATCTTCTCCATTGTCACCCAATCGCACACTGTAACTTACCCGGTTTTGAAGAAAGGATTGGGAAATAGCAAGATCAGCATAAGGACGACTGTA
Source organism: Bacteroidota bacterium (assembly GCA_039028335.1). Lineage (GTDB taxonomy): Bacteria > Bacteroidota > Bacteroidia > Flavobacteriales_D > JABDKJ01 > JABDKJ01. The sequence continues at coordinate 7,964 of JBCCIF010000114.1, forward strand.
AGTTGTTTGAACAACCTCACTTACATTGCTTTGTGGATAGCTATTGTCATTGCTGTAAATGGGATCTGAGACAAGAGAAAAATCACCTAAGCAAACACCAGCTTCTACTATTCTGGCCAATTCATCGTATTTGGTATAGCTAAATGTCCCGTCAATTTGCTGTTGTGCATTTTGTGAGAAACGCAATTGACCAATATCATTGTAAGTAAAATGGCTTAGTCCACCATCTGGGGTTTCTTGAGCTGTCAATTGATTTAGACTGTTGTAATGGTACTCGGTTTTCATTCGGTGATCCAGAGAAACACGAGAAAAAGAATTCCCTGGAGCAGGATCGTCTTGTAAATCAACTCCTTCTGGAGGTACGGTGGTAATGAGATTTCCCGCTCGGTCGTAGTAGAATAGCGTATAATGGTGGTAGCCCAATTCCATGCCGTACTTCAGTTCATCGTTAATATTATCTGGATTTGCGCAGACGTCTAAATAATTTTGATAGTGTCCATTTAGTTGATCAGAGATGAGTTCTTGCAATTGAACAGTGACACTGGTCAATACCTGGTTGGTGTTTTCATCTTCGCATAATAAAGGTGTGGGCAATTCCAGTTCTTTAGGAACAGGCGTCATTTGCCAATCAAAGCAGATTTCAGCGCTGAATTCTGGACAGTTCCTTGGGCAAGCAGGAAGTAAATCGTAAAATGGAATGCAAGCTTGAAATGCATAATTGGTTTGAAGTTGAGGAAGTGGGTCTGCATCGCTTGGTAAATCGCAGTATTCATGTGCCATGGCCCAATGCATAAAATAGGCATCTTCTGTATTTGATCCAACATTAAAATATGTGCCATAGTAATCATAGGGACTTGAAGCCAGGTCAATGATTAAATCTCCTGAATTATTCACGCCAAATGCAAAGTGTGAATTTGTAAAGGGTAAAGGCGCGATCTGCTCCATATCATGAATTGTAGGATTGAGATAAGTCCCATTGATTCCTGTGCAGTAGAGTCCAGGTCTTGAATAGAAAACAAGATCACTCGGATCGCTTGTGAGTTGAATACTGATGTCAAAAATTCTTAATTGACTCAAGATGTTAGGTAAATGTGCATCGGCAATTATGCTTTGAGGTGAATCGGAAACGTTGCATTTATATGAGAGCGAAATGATGATTTTGAGCAAATCTGAGGGGCAACTCGGATCGTTAAAGTAGGGATGGTCCCAGGTCCATTCAAATCGTCCGGTATTATTGCCTAAGTCAACAAAATCCCATCCTTTATAGGGTATGTAGGATTGAGCAGATATAGAATTCGCAATAAAAGGAATGAAATTGTTTAAGGCTGAATTAAGTCCCCAGGCATATTCCAA
>JBCCIF010000115.1:0-9140 GCA_039028335.1 Bacteroidota bacterium
AAGAAAAATGAAGTCATTTTCGTTTATCATGCTTCCGAATAATTGATTTGGAAATAATTAGTAAGTAAGGGCCTTCATTGAAGGCCTTTTTTTTCTTTAAATTCACCGCGTGTCACTCACTTTATCACAAAATATGTTCGATGAATTTGATTCACTTTCTGAAAAAGCTTGGAGAGAAAAGATTCAACATGAGCTAAAAGGAAAAGATTTTGAAGACCTTTTTTGGTCAAATGGTGAATTGCAAATTGAACCCTTTTACAGACTAAACTTCAACGAACATTATGAGCGATACAACCTTCTTCTCAACTTCTTAAGACAAGGATTAACGGAAGGCTGGTCAATAAAAGAACGCTTTAGTTGCAAAGAAAGCAGTAATGAAGAAATTCTTTCAGCTCTTGAATGCAATACTTCTTCCATTCATTTAAATGATTTGATGGAATTGGAAAAATTGCTTGAAGGCGTTTTTCTGGATATGATTAGACTCAATGTCGCTCATGAAGATTGGCCGAGTCTTTTGACTTATTTGCAAAAAACAAATTACACTAAGTGCAACATTACTGTTGACTATTCTCCATTAAGCCAAATACTAAGAGGAGAAATCAATGACAATGCGTGGATTCCCGCATTTAAAAATTTAAAATCCCAATTGAAGGAATTCTCAAATTCTCGATTGCTCTGCATTGATGTTGGGTTTTTCGAGGATTGTGGCGCAACGATTGTTCAACAATTAGCCTATGCAATCAGCTTGATTCATGGTTATTATTCAGCCTTGGATGAAGAAAGTATTGATGATTTATCTGCGCTCACACATATTCAATTAAATATTGGCAGTTCTTATTTTCTAGAAATAGCCAAGTGCAGAGCAATGAGGATTCTATTTGGAGAATTACTAAATAGTTTTTCACCTCGTCATAATTGTTCTTTACATTCCTTTTTAATCGCAAAGACCTCAAAATTAATCAAAGGAAACCGCGATCCAGAATCTAATCTGATACGAAACAGCATTGCTGGAATGGCGGCTTCGTTGGGATCATGTGACGAAATAGAAATCGCATTTAGTCCCCAGCAAAAAGGTGGACGTAGAATTGCTAGAAATATCCAAAACCTAATAAAAGAAGAGTCCTATTTGGATCAAGTAATTGACATCCCGAAGGGTTCTCATTATATCGATAAGCTCACCTTTGAACTTGTGCGTTTGGCTTGGGACAAATTCATGAGAATTGAAGCTCAGGGTGGTTTTTTTGCAGCATTAGACATAGGACAGATACAAGATGAACTGAAAGAAGTTGCATTGAAAAAAGTAGAAGCCTTGAATCAAGGACAACAAACAATGGTTGGAGAAAACAAATATCTAAAGTCCAATTCCCAAAATAGCCAGTGGTCTTTAATCCAGATAGAAAAGGGCTTCAATATTATCCAGATCAATGCCTAAATCAAATTTATCAAATAGCTTTTTGCATGAACTTGTTCTGGATAGGAGGAGCAAGAAAATGATGGATTCATTAGAAGATATAGAAATCCAATCAATATATCATGCGAATGAGCGCTATGAACATGAGAAGTTCGGAGCTGGAATTAGTCCCTATTTAAGTGGTCCATATGCTTCGATGTACACTGTCAGACCCTGGACCATTCGACAATATGCAGGATTCTCTACTGCTGAAAAATCTAACGCATTCTACAAAAGAAATTTGGCCGCAGGTCAGAAAGGTCTTTCCGTTGCTTTCGATCTTGCAACACACAGAGGATATGATAGTGATCATCCGCGAGTTGAAGGAGATGTTGGAAAAGCTGGAGTTGCTGTAGATTCTATTCTAGATATGCAGGTACTTTTTCAGAATATTCCTCTAGGAGAAATTTCCGTTTCCATGACAATGAATGGGGCTGTCATTCCCATAATGGCCTTCTATATAGCAGCAGCTATGGAACAAAACGTTCCATTAAATGAATTGAAAGGAACCATTCAAAATGATATCCTCAAGGAGTTCATGGTTCGGAATACATATATCTATCCCCCAAAAGATAGTATGCGGATCATAGGCGACATTTTTGCCTTTACCTCGCAAAAGATGCCAAAATTCAATTCGATCTCAGTCTCAGGATATCACATGCATGAAGCAGGAGCACCGGCCGATCTGGAATTGGCATATACACTTGCAGACGGTTTAGAATACGTTAAGACTGGACTTTCCGCAGGATTAGATATAGATGATTTTGCACCCCGCATTTCTTTTTTCTGGGGTATTGGAATGAATCACTTTATGGAAATTGCCAAAATGAGAGCAGGTCGGGTACTTTGGGCTAAATTGATTCAGAAGTTCAATCCGAAAAACCCTAAAAGTATGGCATTGAGAACCCACTGTCAAACAAGCGGCTGGTCCCTTACTGAACAAGACCCTTATAACAATGTGGCCCGAACTTGTATTGAAGCCATGGCCGCAGTTTTTGGCGGTACTCAATCACTTCATACCAATTCATTGGACGAGGCCATAGCTTTACCTACTGATTTCTCTGCTCGGATTGCAAGAAATACCCAGCTTATTCTTCAAGAGGAAACGGACATTACGAAAGCTATTGACCCTTGGGCAGGATCTCACTATGTAGAATATTTGACGGACCAGTTAATTCAAAAAGCCTGGTCCCATATTCAAGAAATAGAAGAACTAGGCGGAATGGCCAAGGCAATAGATTCTGGCCTACCAAAAATGCGAATTGAGGCTGCTGCAGCCAAGAGACAAGCTCGAATAGATGCTGGAATAGAGACTATTCTAGGCGTGAACAAATATCAAATAGATGATAAAGTGGAACTCGATATTCTAGAAATAGATAATGCCGCAGTCCGCAAAAATCAAATCGATCGTTTGAACAAATTGAAGTCGGAAAGAGATAACAATCTCGTTGAAAATTGCCTTGATGCAATTCGTAATTCTGCAAAGAATGGAAATGGAAATTTATTAGAGCTGTCCATTGAAGCAGCTCGAAACAGAGCGACTTTAGGAGAAATTTCCCAGGCAATGGAAGATATTTTTGGCCGATATAAAGCAAAGGTCAACGCTATTTCAGGTGTATATTCAGCCTCAATTATGAACCATGAAAATTTTCAAAAAGCGCTAAAGGCTGCTGAAGACTTTGAACAGTTAAAAGGAAGAAGACCTCGCATCTTGGTTGCCAAAATGGGCCAAGATGGTCATGACAGAGGAGCCAAAGTGATTGCCACTTCTTTTGCAGATATTGGGTTTACGGTTGATATAGGACCGCTCTTTCAAACACCATCTGAAGTGGCTAAACAGGCTGTCGAAAATGATGTACATTTCCTGGGCGTTTCTTCGTTAGCAGGAGGGCATAAGACTCTTATTCCTCAAGTAATAGAAGAATTAAAAAAATACGGCAGGGAAGACATTATGGTGATCGCTGGAGGAGTCATTCCCGAGCAAGATTATGACTATTTATTCGAAGCAGGCTGTTCATTTGTATTTGGTCCAGGAACAAAAATTCCCGAGGCAGCTATCGAAATCCTCAAGAAACTCAAATAAAAAAAGGGGCCCAAGGCCCCTTTCAAATATCCAAAATAATAACGTTTATCCTTCAGCAACAGGACGTGGGAACTGAATATGAACCGTGTCTCCTGCTCTATCCAAAGGAATTTCATTGAGTCTATCGAATCTTCTTAAGTCAACCCAACGATGTCCTTCACCCAACAAAGAATATCTTCTCTGATGAAGTATTTCATCTTCCAGCGATTGCGCATCCGTTCCTCCGGTATAGTCACCAAGGCCGGCTGCATTTCGCACTACATTGATTGCATTTACCGCTCCTGTTGGATCAGACATCATTGCCGCTTCAGCATAGATCAAAATCAATTCTTCATTTCTAATTAATGGAACTGGATCCGTGTTCGAAGCATACAAACTAATTTGAAACTGACCTTCCAAGTCATCGGCTGAAATAGTCGTTCCCAAGTCTGTTGTTTTGTTCGTTACGCGCGTATCTCCTGCCTCAGCATCATCAAAGAAGCTTGGGTGAACCATATATCTATCTACATCGGCAGTAGGTATATAGAACAAAGGATTAGGCTGGTCATTACCAGACAATCCAAATTGATGGTATACACCATCGCTCATTGCACCACTCAAGTTCAAGAACGAATCATTCAATGCACTCATTGCTGCAGCAGGATCGTTCTGATAGGTCGCTACACGAGCAGCTAAGGCTCTATTGAACTGAGCAAACTCAGCAGGAGAATCAGCTAAAGTCGAAACAAAAGCAAATTCGGCAGAACCAAGATTTGTATTTGCTTCATCCAATAAAGCTTTAATTCCTGTCAATCCAGATTGGTAATTACTTGAAAAAGGTCCAAGGTTGAATGGATCTGAAGTATCCAAACGAATTCCATTTTCATATTGACGATTCAATTCCAAAAGCATTTCAAATGCCTGAATGGTCTTTGCCAAACCGAAATATCCGTTTCGTTGCGCTTCAGAAATTTCTGCATTCGTAGCTGCATTGATAAGAATGTGTCCATTTCTAATCGATCTATGTCTTGCAGAATAGCTTCGTGTAGTAAGAAATCCGTTATTATCTAATACGGCCCCTTGAGCACCTAGAAGTTCTCCCGTGTAACGTGGATCGATATTATTCAAATCATAATATTCTCTCGCAACGATCGACACGGTTTCGTAGTGAAACTCCATATCGTTTCGAATCACTGATTCTAAACCAGCAACTAATAATTGCAAATCAGAAAGTTCAGCACCCGTCTCAAAGCTCTCTGCTGTAGGTCCATTTGGATCAGCAATAGGATCCAATTCACAAGCACTTAATCCGATCACAAGTGCAAAGACGATTAGTATGTTATTATGTAACTTATTCATGACTTTAATATTTGTGATTAGAAATTAGCTTTAATGTGGAAGTTCAATCTCTTAGAACTTGGGAATGGCGTTACCTCAACATTGTTCGCTAACACATTCCCACCAAAGTTAGATACTTCAGGATCGTAAGAATTGTAATCGAAAATATTGATCAAATTTGTAGCAGAGATACCTAAGCTCAAGTTAGCCGTACCGTCAGACCATGACAATGGAAACTTTCTATACAATCCAATTTGTCTTAAACGAATATAACTTGCGTCTTCTATCCATGGTGCAGCATTACCTGCAAACCACTCGGAAGTTCTATAGTCTCCATTCACCATTGCACCTGAAGGGTCCAATGTTGTGTCATCATAATCCCAAGTCGTTCCTGCTAGGTCATATAACAAGGTACTTAAGTTAATATTGTCACCACCTTCTTTCCAGTGGAACAAGAAATCTAAACTCCAATTCTCATAATTGATTGAGTTTCTCCAGTTCATTTGAAAATCCGGTTCAGCATCACCGTAAACGGCAAAACCATCACCATCTGGATCTAATTCAGCAGCATCATCAGCACTTACTGTACCTACTAATTGTGTTGCTGGTTTTCCTTCTTCAATTCTAAACTGACCGAGACTTGCTGCAAATCCACCTGTATTAAATGGATCTACATTCAATTCTGTTATTTCTGATCTGTTCATCCACCAGTTGATTCCAGTAGACCAAGAAAAATTCTCTTTCTTGATTACGCCTGCATCCGCAGTGATTTCTAGTCCTTTATTCTGCAGTGTACCTGCATTCACCCATTGTGTAGTAAATCCAGAAGAAGGTTCAATTTGATCTCTCAAAAGTAGATCTTCAATTGTCTTGATGTAGTATGTAATTCCTACTACAATATTGTCATTGTTGATTCCCACATCAGCACCAAATTCCAATTCTTTTTGTCTTTCAGGTAAAATATCTGGGTTTCCTAAAATTCCGGCAGTTAAAACACCAGAATTTTGTCCAATAAAGGTAGGATTCAATGTATTAAATCTTGCACTAAATACTGGAGGTCTTTGTGATTCTCCATATGCTATTCTTGGTTTCAATGTACTTACTCTTCCAGAAGGGCTAATCCCCAATTCAGGTAAGTTGAATGCTACGTTCGCTTTAGGGTAGAAGAAAAGCTCATCAGAATCTCCGTTATTGGTAGACTTATCTGCTCTAACTCCTAAAGTCAAGAAAATCTTTTCTTGGTAATTTATTTCTTCTTGAATAACATATCCGTGGTTCACAAAAGAACTTTTTGTTTGATTAACACCTACGTTATCTGCTTGATCGACATTAGTTTGAGAACCAATTAGACCAGTGGCAGTAACAAGGTTATTATCCAAGTTTCCATCTTCTCTCGAAGCTCCAGCACTTGTCGTGAATGTAATTCCAGAAGAACTGTAGTGAGACCAAATCAGGAAGCCCTGCATGTTGGTATTTTGACTTGTCGTATTTCCAGCAAGCAGCACACCTCTTAAAGAAGAAGGATCCTGATAGAATGTCAATGACTGAGGAAATATACCTGTGTTCTTCAAGGTATATGTGTCCATACCGGCTCTAGTTTGAAACTTCACATTGTTCTTTTCATTTCTGAATAGATTAAAGTTTGCTGTTAATCCACCTATGAATCTATCAACATTCTCTCTATTGGTCACTGTATTTACTGTTTCCAATACGTTTGATCCCGCACCTCCAGCTGGATAAACTCCATTTGCATCAGCAAATAAATCTTCCCATGGATAAGTAAATGCCAATGCATATCCGACTGTCGTATTTGTATTACCGTTGTTAAAGAAACCTCTATCTGCCTCTGAATCCACATAGTTCATAGAAAGGCTTACATCAAACCAATCGGTTACATTTTGATCTAAATTCAATCTAAAAGATGCCTTTTCATAGCCGGTATTCTCAACTATTCCATTTTCGTTCTTATAGGTAGCTCCGAACATATATTTCGTCTTATCGGTTCCACCTGAAATAGTCAAACGAGAAGTTGAATTTGTTCCCGTATTGTCAAACAATTCAGATTCATAATCATTCAAGCCGCCTGCATTGAATACTGCTAGAGCGTCTGGTCCACCAGTAGCTTCAACATTCTCCGCATTCCAGTCTCGCGTTCCCAATAAAGATATTGGCCTAATCGTACCAATTGTTTGAGAAAGGGATACTCTTGCTTTTCCTGCTTTTCCTCTTTTGGTCGTAATAATAACAACACCACCTGCTGCTCTACTTCCGTAAATTGCAGCTGCTGATGCCCCTTTAAGTACTTCGACACTCTCAATATCTTCTGGATCAATATCCGCGATACGGTTTGAAGCATCGTCCTGGTTTGTAGAAGTATTTCCACCACCGGCAGCTTCAGAAACAGTGTTTACACCTGAAGAAATTGTGGAGTTATTTAAGAAGACTCCATCCAAGATGTAAAGTGGTTGTTGATTTCCAAAGACAGAAGTAACCCCTCTCATCTTAACAGAAAATCCACCCCCTGGAGCTCCAGAAGCTGATTTAATTTCTGCACCGGCAAATTGCCCCTGTAAGGCTCCTTCCATAGTTTGTTGATTAACAACTTCAGTTAATTCTTTCGCAGAAACCCTTGCCACTGCATTGGCCGAATTCCTTCTTGTCACGGTGGTCGCAAACCCGTTGACAATAACTTCATCCAAACTGCTAGAAGATAAGTTCAATACTACATCCATAGTTGAGGAAGAAGATACATCTTTAGAAAGCGTTTCATATCCAATGAATGAGTAAACCAAGGTTCCTGAGGATCCTGGTAGCTCTATTGAATATTTTCCGTTAATGTCTGTAACTGTTCCCAGTGCTGTTCCTTTGACAAGAACTGTCGCACCAATTAAGGTTTCATTCGTACTCGCATCTTTAACCGTTCCGGAAACCGTAATTTGTGCCGAAAGTGAATAGGTAAAAAGAAAAAAAGCACCAATGAAACAAAAGCGTAAAAAGTGTTTCATTATGATTTTGAATTTGATTGTTAGTACAATTCTAACAAAATTCCAGTCAACTGAAAAAATTAATCATTCAAAATCAGGGTAAAGCAGATAGTTATTTCTGATTAATTTGAAGGCGTTCAATTCCTCTTGCCATGAGGCACGAATAGCAATTTCGTCCATTCCAGAACGTATTTGTTTCTGTAATTCTGCATTCCCTGCAAGCTTATTGAAAAAGTTGCTTTTACTAAAGAATTCTAAATTTCCCGAAAGGTTTTTATTCATTTCGCTTATCCAATACAAATAAAGTCTGCGGGTATGTCTTAAATAAAAAGATCCAAAATTGCTCAAATCAATGCCCTTGCAATTTTCTCCTTCAAGCTTGGGATACCTGGCGCCCGGCATCGGCTTTGGAGTGAATTCAATATCGCCTCCTTCAAAAGCTGGATGTCCGATTTGCTGAAAAGGTTTATCCGTTCCTCTACCAACACTAACAATAGTCCCCTCAAAAAATGCAAGAGAAGGATAAAGATAAACACTGGTCATAGTGGGAAGATTGGGAGAAGGCTTCACAGGAAGTTTATACAAATCTTTGTGCGTATAATTTGAACACTTAACAATATGCAACGCGCATTTTTGACCTTCGGCCAACCATCCTTCTTCATTAATCATCTGGGCATACTCGCCAATTGTCATTCCATGAACTACAGGAACTTCATGCATACCTACAAAGGACTTGAACTGTGGCTTCAAGACAGGACCATCGATATAGAAACCATTGGGATTAGGCCTATCTAAAACCATAAACTCTACCCCGTTTTCGGCACATGCTTCCATAGCATAGTGCATTGTAGATATATACGTATAGAACCTTGCACCGACATCCTGAATATCAAAAATCAATAAGTCCAATCCAGCCAATTGTTCTGAAGTCGGTTTTTTATTCTTTCCGTATAGAGAGACTATATCCAATCCCGTTTTTTGATCCTTACCATCTTTTACGAGTTCTCCAGCATCAGCAAATCCCCTGAACCCATGCTCTGGGGCAAATACTTTCTTGATTTTGATGCTCTTATCTAAAAGCACATCCACAAGATGTTCACCACTTACCAAACTTGATTGATTTGCAATAATCCCTATGTTTTTGTCATTAATTTTAGAAAGATAATCGTCCAGTCTTTCAGCTCCAACTATAATATCTTTCTTGTAAGCACTCTCAGGTATTATGCCGTCTTGTCCTTGAAGATTAAATATTCCTATCAAGAGAAATATTAGCGTATAATTTACATACTTTACTCTCTGATTCATT
>JBCCIF010000116.1:0-9122 GCA_039028335.1 Bacteroidota bacterium
ACCTTTCACCCAGTTGGTTCCATTGGGATCAAACGCCCCTTTGTAAGTCACGTTTTCAAACCAGGTTCCACCAGGCGCAGTGCCTTCGCTGAGGCTGTTCTGTGGAACCAATTGAATGCTGCCTGCATTTAAGTCCCAGGCCAATCCGGGGTCTTCTACACTATTGTTTCCAGCAGCAAATGTGGCTTGTAGTGCGGCTGTAGAAGTGGCTAATTCAGTCATGGAATCGGTTGCGTTGGACCAGCTTCCCATGGAAATTTTAAACAAATCAGCCTCCGTAGCGCCATTGCCACTAACCACAGTGTTGTAGAATACATTTCCATTTAGGGATAAGTCGCCTGCCACAAAGCGAGCATAGCTGTCATCGCCCGATTCAAGGTTCTCCACATCTACTCCTTTTCCCCAGTTGAAAAAGACGGAATTGGAGTACGACCCGCCTGCGTTGTCACGGAAGGTCAGCGCACGTTTACCTGCTGTAATTCCACGTCCAATGTAAGTGGCATTCCAAATGCTGGGAGTAGCGAATGGACTGGCGGTTTCCGGGTCGGTGCCTCCATCGTGTTCGCCTCCGCGGTCGCCAGCATCGTCAGCTGCAACAACCACCCAGAACTGTCCGTTTCCGCGCCAGCCTTCATCGTAATCGTAATTATCATCACCACAAAATGCCGTCAGCACCCACTTGGCAGAAACGGTTCCACCAAAAAATTCTACGCCATCGTCCTTATTGGCAATTACTTCGATGTGTTCAATCACAGTTCCAGAACCTACGCCTGCAAGTGTCAATCCATTGATTTCATTTCCGGCTCCTACATCGGTTCCTCCATGGCGAATGGAAACATATTTCAGGACGCCTGAGTTGTCGGCATCATCTGTCCCGCCATACACTCCGCGTGTTTCAGATGTTGGAATTCCCTCGATTTGAGTTGTTCCCGGTGTTGAGGTCAATGAGGCTTTGCCCAGTATGAGCAGTCCGCCCCACTTTCAGACTAGAACGAAAATTCAGACAAGACAAATTAAGGGAACATCCTTTACCCTAAATTACTTCATTCTTCGTTCTAATTTTATATTATCGTAGGCCTCTTGGATCGCCTGAAACTTCCTTTTAGCTTCTATTTGTACTTCAGGTCCTAATTGTGTCAATTTATCAGGATGGTATTTCTTCGCCATTTTCCTATAGGCCTTTTTCACCTCATCATTGCTCACTTCCGGCTGAATTTCCAATATTTCATAGTCCCGATTTTTCTTGTTGAAAAACATTGCTTCAATCGAAGCATAGTCCCGCATATTGATTCCGAGATACCCCGTTATTTGCCTAATCATTTCAACTTCTCTATTATCTATATGCCCATCTGATTCCGCTAGCCTAAAAAGGTAATGTACCAATTGCAAACGCTCATGGTGTCTCATATTGTACTTAATTTGCTGGCTCACTTTTCGGATATCCATATGCGAATCAAGTGCTGTTTTCAATATTCTCAAATACTCTTGCGTTGCCTCTTGTCCCCATTGGCCAACAAGGTATTTCTTGACGTAATTCAACTCAGACTTAAGGACTTTTCCGTCTGCCTTCATTACGGCAGCAAACAAGGCCATAAGTGAAATCGTAAAATCACCTTTTTGTGTTTGGTATCTGTATTGATCTTGTTTTGGTCTTCTTTGATCGTAAGTTTTTCTAGAAGATGTTCTTTTTCGTTGATCAGTTCCGGAACCAAGTAATTTATCGTCAGATACGCCATCCAGAACAGATCCTAATGCATATCCGATCATTCCACCAAGGTATCCACCCAGGGCCCATCCTACGGCCCCTCCTATCCATTTAAATACTGCCATTAATGTAAATGATGATCGTGTTCAAAGGGGTCATGTGAAACAATGTTCCAAGATCCTCCGGCACCCCCGCCACCAAAAGAACCTCCACCAAATCCTCGAAATCCACCGCCTCCTGAAACTGATCCGCCACCAAAAGATCCGCCTCCAGACCATCCCCCGCCTCCAGACCATCCCCCGCCTCCGCTCCATCTACCTCTGCGCGGACGATAGCCTCCAAAGGGATCAGTACCTTGATTAAAATCTTCGTATTTACCGTCACCTCCGCTATACAGAATAAGTTTTGCTGCTTCTTTGAAAGAAATCTTATTCATTTTAGCATATCGCTTAATTTTCAAGTATATACTCAATGCCACAATTGCTAAAACGGTAAATAACACAATTAAAACTTCATATGGAAAGGGCTGGTTCTTTGTCCTCTTTTCTAATTGCTTGCTATAGTCTCCTTTGGCACGAGGAATTAAAAAATCCAAGGCTTCATCTATCGCTTGAAAGTACTTTCCTTCTTTGAACCGTGGAATCATCACTTCGGCATAGATATCCGAAGCAAACCCATCGGGTATTGCTCCTTCTAAACCATCACCTGTTGCTATAAATACCTCGCCTTTAGCGTCATTGTTTTTAGGTCTGATAAGAATTACAAGTCCATTGTCTTCTTTTTCCTCACCTACATTCCATGTATCCCCGATTTTAGTCGCCAAAGGATTGGGCTCATAGCCGCAAAGATCATCGGTGATATAAACCACGAACTGATTTGAAGTTTCGTTAGCCAATTCAATCAACCGGTCATTCAGTTTTTTTTCTTCTGCATCGCTGAGTACGTCAGTCGCTGAATAATCAAAGACCAAGTGGAATTCTATATACTCATAAAGATCTTTATCAAAAGGAGGAAAAGGGCATTTAAATTCAGGAATGTCTTTCGCAAGAAGATCCAATCCAAAAAACAAGAATATGCCAAAAACTATAGCCTTCATTAATTTTCGTTTAATGAAATATCATCCGTTATTTCATTTTCCAGCTCATTGACATCCTCTTCTGAGATTGGAAAATTCTCGGACAGTCGATTTCCAATATCGGCTATGGCCCATTCTAGTCCTTCAACAAAGGCTTGATCATTGAAATACTTGAGCAAGGAATCACGTGTTTGACTCCAATAATCCGATCCTAAGATTTGATGAATTCCGGCATCACCTAAAATGGCAAATCGCCCATCTTGAACAGCCATATATATTAATACAGCATTCCGTTCTTTGGTCCTGTGCATACCTAAATTTTCGAAAACATAGGCAGCCCGATCTAAAACATCAATTTCAGTCCTATTTTCAATATGCACACGAATCTCTCCTGAAGTCAACTTTTCGGACTTCGCAATTGCTTCTTTTATTTGATCTCTTTGAGTAGGCGTGAAAAAATCGAAAGCTCTTGACATTGCTATTCTATTCCCATATCAATTTCCGGTGCATCTTGTGCCTCCTCGCTTCCTTCAAACAGATCTATCCTATCAAAACCAAGTGTTGCTGCGTATAAATTTGCCGGAAACTTTCTTCGCACCTTGTTATATACTGTAGCTTCCTCATTAAAATCCGTTCGTGCTTTGCTAATGCGGTTTTCTATTCCCTCCAATTGATCCTGAAGCTTATTGAATCCTTGATTCGATTTTAGTTCAGGATATTTTTCCGCATAACCAAACATTCCCGACATCGCTCTTCCATATCCCCGTTGACGCGATTGAAAAGCAGCAACATCGATATTCACTTCTCCGCTTTCCGCTTTCGGTGGTCCACTACTTTGGATTTTGTCCAATCCAGCGGTACCAGCCATTCCCTCAGCACGCGCTTGAGTCACCTGAACAAGTATATCTTTTTCTACCTGTGCATAACCCCGAACTATCTCAACTAAATTGGGCAACTTATCATTTCTAGCCTGATATTCAGCTTGAACAATTCCCCATTTTTCATTGACCGTTTCTTCATGCTCCACAAGTTTATTGTACATGGAAACCCCTCTGATCAGGGTGAACACAACTAAGACTAAGACAACAATCCCAATGATTGATTTTTTCATTATTCTGTTTCAATTGATTTATTTGATCAAATCTAAGCTTCTTTTAATAAAGTTGGTCATTTTCTCACCCTTCAACAAGCCCTGTGAAAGCATCGCCAAATCAATTGCTTGTTCAAGAAGGTTCGATTTCTCATCGTCCTTTTTGGCTTCTACAATTTTGCCAATTAAAGGGTGATTTGAATTGACCACTAAATTGTACATATCTGGCATCATCCCCATCATCATACCTCCACCTGTGAGCTGTTGCTCTTTCATTCTTCGCATAAATTCGCTCTGTGTAATAAGGATTGGGGCTTCACCTTCATTCATGCTCTCAACGGAAACCGCATACTTTTCTTTATCTACAATTCCTTCAACCAAAGGCTTTAGCGCTTCTTCTTGTTCTTTGCTCAATTTGCATGGAATTTCTTCATCAGTTTCAATAAGCTTATCAACTGAATTAGAATCCACACGGACAAACTGAACATCGGTATATTTTCTTTCGAAGAGTGTTGTAATATGACTACTCAAAGGGCTATTCAATTCCAAAACATCGTATCCCTTTTCTTTCGCTGCAGTGATATAAGCGTGGTGTTCTTCTGTATCGTGCGTATAGAGACAAATGATTTTATTGTTCTTGTCTTTTTGTGTCTTCGCTATACTTTCTTTGTATTCTTCGAAAGGTTTGAAAGTACCTTCAGTATTCTTCATGAGATAAAATCCCTGTGCTCTATCATAGAATTTGTCATCTGTCAGCATTCCGTACTCCATAAAAACCTTGATGTCTTCCCATTTTCCTTCGAACTCTTCGCGTTCATTCTTGAACATTTGGGAAAGTTTGTCAGCTACTTTTTTAGAGATGTGATTAGAAATCTTCTTGACATTACTGTCTGATTGCAAATACGATCGGGAAACGTTTAATGGAATATCTGGGGAATCAATGACTCCATGCAGAAGTGTCAAAAATTCAGGTACGATATCTTCTACATTATCTGTTATAAAAACTTGATTACTGTAAAGATTAATCTTGTTTTTCTGAATCTCGACATTGTTCTTCAACTTAGGAAAGTACATGATACCCGTTAAGTTAAAGGGATAATCGACATTCAAGTGAATATGAAATAGTGGCTCATCAAAATTCATTGGATAGAGCTCGCGATAGAATTTCTTGTAATCTTCATCGCTCAAATCGGCCGGAGCCTTTGTCCAAGCTGGTGAAGTATTGTTGATGATATTTGCTACGTCTACCGTTTTATATTTTGTTTTGCCTTCTTCATCTTTTCCATCCTCAACACTTTCTGTTTTAGTACCAAAATGGATGTCAACAGGCAAAAACTTGCAGTATTTATCCAAAATTCCCTGAATGCGTCCTTCTTCCAAAAACTCTTCTGAATCAGGATGAATGTGCAAAACGATATCCGTTCCTTTTGTTTTCTTCTTGGCTTCTTCCATAGTGAAATTCGGAGACCCATCGCAGGACCATTTCACAGGTGTGGAATTAGGACGCTGAGATTTTGAAATGATATCCACCCTTTCTGCCACCATAAATGAAGAGTAAAAGCCCAAACCAAAATGCCCTATAATTGCCTCGGATTTATCCTTGTACTTTTCTACAAACTCTTCAGCTCCTGAAAAGGCAATCTGGTTAATGTATTTATCAACCTCTTCTTGAGTCATTCCAATACCATTATCCCTTATGGTTAATTTCTTGTTCTCTTTATCTAGAATTACCTCTACTTTAGATTTTTCGAGATCGGCTTTGAGCTCTCCGAGCGAAACCAATGTTCTGAGTTTTTGGGTAGCATCTACTGCATTGGACACCAACTCCCTTAAGAATATTTCGTGATCTGAGTAAAGAAATTTCTTGATAATTGGAAAAATATTTTCCGTTTGAACATTAATACTTCCTTGTTGCATTTTATTCTTTCATTTTAGCTGTAAAGCTAATGTCAAAGGATGTACCAATTCTAAAAACCTGCCAAAATGTCGAACAAATACGTTGAATTTGTCAGTATTTCATACAAAAATCAAAGCCACGCTATAGAAGCGTGGCTTAGAAGTTGAAAGAATAAAAATAAATAGAAGTTGTAGCAAAAAAATCTTAGTACTCTTCTGTGTTCTCTGGCAGTTTCTTTTTTACAGAATTAAAGCCGTAATACAATAATGAGAACTCTATCGCTCCTCTAGAGCGCGTAAATTCGTTCAGGCTTGAAACATTAAAATCATATGATATTCTGAAGATATTTTCTCTATGGTGAACTCCTGCGTGAAAGGCTATAGCATCAGAACTCCGCCACGAAAAACCTCCTATCACATCGTACTCAGTTTCTTCTACGTGATATTGTCCCAAAACGTTTACATCAACTTGCCAATCTGCTCTTTGTTTCATGTAAAGCAAAGAGGGCAAGATCTTGAGTTTTTCATCTGCTTGCCAGGTTCCTCCCCCGCTGAACATCCATCTTAATGGTACTCGAGCTTTCACATTGCTTATAAACACATCTTTGGTCGGAACAGCGTGAAATAAAGAAAGTGATCCCCAAGGAATAAATTCTTTGCTTTCATCCGTCATTTGATAAAACATGCCAAGGTTAACATCTGGCGAGAATTTGGCTCCTCTTTCAAAGATCTCTCCCGTAGGTAAATCTTCATTGAACAAGCCTTCATCGTACTGATTATCAAATATCATTGAATTCATATTGAGGCTTTTTATCATAAATCCCAATTGCAATCCTGCTGTTAGGCGATAGTCACCATTTCCCGGTTCGGTAATTTCATAAGAACCACTTCCCACTAAATTGGTAACATTTATAGTAGAGGCCATATCGTAGTTCTGAAAATAACCTCCTATTCCTATTCGATCTTTGAAAGGCATATCAAAGGCAACAGAAGTGGTCAAAAAGTTGGTTCCTAAAGAACCCCATTGACTTCTGAATCGCGCAGAAGCTCTCCAATCAGAGTTATCAAACACACCTGTAGTTGCCGGGTTAAGCATAACAGGTGAAGCGTCAAATTGCGTATAATGCGCATCTTGAGCATCTAATTCTAGATTGAATCCAAAAGCCAATATTAAGGCTGATACGATCGTTATTGATTTTAAAGTTTTCATGTCTTCTTAATTTTGGTTTTTATCGGATCAAGCTGACTTTTCCGGATTTAACAAATGACTCCCCTTCAACCGTTGTTGCTTTTACAGTGTAGACATATACACCGACTGGTTCGTCTTTTCCTTTATGCGTTCCATCCCATCCTTCATTTGGGCTTTGAGATTCAAAAATTTCTTGGCCCCATCCGTTATACACGATGAAATGCATTTCTGTAAACGGTCCTCCTCTTACGAAGAACTGATCGTTTTCTCCATCTCCATTTGGAGAGAAGGCATTTGGTAGATTTGGAGGAAAAACAAAGTCTCCACCAATTCTGACTAAGGCACCCGTAGTGTCGGAGCAACCTAATGAATTGGTTACTTCAAGGACTACCCAGTAATCTCCAGCTTGGCTATACGTATGACTTGCATTTTGATTTGTATTAAGACTGGAACCGTCACCAAAATCCCATGCCCATGATGCGGCATCATCAGATAAATCAACTGTATTAACTAAATCACCGACATTGGCTTCAGCATCCATCTCAAAATCTGAAGTAGGCCCTTCTTCCACAGTAATGGTCTGTTCTGCATCATCAAAACATCCTGTGCTATTGAAGACCGTCAATGAGACCAAATAGTCTCCAGGATCCAAATAAACGTGTTCGGGGTTTTGATTGTTTTCGGTTTGTCCATCACCGAAATCCCATGACCAGCCAATGGCATTTCCATTCATTACAACTGTTTGATCTGTAAATTCAGCCTCTTGACCAGCACATATATTGCTCGCTACAAAATCGGCTGTAAGATCCGCTGAGAAAAATATTGTTACGGTATCATTTGGAGCAGCACACATTGTTTCAGAAAAGGCTTCCACAATGAGTTCAACTGAACCATTTGTCAAATCTCCTTCAGAAGGCAGATATTCAACATCTGTCAAATTATTTAAAACAAAATTTCCACTACCTAAAGTCGACCAGTGAATAGAATCTGCATTTTCAATTAATCCATTCACCATTACGGTATCTATACTTTCACAAATGGACATATCTGTCATCGGTGTAATTGCTGGAATAGGATCAAACTCGATAAAAGTGGTATCCACACCTCCTTCACAGCCCAATCCAGAAATAGTCTCTAAAATCAGATTCACTGATCCTACTAATAAATCTGTTGAACTTGGAATGTACTCGACAATCAATTCGTCATTGGAAGGAGTAAATGTTCCAGACCCTGTCGTTGACCATGAAACAGCACCTCCTCCTACAATTGTGCCATTCAATAATATGTTTTGACCATCTGCACATACAAATTGATCAATACCTGCATCTGGTAATGCTCCTCCTCCGACAAAAATGCTCATGGTATCGGTCACATTATCGCAAACATTTGTACCAAATGAAGTTGCATAAACTTCTATTGATCCCGCCAGTGAATCAGCAATCGAAGGGATATAGACACTGGTAAGCGCACTGTCAACTAAAAATTCTCCCGTTCCATTTGTTGTCCAGGTTACATTCGGTGCGTAAGCAACGACTGCATTTAAGTTGACTGAATCTACCGTACAGATCACTACATCTTCTCCTGCAAATACAACTGGTATTGGATCGATATTTATTGTCGTAACATCTGCAGCAGGCTGACAGTTTCCTGAAGCTTCAGATGTCAAGGTCAATTCTATATAGCCATTTACAATATCATCAGGGCTTAATGTATATATGGTTGACATCACCGTTTCATCACCAAAATTACCGCTTCCAGATGTCGACCATTCACCTCCAATTCCTCCTGAAATAAATCCATTCAATGCGACAATAGAATCTTGACCACATATTTCATAGTCTGTACCTGCATCCACTGTTGGATTGGTCCCAAAAGAAATAGTAATATCATCGGTAACAACATCACAATCTCCCACATTGGTAGATTCCAATGTCAAGACTACCGTTCCGGCAAGGGAATCTGCCGAACTAAAGGTATATGTTGCACCTAAATTGGTAGGGTCATCAAAAACACCCGTACCTGAACTGGACCAAATACCCGTGGTAGATCCATTGGTAATTAGACCATTTAGAATAGTATTTTCACTGCCTTCACAAACAGTCTGATCAGCTCCTGCATTCGCAATAATTCCTTCCGTATAAATGATTTGAACAGAATCAACTACCGC
>JBCCIF010000117.1:0-9094 GCA_039028335.1 Bacteroidota bacterium
ATTCAATATCGTCAACCGTGAAAATTAATTCACCCCATCTGTCATATATGCTTAATTCATAAAATGCCAGTTCGCAATTAGCGATAGGAGACCATGTTTCATTGATGCCATCCGCATCGGGCGTAAAGGCATTCGGAATGAAAAGATCACAATTACAGGGTTTTTCTTGAAGGGTGAACTCTTCTCTTAAGTCACCGCAGAGATAATCATAATCAATATAGTAGAATCCATTTTGCACAAATAGCAAAGAATCATTTGAACCTGTATTCCATGTAAAAGGAATTTCCGGATAAGTAGCGACAAGACTTAATTGTTCACCGGCACATACTTCGATATTTTGACTAGTTGATTCAAGCAATGGAATTTGTTCCAGTTGAAGTGCCCCAACCGAAGGACAATTTCCTTCAGTAATAGAATAAGAGAAAAGACCAGCTTGTTCAAAGCTAAAGAATCCTTCGCTTGAATATGAATATCCCTCGACTTCTGGGTTGTTTAAGTGACTCAAGTCAAGCATATAGCTTTGTCCTTCGCAGAAGCTCCCTTCAAGAAAAGGTAACTCGCTTTCTACATAATTGATGCTATGCGTCAATACAGAATCGCAGCCGTATTGATTTTGTAGTTGCTCGGTAATTACTGTGGTTTCATGATAAAATGATCCATTGATTTCAATGGAGTCTCCTGCGCACAGCGTGTATTCAAGGAGTTGATTAAATTCTGGAATAAAATTGACCTGGCTAATAACAATGCTGTCGCAGCCCAAAGTACTTTGGAGAATATTTTGATAAATTCCACTTTGAGTATATACGTTGCTGCCAACAGAATAGCTTTCTCCTTCGCATAGTTCGATATTCATAGTAAGTTCAAATATTTCACTTACTGTAAGGTTTAATATTACCAAAGAATCGCATCCGATACTGCTTTGAAAAGTGTTTAAATACGTTCCACTTTCTGTGTAGCTTTGACTTCCAATGGTATAACTTTCGCCTTCGCAAATGGTCATATCGATAGGTATCTGACTTGGTTCAACTATGCTTAGATGAGTTAGGACTAGTGAATCGCATCCTGAATTCGTTTGATACCAATCTTCATAACTGCCTTCTATTGAATAAATATTTTGTCCTTCTTGATAGTTCTCGCCTTCACAGATGGTAACGAAGTTTGTATGCGTAATAAAGTCGGTCAAAGTGAGTATTGTAGTTACAATAGAGTCACAGCCAGTTTGTGACTGATATATGTCATCATACACGCCCTCAGAAGTATAAATTGACGTACCCTCTTGATAAGAAGAACCATTGCATATTTCAATTTCATGGGTGATCTCCACAATAGGATTCACGAATAGGCTGATATAAACTGTTGAGTCACAGCCATTCACCGTGCTTAAGTATTGCGCGTAAGCTCCACTTTGTGTGTAACTTTGATTTCCATGCATGTAGGTTTCTCCTTCGCAGATGATAGCACTGAGGCTAATTGCGATCTCTGGTAGAACAGTTAATGAGAGATTTACAATTGAATCACATCCGTTTGACCCTGTAAATGTGTGAGGGTAATAGCCACTTTGATTATAGCTAATTCCGCCATGAAGAAAAGCTTCACCAAAGCAAACTTCAGCCTCAATCTCAAGTGAGCTTGTGGGTAAAATATTCAATATAGTCGTCACTACAGAATCGCAACCAGTAGTCAAACTTTGAAATGTATTTGAATAGATTCCCGCTTGTGTATAGACTGAATTTCCTTGGACATAGACTTCACCTTGACAAATCGAAACAATTTCTGTTGTTTCAACAATTGGGTTCACACTTAACAAGGTTGTGACAATTGAATCACAACCTGATGATGAAGAGTAAACATCTTCGTACATTCCGAATTGAGAGTATGTGCTATTTCCTTCAATATAGGACTCTCCTTCACAGATACTTATGAAATTTACAATTTCGATGGCATCGGTTACATCGACAAAAATTGAATCGGTATAGTTTGAACCACATGCGCTCGAATTAACATAGTACCATGTATCGTCAACTGGGCTGGCAATAGGATTATTAATTCCAGGATTGTCAATACCTATACTTGGATACCAATTTACAGCCCCATTGGTTAAGGCAAGAAGTTGAACACTTTCACCATTGCAAACCTGCATGCTTTCTTCGACAATTAACTCTACTTGATTACTAACGAATCCTTCTGCCAAGAGAAAAACAGCTGAATCGTAAACGGGGTCGCCACCATCTCCAATGGCTATTTTCAAATGATATGTCTCTCCGCAAATTAGGTTTAGATTGGCAGAAATAGGTAATGTAAATCCGTCATATTCGATTATTGATGGATTGGTGCTCAGGGTAGAGTTGTCCACAAAATAATTACTATGCTGATTCCAATCAGGATAATTATTCTCGCAATCTGAAAGTATGCCAGCTTGTCCTACAAGTCCATTATTTACGGTGTTAATGCTAACCGGAGTGTCGGTATTAGGCACATTTGCGATGTTTACAGAATTATTCGAGAAAGGTCCTGAAATTCCCGGTCCGCTGAGGAAAATACCGAAAGCATCGTTCACTGCTCCACATACATACTCGTTGTATTCTTCTGAGGCAAAAACGAATGTCAAGGAGGCACTCGTGCTATTTGCAACGAAATCAAATTCCAAAACTGCGGCATCGAAGACTGTGGTTCCAGAAATGAGTTCTAGATCTGGATCGGAGCCACTTAAGAGAAAACCCTCGCTTGAGCTATCGTCTGAATTTCCTGGTGAATTTGCTGCCATTTGGCAATCTCCTGTCGCCAATATGATTCCTTGATTGAATCCAAGGTTGGTAGCGGAGGCGTCAACAATTCCTAGTTGTTGCACACCACCACTATAAGTTGGGTTTAGGGCGTTGAAATTGGTTGAAGTGAGTGTATTGATTGCGTTTACAGGGTTTGTATAATTGATTGAGGCTTGTCCAAAGCTTGTTAAAGCAGAACTTAAGAAAAAAAGAAAAAGTACATGTTTTTTATAATTCCCCATCTCGCTAAATCACGTTCACAAAAATCAGGAGGGAAGAGGAAGGAGGTTTTTTGGAATACTAAAATTAATGCAAAAAGGGATTCATGTCAAGTTCTATTTCGAAATTCCCGCTCCAAATGGTAATAAAGATGCGCTCCACGCAAGAACATAAACATGATAAAAGCAGTCCAAATAGCATACATTTTAAGATGAAAATGATCCAAGATCAATAAAATTGGTATAAAACCTATTCCTACGGCTAAAAGCAGATTGTTCATCAATAAGATACCTTTTCCCAAGCCTTTAAACACACCGTCTAAAGAGAATGCAAGTGCATTTATTGGTTGTGAAATAATGATCATCCAAAAGAATTTGTTGAAAATGAGAATAACTTCAGGTTCAGCCCCAAAAAAGGATGCTATCCATGGTGAACATATGAAGAAAACAATGGACAATAAGAGAGCGATACTGACTGAAATCTTGATGAGTTTAATTGCCAATGGAAAAATGAGTTCATTTTTTCCGGCTCCTTGCAGCCGCCCGGAAATTGCATTTCCGGCATTGGCAAATCCATCGATAAAATAACTGGCAAAAAGCCAAATATTCACGGCTATTGTATGAGCAGCTATGTGTTCGTCACTGTACGATGTTGCGTATCGCGCAGCCAAAAAGAATGCAGCATTTAAGGCCAATGTGCGAATCATCAACGTGCTGCTTAGGGTAAAAAGCTTAAATAATTCCGAATGAAGTCTTCCAGTAATCGGAAAAAGGCGAAAACCGGTTTTTCTATGCAAATAGAGTAGTGCTAAGCAGAGCATGACCAGTTGCGAAATGAAACTCGCTAATGCCGCACCTCTTACCCCCATTGATTCAATCCATCCTTCAATTCCCATTATAAATGCATAGTCCAACAATGCATTACAGACTAGGCCGATCAAGCTGATTTGCATTGCCCAGGATGTATTTTGAGAGCCCCTGAAGATACCGAAGCATGCAAATGTGCAGAGTACAACAGGAATTCCCATGGCTCGAATACCGTAATAGTCAATGCAGTTTTGTAGAACTTCACCTTCAGCTTCATAAAGTTTGAATATGGGCCCGGCAAGCATCCAAGTCAAAAGGAAAATCAATAGTCCAATAAAAAATATAAAGAAGAAAGCCTGTGGAATAAAACTTTTCAATTGACTCAGTTTCTCTTCTCCAAAATAACGAGATACGATTGCTGAAACGGCCGTCTTGCTTTGTGCTAGCGTCCAAATTATAAGAAGAAATAATGAAGTCGCCAATCCGACCCCTGCCAAGGCTTCTGTTCCCAGTTGTCCAACGAAAAAGGTATCAACTAATGAAATGACAGGTTCGGCAATACCCGAAATAATGGCCGGGAAGGCGAGGCGATTGATTTCTTTGTTGGTGATTTTCAAGTTGCCAAATGTACACCTTGAAACCGAATTCCTATTCGATAATAATTCGTTTCATGCCTTTCGCCTCTCCTTCATGAAAGATGATCAGTGAATACATTCCACTTGAAAGGTCTTTTACATCTATTTGAAAAATGGAAGCATTAATGCCTTGTTCAAGCACTTTTGTTCCATCCATTGCATGCATGCTCAGATAATCAGCAGATAAATCCTTTAAATTGAATTGAATAAAATCACTTGCGGGATTGGGATAAATAGTGATGTCGATCTCTAGTTCATCAAGACTAACAAGGCATGTGCTGGAAGCATTGTACAAATCTCCCACTTCACTCACACTTAATGCCTTGTTATAAAATGCAACGTCATCTAATATTCCCTCGAAATTTTCTCCAAAATGCACATCAGCAGAAAACAAATTGTGAATCACTTCTTTGGATTCCAGAGCCAATTGATTGTCAAAATAAACCTCAAATCCACTGGGTTCAAAAACAGCAACCAAATGGTGCCATAGGGTATCGTTTGGCCAAGTGACTATATTTTGATCGATGAAATGCTGATCCATATCAATGCCAATAACAGGAGTATTGTTGTCATATAAAAAAAGACTAAAAGAAACAGAGTCGCTATAGGCCCAACCACGATTGTATAAGTACTCTCTATCTCCAGGATCATCTGAACCGTATCGGTACCAAAGACTCACTGAAAAGCTACTATCCGCTGTTACTGGAAATCCTCCTACACCTCCTTGAATGAGCATTACGCTTGTCCATTCACCATCAAAGGAATAAGCGCAGTTTTGAATGCCAAAGCGATCTTCCGCTCCCTGAACATTACCAACCACAAGAGCATGATTTCCAAAAATGACATCATTTGCATTGCCACTAAAAGGGTAATAATGACTGAGGCCATCGGTTGGTATTTGTCCAAAGAGGGGAGAGGTCAATGCGAAAATTAGAATGGAATAAATGCAGTGCTTCATATATGGAAGATATAACTTATTGTATGAATAGATAAAATGTAAAAAGCAGATTCTTATAAAGCAAAAACCGCCTTTATCTGAGATAAAGACGGTTTTAGAAAATTGTTTATTCAAAAATTCTTAGGCCATGTTTTCCACAATGGCACCGCCAAATTCAGAGCATTTCAATAATGTTGCATTTTCCATCAAACGCTCGAAATCATAGGTCACTGTTTTATTGTCAATGGCTCCTTCAATTCCTTTAACAACGAGATCAGCTGCCTCATTCCACCCCATATATTGAAGCATCATCACACCTGAAAGAATTACAGAAGAAGGATTAACCTTATCCTGGCCAGCATATTTAGGAGCTGTTCCGTGCGTAGCTTCGAAAATGGCTATACCTGATTCGTAATTTATATTCGCACCTGGTGCAATTCCTATTCCACCCACTGCAGCAGCTAAGGCATCAGAAATATAATCTCCATTCAGATTTAAAGTGGCAATTACTTCATATTCCGCAGGACGCAATAAAATCTGTTGCAAGAAAGCATCTGCAATAACGTCTTTGATAACGATCTTATGTCCGTCTTTGTCAATTACTTGCCATGGCCCTCCGTCTAAATCTTCCGCTCCAAACTCACTTTTTGACAACTGGTATCCCCATTCTTTGAATTTACCTTCGGTAAATTTCATGATATTGCCTTTGTGAACGAGCGTTACAGAATCTCTTTTGTTATCTATAGCGTATTGAATCGCTGCCCTCACCAATCGTTCTGTTCCTTCAACTGATACGGGTTTTACTCCTAAGGAACATGAATTCGGGAATCGAATGCCCGTTACTCCCATTTCGTCTATTAGGAAACGTTTTACTTTTTCATTTTCACTTGTACCATTTTCCCATTCAATCCCTGCATAAATATCCTCCGTATTTTCTCTGAAAATGACCATGTCAACTTTTTGAGGCTCTTTAACCGGTGAAGGCACTCCGGTGAACCATCTTACAGGTCTAACACAAGCAAAGAGATCCAATTTCTGTCTTAGTGCAACATTCAATGAGCGAATACCTCCTCCAACAGGAGTCGTTAATGGACCTTTTATAGCTACCAAGTGTTCTTTGATATTATCAAGTGTAGATTGTGGAAGCCATTCACTGGTTAAGTTGTGCGCCTTTTCACCAGCATATACTTCTAACCATTCAATTTTCTTCTCTCCATTATAGGCTTTTTCAACGGCAGCATCTAAAACGCTTTGAGCAGCTGCCCAAATGTCAGGACCAATTCCATCTCCTTCGATAAAAGGAATAATCGGGTCATTTGGTATGTTCAGTTTTCCGTTTTCTATCGTGATTTTCGTTCCACTCATTGTGTTCTTTTTCTATTCGTATTTATTTCGGGCTGCAAAGATACTATTTGCTCTGCTAATCCCAGCATCTTAGTCTTGATTTTCCTTAGCTCTGCGGTCTCTTTGCATAGGGTTTTCGCCTCCACCTTGTCTACCTTTGAAAAGCTCAAATTTGCTCGCTTGAGCACGAGGAGGCCAATAATTATTGCTCATGTCTATATCAGCAGTCTGTTGATAAGGGTCTAAGGTGACAGCTTGTAATTCTTTTTCAAGTACAAATACTTTATTGATTGTTTCATCACCCATTTTCCATATCTCAGCAGGAATATGCTGGATTTCCTTGCTGCCATCCGTATAATTGAATTCCAAGATAATTGGCATAACGAGTCCTCCTTTATTTGAAAATGTCATTTGATAAAAGTTCTTACCAGAATTCACGATTTCTTTTTCATCTTCAGATAGTTTTTTCAAATAACTTTGGTACTCTTCATAATCCAATGCATTTGCTTCGAAGACATCTCTTTGTGAATAGAAATCTTCTAATTCAGGACGAGCTTCAACCATTGTTTCAGGAATATCTTTGCGATTCCTTTCATCACTTAAACTGGGTGATTCGGCATTTTTCTGTTCGCGTTTAAAGGCATTTTCATTGTCCGGATTTTTAGTGTCAATTTGATACCAAGCAACATTGTCCAAAGAGATGTCTACTGCATCATTTGTATAGAACCACCCACGCCAAAACCAATCTAAGTCAACTGCAGAGGCATCTTCCATACTTCTAAAAAAGTCTGCAGGTGTTGGATGCTTGAATTTCCAACGGTTGGAATACTCTTTGAAAGCAAAGTCAAAAAGTTCTCTTCCCATAACGGTTTCTCTCAAAATATTAAGCGCTGTAGCTGGTTTGCCATATGCGTTATTTCCGAATTGGTGTATGCTTTCTGAATTCGTCATTATAGGAGAAATTTTAGATTTATCTCCCTTCATATAATTGACAATATTTCGAGGTTCACCTCGTCTTGATGGAAAATCTCTCTGAAATTCTTGCTCCGTCAAGTATTGTAGGAAAGTGTTCAATCCTTCATCCATCCATGTCCATTGTCGTTCATCTGAGCTGACAATCATTGGGAACCAATTATGACCTACTTCATGTATAATCACTCCGATGACGCCATATTTTGTTCGTTCTCCGTATGTCCCATCTTTTTCTGGACGCCCAAAATTGAAGCAAATCATTGGGTATTCCATCCCTATGCTTTTCGCATTTACTGAAATCGCTTTTGGATAAGGGTAATCGAAGGTATGTTTCGAGTAGGTTTTTAAAGTCTGTACGACAGCTGCTGTGCTGTATTTTTCCCAAAGTGGATTTCCTTCTTTGGGATAATAGGACATGGCCATGACCGTTTTTCCGCTTAAAGGAACGCCTTGTGCATCCCACATGAATTTTCGCGAAGAAGCCCATCCAAAATCGCGAACATTTTCTGCTTTAAATGTCCATGTCTTGTTTCCTTTTTCCTTCCCTTTCTCATTTTCTTCGGCTTCATCTTGAGTGATGATAAGAACAGGTTTATCTGATGAACGCGCCTTTGACAATCTTTTTTGCTGAGCACTGGTCAACACGCTTTTTGGATTTTGCAATGTCCCGGTTGAAGCCACAACGTGATCGCTAGGAACGGTTAAGTTCACTGTGTAATTTCCAAAATTAAGCGTGAATTCACCTCTACCCAGAAATTGCTTGTTTTGCCATCCTTCATTGTCACAATAAACCGCCATTCGAGGATAGAATTGAGCGATGGTATAGAGGTAATTATCATCATCTTCAAAGTATTCATAACCGCTTCGCCCGCCTATCTTCATGCGATCATTGATATTGTACCACCATTTTATTTTTATTTGGGTTTTCGCTTTAGGAGCCAGTATTCTCGGCAAATCTATGCGCATCATGGTTTTATTGATCGTATAATCCAGATCTTTTCCCGAAGCGTCTTTCACATGATCGATTTTGAAGCCACCGTCAAAATCATTTAACATTCTATTCAATGACCGAAAACTCATACGGTCATCAATTGAATTGGTACTGATTTTTTTACTGTCAGAATCTTTGGCCCTTACATTCTGATCTAGTTGCACCCACAAATATTTCAAGGGGTCAGGAGAGTTATTCCAATACGTAATGGTCTCTTCTCCGTAAATTTTTTGTTCTTCATCATCAAGTCGAATATCCATAACATAATCTGCTCTTTGTTGCCAATACTCATGGCCCGGTGCACCTGAAGCAGTTCTGAAATTGTTCGGAGTAGGTAATTCTTGATAGAGTTGTCTAAATTTATTTTGATTGTAATCTTGACAAAAAAGACCGATGGAAAAGCAAAGAAAAATGCCTGTAAAAAG
>JBCCIF010000118.1:0-9020 GCA_039028335.1 Bacteroidota bacterium
CTCAAATCTTTACGCGAAGATCTGCAAATGTTTGCAATCTGCTTTTCTTTTACCTTATACGGAATGCTTCTACCTGATTCTGTCCGTGGAAACTTTCCATCGATATACAATTTGTACGTCTTAAGAACATGCACTGTATTTTTATCCTTTGTCAACGTTTTCATGCTTAATTCAATTGAAGATAGGCCGCTAAACCATGGAGCCCACCTTCCCTTCCATATCCAGATTCTTTATATCCACCAAAAGGAGAACTCGGATCAAATTTATTATAGGTATTTGCCCAAACGACACCCGCCTTCATTTGAGCAGTCATATTGAAAATTTTAGATCCTTTATCTGTCCATACGCCCGCTGAAAGACCATAAGGCGTATTATTCGCCTTTTTGATCACCTCATCAATCGTTCTGAACGTTTGAATTGCGAGAACAGGACCAAAAATCTCTTCTTGGGCAATGCGATTACTTTGCGCAACATTGGTAAATAAAGTAGGCCTACACCAAAATCCCTTTCTCGGAACAGAACACTCACTTTGATAGATTTCTGATCCTTCTTTTTTACCAATCTTAATATATTTTCGAATGGTATTGAGTTGCTCCTTGGAATTAATCGCGCCAATATCTGTATTCTTGTCCAAGGGGTCTCCCACTTTCAGAGATTTCATTCTCCATTTTAGCTTTTCTAGGACTTCTGTATAAATCGATTCTTGAACAAAGAGTCTTGATCCCGCGCAACACACGTGTCCCTGATTGAAATAAATTCCATTAACAATTCCATCTACAGCTTGATTTACAGCTGCATCTTCGAATATAATATTCGCAGCCTTTCCGCCTAATTCCAAGGTGCATTTTTTCTCTGTTGTAGCAATTTCCTTCTGAATAATCTTTCCCACCTGTGTAGAACCCGTAAAAGCAATTTTATCTATGTCCTTATGCTTGACCAAATTCGCACCGGTTTCACCTGCACCCGTAATAATATTTACTGTGCCCGGAGGCAAATCAGCTTCTTGGATTATTTCGGCTAGTTTCATAGCCGTTAAGGAAGTCGTCTCTGCAGGCTTTAGTACCACAGTATTTCCGCATGCTAGAGCTGGAGCAATTTTCCACGCAGCCATAAGCAATGGAAAATTCCAAGGAATAATTTGTCCGGCCACTCCCAATGAACCAATTTTCCGGTTCGGAAAGGCATAGCTCAATTTATCTGCCCAACCTGCATAATAGAAAAAGTGATTTGCTGCTAATGGAATATCGACATCGCGTGATTCTCTAATGGGCTTCCCACCATCCATTGACTCTATAACTGCAAGCTCTCTCGCCCTTTCTTGAATCAAACGTGCAATTCTATATATGTATTTAGCCCTCTCTGCCGGTTTCATTTTGCCCCAAGTACTTTCATATGCAGAACGAGCTGCTTTTACAGCTTTGTTTACATCTGATTGATTGGCACATGCCAAATGAGCAAGTACTTTTTCATTTGCCGGGTTGATGCTGGAAAATGGAGCAGCTCCACCTTTAATGAACTTCCCATTGATGTATAGGCCATATTCCTCTTTGAGGCTAAAATGTGAGGAACTTTCTGGTGCTGGAGCATAGTCCCAAGCAGTGTTTGATTCAACTTTACTCATTAGTCGATAGAAAAGTAATTAGCGGATTGATAAGCTCCTTCCGATTGTTTAACAATTTGCATTAAAACGTCATTTGCGAGGCTGCTAGCTCCGAATCTAAACCACCTATTATTCAGCCATTCATCTCCTAGAACCTCTTTTACCATAACTAAATAATGCAAAGCCATTTTTGCATTTGATATCCCTCCAGCAGGTTTCATTCCGACCATTTTACCCTCTTGCAAATAAAAATCACGAATAGCTTCGAGCATAACGAACACAACAGGGAATGTAGCCGCAGGCTTTATTTTACCCGTGCTTGTTTTAATAAAATCTGCCCCCGCATGCATTGCAATATCTGACGCCCTACGAACATTATCCAGGTTTCCTAACTCTCCCGTTTCTAAAATTACCTTGAGCCTTGCTTTGGCACAGGCTTCTTTAATTTCTGAAATTTCATCAAATACATAATTGAATTCACCTGAATGAAATTTACCCCTTGAAATGACCATGTCAATCTCATCTGCGCCCTGATCTACGGCATATTTTGTTTCCTTTATTTTTATCTCTAAAGATGACTGACCGCTGGGGAATGCCGTAGCGACAGATGCTACCTTCACCTTACTTCCTTTAAGTGCCTTTTTGGCCGTATGAACAAATTTTGGATAGACGCAAACGGCTGCAACTGTTAGCAAATCTGCATGCACATCATGTAGGTGAAGGGCCTTATAGCAAAGTTGTCTTACTTTATTCTCCGTGTCAGCGCCTTCTAGAGTCGTCAGATCAATCATATTCAAGACTTTATATAGTCCTTTAATCTTGCTTTCTTTCTTGATACTGCGTTTGCGTATTCGCGCTACTCGTTCGACTACCCCAACCTGATCGATTTTGGCAGATTTTAGCGCTTCCATAGCCCCTATTTTTTTATCTTTCGTGCCCCGTTTCAAAATTCTTTATCAAATATAGAGTTTTCATGAGACAGGTGTGGTATTTTCCCTAGGGTAAATACCACTTAGATTTGAGAACTTTTTCATTGCCTTTTTCGTAAACATTTTATAGACAGAAGGCTTAAAAAGCTCGACAAATAACTTAAACTAAACACTTTGTTCGGACAAAAGAATTCGATACTTATTGGGTTGGTGTCAATTACTTTGATTATCAACCTTGCCTCTTGTACGTCAAACAAGAAGATCGTTTATCTGCAAGATGAAACGGCTGACAAGCCTCATGATGCTTTAGTTGACAAGTCTTTTCCTAATGCAAAGGAACCTTGGAAACTTGAAGCTGAGGACGTTCTAATGGTAAGAATAAACCATCTTAGCAGCCCCGGTTCGCAAATTTCAAATTATACCAATGATGATCAGTTCTTACTGAGAACGAACATTCAAAACCCCAACATATACGGCTATGAAATTGACAGGGAGGGGAATATTGACCTCCCAATTGTGGGCCTTGTAAAAGTTGGAGGGCTTAGTCTCGAAGATGCCAAATCGGAGATAAGATCTGCCTCAGAACGGGTCTTTTCAAACCCATCGATCAAAGTTAATCTTCTCAATTTTCGAATCTCAGTGTTAGGAGATGTCAATAGACCAGGTCAATACATCATCAATAATTCCTCCATAAATGTATTTGAAGCTATTAGTATGGCAAATGACGCTGGAGAGTATTCGAATAGAAGTGGAGTCAAAATTGTTCGAACGCGAAATGGCAAGAATCATCTTTATCATCTGGATCTCTCCGATGAAAACATTTTGCAATCTGAAGGCTTTTACCTTCAACCTTCTGACATCGTAATTGTTTCTCCTTTGAAAAGAAAAAAATGGTCAGGAAGAGAGGCACAGAGCATATATCAAGGCCTCGGAGTAATAGTTTCCTTAACGAGTTTAATTGTTGCTGTAACGAGATAGGAGTTGAGTAGAGAAAAGAACATAATTGAATTCGACACTCACAGTGACGGTATAGATTTAAGAAAAATTGTTACCAGTTTTCTGCGTTCTTGGCCGATCATCTTTTTAATTCTTCTCTTTTGGGTCTTTCTAGGAGCACTTTTAATTGTTCTAGTTCAACCTTCTTACAAAATTAAGTCTTCAATCATCATTGAAGAACCACAGAGAATGTATGACCCTTATCGGTATACATTGGGCCCTCAAAGTTTCAATCCTCCCGATGATGAATATTTTGTAAACGAGAAAATAAGGGTCAAAAGCACTCCTATTATTGAAAAAGCAATTGATTCACTTAACTATAATATCGCATATTTCAAGAATGGCTTTGCTAAAACGGGTATTCATGGAGAATGCCCTTTTGAAGTAGAAACAGGCTCCGAGTGGATGGACACTGAAAATGATCTTGCTTTTAACCAGACTATAGACATTCGCATTATAAATGACCGGGAATTTCATTTGGTTGGTCAATTAATGGGAATTAAGTCAGGTGCAAAATTCAATCTGAATGAATCCTATGAATTTGGTGAGCAAATTGCTCTGGGTGAAGGGAGCATAAAGGTTATTCGAAAAAATGACCAACTTGGAAAATTTGGCTTTTCAATTTTAGATAAAGAAGCTACCATAATAGACGTTCTTGACCGACTTGATGTAGACACAGAAGAATTGAATGCTACCGTAATGAGCCTTATTTTAACGGGAAGGGTTCCAGAAAAACAAATCGAATTTTTGAATGTATTGGGTGGCGTTTATATTCAAGAACATTTAAAGGAGAAGAGAAAAATCCACTTACATGTCAATGAATTTATAGGAAAAGAGTTAGAAAAACTTCAAAATGATCTCATTGAAAAAGAACAAAATGTTTCATTATTCAAACTGAACAATAATGTAAACAGTCTTACTCGAAAAGCCTCTATTATTCTTTCTCAAACGACTAAACTGGAAAACGAAGCCGCGAATTTGGTCATTCGAGAAAAATACTTTGATTATGTAGAGAACTTCCTTAATAATGCAGAGAATTATGAAAAGCTCATTTCACCTCAAGCTTTCAAAATAAATGACCCTCTGCTGCTCGACTTGACTTCTGAATTGGTTCAGCTCCAGATAGAAAAAAACCATTTAATTGTAGAAGGCAAAGAATCACACCCCTCTTTGGCATTGCTAAATTCTAAAATCCAGGGTCTTAAAAATTCCATAATTCAGTCAGTCGAAGGATTCAGAGTATCCAACAAAATAAGAACGGATGAAGTAAAAGAAAGGCTAAAAGATCTAGATGAAGATTCAAACTCAATCCCTCAAATAGAGCGTGAATTTATTGATGTAGAGCGCGAGTTCAACACTGCAGAGACTGCATACCTCGAAATGAAGAGGAAAAAATCCGACAGTGACATCGCTTTACAATCCATCGTTTCTGACTTTCA
Source organism: Bacteroidota bacterium (assembly GCA_039028335.1). Lineage (GTDB taxonomy): Bacteria > Bacteroidota > Bacteroidia > Flavobacteriales_D > JABDKJ01 > JABDKJ01. The sequence continues at coordinate 4,965 of JBCCIF010000118.1, forward strand.
AATTATTGAACCAGCATATATCGTTGACGGTGAACCATTTTTCCCGAACAAAATGGTCATTGCCGTTCTTGTATTATTGCTTTCTGTTATATCTTGGGTAGTCTATATTGTCTACAAATTCGGCTTTAAGTCAGATATAAAGGATTTGCAAGACTTATACCCAATTCTAGGCGAAGTTGAGCTTGATGGAAATATCAATTACACTAACATTTCTTCCGCCTCTGTCTTACAGAAGTACAGTTCATCTTTCGCTTATGAAAACTTCAAAGCACTTGCCCTAAAGGTATTTGAAAGAATAAGCACAAAAGGTAAGTTGATTCTTGTTACTTCACACAATGTAGCAGAAGGAAAGTCATTTGTTTCGTCCGGTTTAGGCCTGATTTTCGCTGAATCTGGAAAAAAAGTCCTTGTGCTGGATCTCAGTAATCCAGGAGCTAAAAACAAATCATATCTCGGTGTTGATTTTTCAATTAAAGGAGAAATACAAGAGACTTTTCATACGAACTTGCACTATTCCGAGAAAAGTGAATGGGGTATAAAAATTGGACTTTCTCAAATGGCTGTTATTCAAAAAGAATTGACACAGTTGAAGAAAAAATATGACATCATTATTTTTGATGCTTCGCCTTATACCTTAAGGGCAGAAATTTTAGAAATGATGCGCATATGCGATCGTAATCTGATGATCTTTAGACGAAAGATTTCAAAAGAAGAAGATTTTAGGGCATTCAATTTGAGCATACCTGAAGACATACAAAACAAAACAGGTATTGTATTTAATGGAGAAATAGATCGATTCGATCAATTACCTCGAAAGGCTCGAAAATATTATAAAAACAAGCCTTCTTCTCTCATTCATATTCTTCGAAAGAGTTTGAATAAAATTTAAATTCTCGAATTATACCCCAATGTCTCGGAAAAAAGTACTGTTTATTACTAATCAACTGCCATTTCCACCAGTAACGGGTGGTAAAATGAAATCGTGGAACTTAGTAAATAGGCTTTCTGAGATTTATGATTTGGGCTTGGCTACCCTAATAAAGGACCAAGAAAATAAGCACGAATTAGAATTTAGAAATCAAGTGCCTCTTGAACATTACTATTCAGAACAATTGACTATTCCACGAAATGCCTTCACATTTATGCGAAGTCTTTTTGGACATGGTTCTTTGAATTTATATCGAAACTCTTCACGTTCGTTTAACCGACACGTCAAGTCAATACTATCAAATTACGATCTTGTTATAGTTGATCACTATGACGTTTATCCTTCAGTCATGCGCACGAAGGATAAACCAATAATATTACATCAACACAATGCAGAATATTGCTTATGGGAACGCATGTCTAGTCTTGAAAAAAACCCAATTAAGAAGTGGGTTATTTCCTTCGAAGCAAATCGGGTAAAAAATGCAGAAAGATCTTTCACGATTGATGCAGACAAAACCTGGGCGGCACCAAATGATATAAAGGCGCTCATGGCTCTTGGTGTGGAAAGAGAGAAATTTGAGACTACTTATCATTTAGGTGATGATCATCTGATGCATTTGCCACTAGTTGAATACACTAACACCAAGAAGAATATATTATTTGTAGGCACCCAAAGCTGGGAAGCTAATATCCACGGGATGGAGTGGTTTTTAAATAAAGTCTGGCCAAAAGTTAAATCGAAAGATCAAGAAATTCAGTTAATAATAATCGGAAAGAATCCTTCAAGCCGACTCACCCAATTGACCGAAGGTGATGCACAGGTGCATTACCCCGGATTCGTTGAAAATTTGGAAGATTATTTTCACGAAGCCCGTGTTTCAATCGTCCCTTTGCTTTTTGGTAGTGGAATGAAAGTGAAATTACTCAATGCTATGTTTAGAGGTATTCCATCTGTGACTACTACAGTTGGAGCTGAAGGAATTGACATTCAGGACAAAAAACATATTTATATTAGTGACGATCCCATGACTTTTGCTGAAGGAATTCTTCATTTGATGAAAGATCAAAAAACCTGGGAAGACTTTCGAAACAAGTCGAGAAGGCTTGCGATTGAAAAGTATTCATGGGACAGTTTAATAAAAAAGCATCGGCTCGAAATTGATGAATTAATTGAAAGATAAATCATTAACATATCGCAAGGCTAAACCCAATGATCTTGAACAATTAATAGATCTAACTATTCAAGCATTCAATGGTTATAATGGTCGTTCTTTGCTGGAGTCGATTTTTGATGTTTCAAAAGATGACTTTAGGGCAATTGTCAAATTACTGTTTGAAGCTGAAATCCCCAATAATGAATTTGACATCAATAGTTATTATGTGCTAGAAAAGGACAAGGAATTAGTAAGTTGTTTGGCTGGTTGGAAAGAAGGTAAAGAAGGAATTGAAAGCGAACGACTGTTGCCGAGCATGTTTTTAAAATGGGTTGGGGCTGAGAATTGGTTTACCAAAAAAGATATCATTGAAAGAGCCTCTTCACTTAATATTCCAAGAGAGTCCGGAAAAATTCAAATCGAAAACATGTTCCTAAAGAAGGAATTTAGAGGAACAGCTTCATTTTTTAAAATTTATTATAAAACTGTCGACCAACTCTTCAAGGAGAATGAAGATTCCTCTATTGTACAATCCCGTTTCTTCAGGTCGAACAATAAGGCGATCAGAATAGCCAAACATATTGGCTACGGCATTGTCAAAGAAACATCTTTGGATATTGAGCCGATTAATCTCATTTTTCCTAATGAAGGTTTAGTTATGACCGAATTAGACAGAGAGGTATTTTATTCGAATAACAAAACGAAAAGCCGATTGAAATGAATGTTCAATCTGTAGCATATAGGATTTGCGAGCAGCTCAATTCAAAAGGTGATAAGACCGCCATTGTCATTGATGGACAAAGCTATAGCTATGGGTTCATCAAAAAAAGAGTCGCAGCCTTCGGTCGACCTTTACAAGAGCAATCCGAAGTAGAACAGTGCATCGGTCTTCACTTACAGAATACCATAGAATGTTATATTGGCTTGATTGCAATAATGATCAGCGGAAGAACTTTTGTTCCATTAAATGAAGATTTTGGACAAAGACAACTTTTACATATTATCGAAAGCGCAAATGTAAGTAAGGTTATTCAAAGTGCTCAAACCGATTTTTTTGAAGAATTTAAGGCGAAGTCCAACTTTGACACCATTCAAGTTGAATCTGAACTATTGGATGAGCCACTGACGTGTATTCAATCCACATCTGCATATGTCCTTTTCACTTCAGGTAGTACGGGCAGTCCAAAGGGTGTTCCAATAACACATGACAATCTCAATCATTTCATTTTTGCAATGACAACTGAAATGGAATGGAGCCTAAATGAAGACGATAAATTTCTTCAGCCTTTCAGTCTATCATTTGACTTATTTGTGATGTGCGTTTATCTTCCTCTGTTTCTAGGCGCTAGCCTATACACCACCCCTTTAGAAAAAAGAGCCCTCAATTCAGCCGCGCTCATGGATTCTGAAGGAATTACAGTTTGTGTATTGGTTCCTTCGAGCATGCGAATAATCAATAATATTTCATCCTCACTTACTTTTAAATCACTTCGCTATGCGTTTTTCTGTGGTGAACCTTTGTATGAGAGTGATTTAAAATCCTGGAATAAACTGTGCCCTAACTCTACTTCTATAAACATCTACGGCCCCACAGAAGGCGCAGTAGTCTGCATGCGCTTTATATTAAATCAAGAGAACGTTAATCAAGTTGAAAGTGGGATTATTCCAATAGGGATTCCTTTCGGGAAAAATGAAATTTCTTTTCATGAAGATGAAAAGGGAACTGAAATTCTTATTGGAGGACCGCAAGTATTCAGTGGATATATGGGAGATGTAGAATCGCCATTTATAGAAAAAAATGAGAGAAATTATTATCGTACTGGAGACTATTGCAAAAAGGATAAATGGGGAAATCTCATTTTCATTGGGAGAAAAGATGAACAATTGCAACTTGTCTCTCAGGAACCATTCTTTTGATTTTATTTTCTACGTCTGAAAGTTCTATTCTATACCCGTTAATTTTTACTTGTTC
>JBCCIF010000119.1:0-8972 GCA_039028335.1 Bacteroidota bacterium
ATAGTCTCTCTCCCATCCACACAAAACATAGATTGGATTAATGCAATATTAAGGGTGGTTCCAACTGTTGGTTTAGTTTGTTATCTGCACGGATGTATCTGGCATGATGACCGCAGATCCTCGTAAAGTTCCGAGAGCCATAGCAGTGGAAAAAATTTCATATGCAGAAGCAATGGAACTTTCACATTTTGGAGCGAAAGTTATTTATCCGCCTACTATTCTTCCGGTTTTGCAAAAAGGGATAAATATTCAGATAAAGAACACCTTTAAGCCTCAGGACCACGGCACAATTATCTGTACTGATCCCGGTAATAGAAAAAACACATTAAGTGGTATTTCTTCAATTGATGATATAGCATTAATCAGCATGCAGGGTAGCGGGCTGCAGGGTGTTAGCGGAATGGCTTCACGCTTGTTTCAGACCGTTTCACGAGCCAAAATCAACATCATTTTAATTACACAAGGTTCTTCTGAACACTCGATTACTTTTGCAGTTTTACCCAACGATGCCGATCAAGCGCAAAAGGCGATCGAAGAAGAGTTTGAGCTCGAATTGCAACTCGGTCTGATCGACCCAATAAACATTGAGCGCGAATTATCAGTCGTGGCAGCAGTCGGTGAGAATATGAAAAATATTCCTGGAATATCCGCAACTTTCTTCGAAGCCTTGGGCAGAAATGGAGTCAATGTGAAAGCCATTGCTCAAGGAGCGTCAGAATTAAACATCTCGATTATTATTTTCAAGAAGGATGTTCGAAAGGCATTGAATGCTATTCATGAAGCCTTTTTTCTTTCAGGTACAAAGACGGCAAATCTTTTCATAGCCGGGACAGGTACTATTGGAGCGACATTACTTGAACAGATCAAGGCGCAGTCCGAAAAATTGCTCAACGAAAATGCCATCGACCTGAGATTAGTCGGTGTCACAAATAGCCGGAAAATGCTTTTTAAAAGAGAAAGTATTCATTCTGGGAATTGGGAACACGAGCTTGAAGAGAATGGGGTCAAAGCCGACATAAATGCCTTTACAGAGAAGATGTTGGAAATGAATATGCGAAACAGCATTTTTATTGACAATACCGCACATCAAATTGTCACCGACAAATACGAGGATATATTGAATGCCTCAATTTCCATTGTAACACCGAATAAAATTGCCAATGCGAGCAAGAGCGAACGATATGCAAACTTGCATCAAATTGCTGGGAAATATGGGGTTAAATTTCTCTATGAAACCAACGTTGGAGCCGGTTTGCCTATAATCAGTACCTTAAAAGATCTTATTCAAAGTGGAGATAAAATCATCAAAATCGAAGCCATGCTTTCGGGTTCATTGAACTATATTTTTAGCAAATGTGATGATCAATATTCGTTCTTGGATGTGGTTAAAGAGGCGCATGAAAAAGGATATACAGAACCAGATCCGAGATTGGATTTGTCGGGTATGGATGTTGCGCGAAAAATATTAATTCTCAGTCGCGAAAGCGGAATTAAGCTAGAATTGACTGATGTCCAAGTTGAGAATTGCCTGTCTCAAGAAAGTCAAAATGCAGAGAGCATGGACACATTTTGGAAGAAACTAGAGAAGATCGATAATGCATCTTTTGAAGCTAGGAGGCAAGGGGCGGAACAACAGGGTAAACGATTAAAATATGTAGCCAAATTAGAATTCGGTAAAGCGAGTACACAAATCCAAGAAGTTGACCCCTCACATCCCTTTTACAACGTGAGTGGAACAGGCAATATAGTTTCCTTTACTACAGAAAGATACAGGGAAATTCCTCTGGTGGTTATTGGACCAGGTGCCGGAGCCGAGGTTACTGCGGCTGGTGTTTTTGCAGATATTATCAGGATTGCAAATGTCTGAAATTCAATCATATAAAGTTTTTTCACCAGCCACGGTTGCCAATGTTGGAAGTGGTTACGATATTTTTAGTTTGGCCATCAATGAGCCCGGAGACATTATTGAATTCATACCCAATGAATTAGGAGTCTTGCGAATTGAAAATCGATCGCGTTCATTTTTGAATATGCCACTGAATCCAGATGAAAATGCTACTACTGTTCCTATGGCTTTAATGTTAAAGGATCATCAGATAACTAAGGGATTTGATGTTGTTTTTCATCAAAAAATCAGACCTGGATCTGGACTAGGCTCAAGCGCTGCAAGCAGCGTAGCGGGTGTGTTTTATTTAAATAAAGTACTTCAGTTGAATTTGAGTAGTGTTGAACAAATCAATTATGCAAGAGAGGGAGAAAGAGTGGCTTGCGGATCTCCAATTGCGGACAATGTTGCAGCTTGCTTGAATGGAGGTTTCAATCTAATACGATCTCAAGATCCATTGGAAGTATTTGCACTCAATTATCCAAAGGACCTGTATTTAGCTTGTGTGCATCCGGAATTAGAAATTCTAACTTCCGAATCGAGAGCAATTCTTCCCAAAGAGGTTAGTTTGAAGAGTGCAGTAGAACAAAATGCTCAATCAGCTGCATTAGTCGCAGGAATGGCCAGTAACAATTTAGACTTAATCTCTAAAGGAACCACTGATATTCTCGTTGAACCTCATAGAAAAAAACTCATCAAGGGATTTGATGAATTGAAAAAAATTGTTTTAGCGAATGGAGGCATGAATTGCTCTATTTCAGGAGCTGGTCCTTCTCTCTTTTCGTTTTGTCGAAACCATGAAGTCGCCAGTCTAATCGCGACAGAAATGAACTCTTTTTTTAACAACATTGGCATCACTTCTGACGTATACATCAGTACCATAAATACAGATGGAATAAAAGTGATGTGATCATGGTTTATTTCAGTACCAACAACACGAACGAAATAGCTACGCTAAAAGAAGCAGTCATAAGGGGCTTGGCACCTGACAAGGGTTTGTACATGCCCAGTGCTATAAATGCCTTCAATGCTGATTTTATTGAGAATATCAGCAATTATTCTTTTCAGGAGATTGCTTTTGAAACTGCTAAGCTTTTTTTCGGAGAAGATGTTCCTACAGATAATCTGCGAGATCTGGTATTCGAAGCTGTCAATTTTGAAGCGCCTGTTGTTGATTTAGATGATTCATTATCTGTTCTGGAATTATGGCATGGACCCACTTTGGCTTTCAAAGATTTTGGGGCCCGATTTATGGCTCGAATGCTAGGCTATTTTCTTAAGAACCAGGATAAGGAAGTGCATGTTCTTGTTGCTACTTCTGGAGATACAGGTTCTGCAGTTGCGAATGGTTTTTTAGGAGTAGAGGGAATTAAAGTGCACATTTTGTATCCTAAAGGAAAAGTAAGTGAATTTCAAGAGAAACAAATGACAACTTTAGGGCAAAACATCAGCGCTTTAGAAGTTGATGGTGTGTTTGATGATTGTCAAGAAATGGTGAAAAAGGCTTTTCTGGATAAAGAGCTCAATCAAAGACTTTATCTGACTTCTGCAAACAGCATAAATATTGCTCGACTATTCCCACAATCATTCTATTATGGCAACGCTGTGGCTCAAAAAATCAATGAAGAGAAGCCACTTACTTTCTGTGTCCCAAGTGGGAATTTTGGAAACCTTACTTCAGGCATATTCGCGAAGCGAATGGGTATGCCTATTCATCATTTCATTGCCGCAACGAACAGAAATAATGTGGTGCCTGAATATATTAATACAGGTGCCTTTGTGCCAAGAGAGTCGGTGCAAACTATTTCAAACGCAATGGATGTAGGCAATCCTTCCAACTTTGCCAGAATGAAGTCTGTTTATGGCGGAAGTCATGCAGAAATGGCAAACGATATATCAGCGTTCTATTTCAATGATGATCAAACCAAAGAGGCTGTAAGAGAGATTTATCAGCGTTACAATTATGTCATGGATCCCCATGGCGCAGTAGCGTATTTAGCTGCCAAAGAATACATTCAGGATCATAAAGAAGAAAGAGTCATTTTATTGGAAACTGCACATCCCGCAAAGTTCGCCAAAGTAGTAGAAGAGGCTATCGAAGAGCCTATTGAAATCCCTAAGGCGCAAAGGGCCTGTCTCGAAAAGGAGAAGAAATCTACCCCAATAACCAATCGTTTTGATGAGCTGAAGTCTTATTTGTTTGATCTCTAAACAAAACGAAATTTCATTTATATTGAGCAAAATTTGCTTATTTGAATACCCATCAAATTTCATCAGATACTTTATCCTGTAAAGAGCTTGATCGCCTTATCAGTAATGGCGATACGATTCGACTTTCAGAAGAAGCTATCCAAGCGGTAGAAAAGAACCGAGCATACCTCGATAGCGTCCTTGAGGGTTCAACAAATAAAATCTATGGAATAAACACCGGCTTCGGAGCACTCCATAATATTGTAATCCCAAAAGACAAGCATGCGCTTTTGCAAGAGAAATTGATCATTTCACATGCATGTGGTGTTGGGGATGAGATTCCAATGCATATTGCTAAAACCTGTCTCCTTCTCAAGATTCAGAACCTTTCTTATGGATTTTCAGCCGTAAATAAATCCACTTTAGATCGCTTAGTGGAATTCTACAATAGGGGAGTTATACCCGTTTTATATGAGCAAGGCTCTTTAGGAGCATCAGGGGATTTAGCTCCATTGGCACATTTGGCATTGCCATTAATTGGAGAAGGACAAGTCTATTTCAAGGGTCAGAAATTGGACAGTATGAAGGTCTTGGATCAGATGGGAATGCAACCTTTAAATTTGGGGGCAAAAGAAGGTTTAGCTCTTTTGAATGGAACCCAGTTTATGTCCGCTTATGGGGTATGGGGGACAAATAAACTTCGATATCTATTGAAAATCGCAGATTTTATTGCAGCTATTTCTCTTGAGGCTTTTGACGGAAGAATTGATGCTTTTGACCCTGCAATTCACGAAGTGCGGAAACACAAAGGGCAAAGAGAATCAGCTCAGAATATTCGCTATTTATTAGATGGAAGTGAAATAGCTACTACATTCAAAAAACATACACAAGACCCCTATTCGTTCAGGTGCGTGCCGCAAGTCCATGGAGCAAGTAGAGATGCACTTAGATATATAGAAAATGTTTTTGAGAATGAAATCAACTCTGTGACGGATAATCCCTTGGTTTTTGATGAGCATCAAGCGATTATTTCCGGAGGAAACTTTCACGGACAACCTTTGGCCTTAGCGCTTGATCATTTATGTCTTGCCGCTGCAGAGCTGGGTTCAATTTCTGAAAGAAGATTGTATAAGTTATTGAGTGGGCAAAGAGAGTTGCCTTCCTTTTTAGTTGATAATCCCGGCTTGAATTCCGGTTTTATGATTGTTCAATATACGGCTGCTTCCATCGTTAGTCAGAACAAGCATTTATGCATGCCGGCAAGTGTCGATACGATCGATTCAAGCCAAGGTCAAGAGGACCATGTAAGTATGGGAGCGAATGCGGCAACCAAAATGTACCGCGTGCTGAACAATGTGGAAAAAGTATTGGCCTACGAATTTTTTGCTGCCTCACAAGCCATTCAGTACAGACGTCCCAAAAGAACTTCAGGAATCATAGAAGCTGCATTGGCTATGTTTGCACAGGAAGTCCCATTCATCGAGGAAGACGATCTCATGTATCCTTTCATGAACAAGAGTCATGAATATATTCAGAAGCTTAAGAACACCAATTTTCTGTCAAGTATTATTTGAAGTTTTCCGTCTTCATTGCTTTACCCTCAACGTCTATTTCTCTATCTTTAAACGGTGCAAATACATCGATCTAAAGCGATAATACTGATAGCAATTCTCTGCGTGGCTTTTATGAATTTTTCTTGGACAGGTAAATTCGAAAAATTGACGTATCACCAGAGAGATGATCTGCCCAATCTTTACAATGACTGGTTTGCGGGTTCAGGTGCATGCGTCCAGTGTCATGGCTTAGATGAAAATGGAATATTCAATGTGGATGGCGAAGGGAATGATGTAAATGTAGTGGACGACTGGAAGGCGACACTCATGGCAAATTCAGCAAAAGACCCTTTTTGGAAAGCAAAAGTCTCACATGAGATCTTGTCAAATCCAAGCCATCAATCGATTCTTGAGGACAAGTGCACGCAATGCCATGCGCCCATGGGTAACTACAATAATGTCCTTAATGAAATTGCGCCCTATACGCTAGCTGAACTTGCTGCAGATTCCGTTGCTTTGGATGGTGTTTCTTGTCTTGCTTGTCATCAGCAGACTGCTGAAGATTTGGGGACTGTCTTTTCTGGCGAGTTGCATTTCGATACTTTATTTAAAGCCTTTGGTCCATATGAAAGTCCTTTGATCAGTCCCATGGCAAGCGCAACGGGATATATTCCTGAATATGCTGAGCATATATTTGATCCAGGATTGTGTGCAGGTTGTCATTCATTGATAACTGAAACGGTAGACCTATCAGGTGAATTCACAGGAGATGAGTTTGTGGAACAAGCCACCTATCATGAATGGTTGAATTCGGCATACAATATCGGAGAATCATTGGAGAGTACTTGTCAAGATTGCCATATGCCCATAATTGATTCACCTGTTCAAATTGCAAATGGCTATAATACCGAACCCAGATCGCCATATGCACTGCATGAATTAGTTGGAGCCAATGTATTCATGTTGAATATGATGAAAGACAATATTGATACACTTGGCTTAAGTGCGAGTGCAGCAGAGTTTGAAGAAGTAGCAGCTAAGACATTAACAATGCTTGAATCTGCGATTGAACTGGAAGTCTTTATGGCGGATAGAAATAGCGATACCGCCTATTTCGAAGTACTGGTACAGAACAATGCCGGGCACAAATTCCCTTCTGGATTTCCATCGAGAAGAGCTTTCATAGAGTTTGTTGTTCTTGATGAAAATGAAGACACTTTGTTTGCTTCGGGAATTACGAATGATCAAGGGTTTATAGTTAATTATGATAGTGATTATGAACAACATTATGATCAAATTGATTCGGAAGAACAGGCACAGGTGTACGAGTTGATTATGGCCGATGTGAATGATCAACCGACCACGATTTTAGAGCGAGCTAAATATGCCTTAAAAGATAATAGATTGCCTCCGAAAGGTTTTAATGATACGCACTTTGCATATGATACATGTGCCATTTTTGGACAAGCCTTAAACGATCCAAACTTTAATTTTGAGGGGGGGCAGGGAACGGGCTCAGATAAAATAAATTATTGGATTCCTATGAACGGATATTCGGGAGGAATGGAGGTGCATGTGCGCTTTAATTATCAGGCTGTTCCCAGGAAGTGGTTAGAGGATATGTTCACATATAATAGTGATGAGATAGACTTGTTTCAATACCTATTTGACGAGGCCGATCATGCACCCCTTACGGTTCAAGAAGACCTCTTGTTTATTGATCCAAACCATCTTCAGGAACCCGAGAATCTTCAAATTGAAATATGGCCGACCCTTAGTTCGGATGGGCAATTTATTGTGAATAATTTAGGTGCGCACACACTCGAAAAAGCAGCAATTTACAACAGTGCTGGGCAGATGATAGAGGACATTGAATTGTTGAATATTCCTAGGCAAGAAATTAGACTGGAAGGAGAAAAAGGTGTATATTTAATAGTCCTTTACACAAGAGAAACACAACTGCTAAAGCGAATAGTTTTAACCGATTAATTCGGGCTCAACCAAGCGGCTATTCCAACTGAACATATGCATTTGCACGTCAATAAAATACGATCTTGTATAATGGGCTATTGTAGCCTATTATCTGCGCTGCTCATTACAAGTGGGTCAATAAATGGGCAATTCATTAGTCCGGCTCCCGCACAAGATGGCATCATAAATTCCAGTGAGTACGGTATACATATAGATGGTCAAAACCAGCAGGAAAGTGGTGGTGGAACGTGGTTTCTCAATTGGGATGCAAACAACCTATATATTGCAGTGACGGGTTCCAACCCGTCAGAAGGGGGGCTCATTTATATAGATGTGAATCCTGTGATACCCGTGAATGGAGGAGCTAATAATGACGGTTCTTTGCAGTGGAGTTTCGATTATGATAGGACCAAAATTATCCAACCATTTCGAGGTGATTTTAAGTTTTATTTTAAAGATTCTTATAATGAATTTCGTTATGCGGATGGTTCAAACGAATGGACCATTGAGACGGCAAATACCATAACTACATCGGCTAATTATTTTACCAATACAATTGAATTTGTTATTCCTTGGAGCACTGTCACAAATGGTAATGGTCGCCCCAACGCCTTTAATTGGTTTGGCTACAAAATGTATGACAATGGAGATGGGAATAACGGTACTTATCATCCCGTCCCTGATTGGAATCCTACGCAACCCAATAATGCAGGTTCTGGCGACTTTAATCAAGTCTTTGTTCCCTACTATTATTCAGTGATTAACACAGATAACAATACAGCGACAAAGCCTTTTTTGGCAAAAAGCCTAACCTATCATGAAGACAATTCGGGACAATTTGTTGGAGGAATGGAGATTGGGGGAATAACTTTATACGATTTGACGGTAAATGACAACAGTGCGGATAACGATGACAATGCCGTTGGTTATGACCTTTACAACAATGCGCAAATCGCCAATCGAATCCTCATTTCAGATCATGTTGTCGTTAATAACAACCTCTATATAGGCCAAGGATCAGCGCTTTTTCCTGCAAATAATTTACCGGCAAGTTCGACAGTTGATGTCAACTTAACCATGGATGGAGCAACAGGGAAAATATACAATTACGGAAGGTTGGATTGCACCCCAGAAGTCACACAGAGTTCAGGCGACTGGGACAAAAGAAGGCTCAATTTCATCTTTGATGGAACTACCACCATAATGCCTTCAACGATTTTTAAAGACCGCTTTAGGTTTTCGAATATTACGATAAACTCAAGTGCTGAACTGTTAGCAGATGCTGGTGGAACGGCAGGTATTGAGATGCAATATGGGAACTTAAATAATAACGGAACATTGAATCTGAGCGCCTCAAATTCAGGAAATATTTC
>JBCCIF010000120.1:0-8898 GCA_039028335.1 Bacteroidota bacterium
TGCATGGAGATCCTCTGCCTGATTTTATAGCGGAAAATTATTCTCAAATTTCGGAAGGACAGGTTCATCTTTATCAGACATATACGGATGTCAAAGGTTTTGTATTTGAAAACGATGACTTTGCGGCACCTGTCGTAGTGAATACATCCTCTTTTTATATAGCCAAACACGAGGTTTCCAACAAAGAATACAACGAATTTCTTGAAGAGCTGAGGTTAAACGGAAGGATGGAAGAATACAAAGCTTTTTGTATTGATAGTTCTGCTTGGCTGAATGCTGTGGCTTATTCGAGCGGATTTATAAAACACTATCATCGGCATCAGGCATATCAGGACCATCCAGTCTTAAACGTTCCATTCGATGGGGCACAGGCATATTGTTCATGGTTAAGCGAAAAAGTGAACATGGCAACGCAAGGAAAGCCTAAGGCTAAATTTACTTTACCTAGTCGGGAACAGTGGATAAGAGCAGCTAGAGGCGACCAGCACAAAAGATTATATACATGGGAAGGGAAAGAAAATAATCAGTCAAATGAGCATTGCAATTATTCGAAGAAAAACGAAGGAGGAGAATCTTCAAATGAACATACTAAATCCGAAGGTCGAACCGTTGTAGTGGGAACTATGAATAGGTTGAAATCAAGTGTTTCGGTGACTAAGCCTGTGAAATCCTATGCGCCCAATGAATTCGGTCTTTACAACATGAATGGAAATGTTGCCGAGATGATTACTGAAGAGGGAATGGCCCTTGGTGGTAGTTGGGCAAGCAATAGGAATGAGGTTTCACTAAATAGTCAAATGGAATACAATAAAGCCAATCCTTTTGTTGGTTTTCGCCCTGTTTTAATATTAGATTGATTGACTAAATTTGCCCGATGCTTAAAAACTTTAAGTTGTGCGTGTTTGTGTTTTTTGCAGGATCTTGTTTAGCGCAGACAGGTGGCTCTGAAAATTTTCTTTCGATAAAATTGCCTTCTGCAGCTCGACAAGCTGCCTTAGGGGGAAATTTTATTTCTATTTCAGATGCAGATCTTAATTTGGCATATAGTAATCCGGCCGTTTTAAATCCACTTCATCATCATCAATTGGGCTTTAATTATAACAGTTACTTAGCAGGTACAAAATACAGTAATTTCTCTGCGGCTCATCATCAGTCTGATTTGGGGACTATTGGATTCAATGTGCAGTATTTTTCTTATGGGGAATTTACCGAGACCAATGAATTTGGGGAGTCAATCGGCACATTCAAGCCTTCTGATTTCAAGGTTTCTATACTTGGTAGTAGAGAAATAGATTCACTCTTGTCTATTGGTTTTAGTCTCAATTATATTGGGTCTCAATTCTATACAGTCAATGCGTCTGCTTTAACCCTGGATTTAGGCGTTCATTATTCAATGCCGTCAATACAAACCGAAATGGGATTGGTATTAAAGAACATGGGGGTTGTATTGGACGAATATTCAGATAATGAGTCGCTAAAGTTGCCCTTTGATATACAATTTGGTGTTTCAAAGCGATTGGCTAAGTCGCCTTTGCGCTTTACCTTTACCGCGGATAATTTGCAAAGATGGGACTTGACCTACGAAGATCCTCGGGAATTGAATCAAATTGATCCATTAACTGGTGAACTTATTTTAATTGAAGAGCCTAATTTCTTTGACAAGCTCAAGCTTCACATGGCCGTTGGGACAGAGTTTCTTCTGGGTGAAAACATGCATTTTCGATTGGGATATAACTTTAGAAGAAGAGAAGAATTGAAGATTGATTCTCGACCAGGAACTGCTGGATTCTCATGGGGTTTCGGATTGAAAGTCTCGAAATTTCATTTGAATTATGGTCGAGGAACCTACATACTTGGACAAGGCACTAATCACTTATCAATTGCAACTCGATTGGGTTATTTCAAGAAGAAGTAGCCTTACCTCTTTTTTCGATAAGGTTTTCTTTTCCCTTTGAATTTCGGTCTTCGCGCTTTTAGCTCATAGCTGGGGGATGGGCCAATCTCTGATGGAGTTGGTAGCTTTTGAACCTCTCTCTCTATCAGTTTCTCGATATTCATAAATTTTCGAACGTCATCCTCGCCTACAAAGGTGATTGCTAAACCGGTTTTACTCGCTCGCGCTGTGCGACCAATACGATGAACGTAATCTTCGGCATCAGTTGGCATATCAAAATTGATGACGATTTCAATATCTTCAATATCAATGCCTCTGCTTAAAACATCTGTAGCTACGATTATTTGGGTTTTGTTGTTTTTGAAATCCAATAGCGCTTGTTCGCGTTCTTTTTGGTCAAGATCTGAGTGCACTTCAGAAACAGTGGCTTCGATATTGCGAAGATCTCTGCGAATTTCTTTTACCATGCGCTTAGTGGAAGAGAATATGAGAACTTTATTGAGTTCTTTACCGTCCAAAAGCTGTTTGATGAGTGCTACTTTATTCTTATTATAAACCAAATAGGCAATTTGAATAATTCCTTCGGCCGGCTTTGATATTTTAAATTTGATTTCAACGGGATTTGTCAACATTTTTTTAGCCAAGCTTTGAATGTTCTTAGGAAAAGTGGCTGAGAAAAGAATATTCTGACGTTGCTCGGGAAGGTGCTTAGCGATTCTCATGATGTCATCAATGAATCCCATTTCAAGCATTTTATCAGCTTCATCTAGAATGAAATGCTTGATGCCGCTTGTATCCACATATCCCAAGTTAAGATGCGAAATCAATCTTCCCGGTGTGCCAATGATTATATCTGTACCTGTAGTAAGCGCTTTTTTTTCCCTATCGAAATCGCTTCCGCTTCCACCTCCATAAATAGCACAAGAGGTGCTATTAGTGAAATAGGACATTCCCTCAATTTGTCGGTCAATTTGCACAGCCAATTCCCTTGTAGGACATACAATGAGGGCCTTCACTTTTTCATTCGCCCTATCTTCAGCTACCAAATGCAAAATAGGTAATACGAAAGCAGCCGTTTTTCCTGTCCCTGTTTGGGAGGCTCCGATTAAATCGTGACCTTCAATGATGGCGGGAATAGCTTTTTCTTGCACAGGGGTGGGTTGAGTGAAACCCATGGCTTCAACACCTTCCAAGATGCTTTGACCGAGACCTAATTCTTTAAAATCCATTTTTCTTTGACCTCAAAGGTAATTTTTCTGAACAATAAAATATTTTTGATGCTTATTCCTATGATAAGTTTAATTTTGCACAGTATTTGACTTATGCTTATTGTTCTATCACCTGCTAAACGTCTAGATTTCGACTCAGTCCCTAAAACTGATAAATTCAGTATGCCTGACTTCTTGGAAGAGTCGGAGTACCTCGTTGGAAAATTAAAGAAATTATCGTCAAGACAAATCGAGAAATTGATGGGGGTGAGCGCAGACATAGCTCATCTGAATGAAGATCGATTCAAATCTTGGTCACTTCCCTTTAATGAGGATAACGCAAGACCAGCTGTGCTGGCTTTTAAAGGAGATGTCTATTTAGGTATGCAAGCCGAGAAGTTCTCGAAAAAAGATCTGAATTTTGCCCAAAAGCACTTGCGTATACTTTCCGGACTCTATGGATTACTTCGGCCATTGGATTTAATGCAAGCTTACCGATTAGAAATGGGTACGAAATTTAAGGTTACTTCAGCAAAAACAAATCTGTATAAATTCTGGGATACCAAAATCACCTTGGCCATTCAAGAAACCATGGAAGAAATGGGTTCAGAAGACCTCATTAACCTGGCGTCAAATGAATATTTTAAGTCAGTGAAGCCAAAGATTTTAAACAAGAACATCATCACTCCAATATTCAAGGATGAGAAGAATGGAGAATTCAAGGTGATTCAGTTTTTTGCCAAAAAGGCAAGAGGATTTATGGCTTCATTTATTATTAAGAATCAAATTAAAAATACCGAGGAATTGAAAGCGTTTAACGTTGAAGGATATAGCTATAATCCTCGACTCTCTGTAGGCAATGACTGGGTTTTCACAAGGGAAAATAAAAATTGAATATGAACAAGATTTTAGCACTCTTAGGTGCAATAGGATTACTTATTTCATGTGGTAATCAAAAACCTCAAATGGAAGGGGCTTATGAATTCAAAGGCTTGAACAACAGTTTGGATTCGGTAAGCTATGCAATTGGAATGCAGCTGGCAAAAAATTCACAGGATCAGAATTTATATGACTTAAACTTTGAAAAAGTATATGAGTCCTTTGATTTGGTTCTCGATGAGAAAGAAGTCTTATACAATCCTTCGAATTCATTCGCTATGGTTCGTGAACATATGAATTCATTGAAATCAAAAAAGCAAGCAGGAGAAGATCTGACTTTAGTCAAATTTGATAGAGATTCATATCGAGATTCAATCAGCTATGCGGTAGGTGTAACATTTGGAGAGAATATTTTCAGACAGAATTTGGGCGATTTGAACAGAGGAGGTATCCGTAAAGGATTTCAAGATAGCTATGCAGGTGCTATGCTTATGGAGATGGATCAAATAAAACCGATCTTGGACGAACATAAAAAAGCAATATTTGAGAAACAAAAAGAAATGAATAAAGAACAAGGAACGGCCTTTTTAGCAGAAAATGCTAATGCAGAAGGTGTGCAAACTACAGCAAGTGGTTTACAATATAAAGTGCTGTCGCAAGGTGATGGACCAAAACCGTTGGTTCACGATGATGTTAAGGTTCATTACACGGGAACCTTGATTGATGGAACCAAATTTGACAGTTCTGTTGACCGTGGTGAACCAATAACATTCCCATTGGGTGGCGTTATTCCAGGTTGGACTGAAGGATTGCAATTGATGCCTCAAGGTTCAAAATACAAGTTGTATATACCTTCCGATTTAGCCTATGGCGAAAGAGGAGCAGGAGGAGTAATTGGACCAAATTCAACACTTATTTTCGATGTAGAGCTTTTGGAAGTATTAAAAAAAGAACCTCCAAGAGAATCGAGAATGGGAGAATCAGAGCCTGTAGACTTCGTTTCATTTGAAGAGAATAGAAAGAAAGAAGGAGTTCAAGAAACGGCTTCTGGACTTCAGTACAGAGTTATTATTGATGAAGATGGCCCCAAACCAAGAGCAACGGACAAAGTTACTTGTCATTATACAGGAATGTTAGTTGACGGAAGTAAATTTGATAGCTCAGTAGATAGAGGCCGGCCTTCTGAGTTTGGATTGAACCAAGTAATTAAAGGATGGACAGAAGGCTTGCAATTGATGAGCCCAGGATCGATTTATCGATTTTATATTCCTTACGATTTAGCATACGGGGAGACAGGAAGACCTCCTAGAATTCCTGCCAAAGCCACATTGGTTTTTGATGTGGAATTACTGAAGATCAATTAAAAATTTGAAAAGGCGCGAAAGCGCCTTTTTTATTCAAAGATTTTCCATTTCAGGATACATACGGGGATAATGATGGGCAATTGTTCTTCCTAAATTTTTTGATAATAGCTTCCAATTGTCAATGTCAAACTCTATTTGAACCCGAGCGCAGGTGACTAAATGGTCCATAAAGTTATGGTCCAGATATTCAGCCAAATCATTGAAAGTTGGGTTGTGCCCGAAGATCATTACTTTATTAATAGAAGAAGGAATATCCTGTAACAGAGTCATCATTTCAGAGATACTTGCTCCATAAATTATCTCGTTGAACTGAATTGATTCTGTAGATATACCTTGAGCTGTAGCAAAATATTCAGCTGTTTTTCTGGCTCTTTTAGCCGGGCTGCTGATAATCAAATCAATTGAATATTCAGAAGCAAACATTTCGGCCATAAAGGCCGCATTTAGTTTTCCACGTTTATTCAAAGGTCTGTCAAAATCTTTCAAGCTATAATCTTTCCATGAAGATTTTGCATGACGATTGATAAAGAGTGTTTTCATATGGCTAAATGTATCCAATTTCTACCTTATTTTGAACCGCCTTGTTAAAGACAAGGGCCAAGGAATTTGTATCTTTAAGCAATGAGAAAATTGTTTTTCTACTTTTTGATGTGTTTGACTCTTCTTCAGTGTAAGAAAGAAGAGAATGAATTAATGGTAATCAGCGGAAAAGTCATTGATGCACGATCGGGTGAGCCGGCATCGGGAATTGAAATCGACTTTTTAATTCAGGGTGTAGTGGATGGAACATTCAATAATAATTATAGAAAAGTAACTTCTGATGTATCCGATAATAATGGGAATTACAGTCTAAATTTTGATGAGGGAACACCTTCAAGTTTTCGTTTTGAAATAGAGGGGCCTGGTTTTAATTTCTCAAGACAAGATTTTAACCCAGATAATTTCAGTAGCACGGATGAAAATAATTTGGACTTAGCCATAGATTCAAGAGCTTGGCTGAGACTAAGGGTGGTCAATTCAACTCCAGCAAACAATGGTGATCAAATTACATTTTCTCTATCAACCGAAAATATTGGATGTCCTGATTGTTGCCAGAGTGAAGTTTTTAGTTATGCAGGACAGGTAGATGAAACCTTGTATTGTGAGGCATTTGGAAATTCAGAGGCATCTGTTGAGGGCATTGTCTTGGATGTGATACAGGGCCAATTATCCGCGTTCGAGAGCGTAGTGCTGATTCCTCAAGATACCACAGAACTGGTGCTCAGCTTTTAAGCGAGAAATTTTCGTAGGCTCCCAGTCCAAAAAGGGCAAAATCGTATTTAACCGGATCCTCAGGATCGAACTGTCTTAAGTTACGGTCCAATTCCAATACGGCTTTATGATCATTTTGTTTTCGCTCGAGCAAGCCCAAAATTCGAGCGACATTGCCTGTATGAACGTCTAAAGGAATACTTAACTTAGATGGAATACCCTCCTTCCATATACCCAGATCAACCCCGCAGTTATCTTTTCTTACCATCCAGCGTAAAAACATATTCAGCCGTTTTGCTGAAGATCCTTTCAGAGGATCTGCCACATGTTTCTGGGTCCGTTTTTCGTGATCCAATTCAAAAAAGATTTGCTTGAATCGACTTATCGCTTGTGAATAATCATGTTCATTCTTAAGAGGCCTCAGCGTTTTTTGCAAGCCACCGTGATGTAGGTAAATATTTTGTAAACTCTGTAGAAAGAAGGCTAGATCCTGAGCATTGAAAGTCCTATGAACAAATCCCATGCACTTCTTTCTTTCCTCTGAATTGTGATTCACTATAAAGTCATGTGGCGAATACTCCATGATCTCGAGTATTTTTTTGGCATTGCGTATAATGGTCTTTCGTTGTCCCCAAGCTATTGTCGCAGCCAAGAATCCACTTATTTCAATATCTTCTTTTAAGTTGAATTCATGCGGTATTAGGATAGGATCATCCTTTATAAATCTAGGTGTATTGTACAGAACTACTTTCTCGTCCAGAAAGGATTTGAGTTCTTCAGACTTCAATTTTTCCGTCTTTGATTAACAAACTACGATCAGCCATTTGTGCTAATTCCTCGTTATGCGTGACAATCACGAACGTCTGTTCCAAGTCTTTTCTCAATTTAAAAAAGAGCTCATGCAATTCTCTTGCGTTTGCGCTATCAAGATTTCCAGATGGCTCGTCCGCAAAAACAACTGCTGGGTTATTGATTAAAGCTCTGGCTACAGCTACACGCTGCTGCTCGCCCCCTGAAAGTTGAGAAGGTTTGTGATCGCTGCGTGCGCCAAGGCCCAAGAGCTCTAATAATTCCATCGCTCTTTTTTGACTTTTGTTTTTATCTTTCTTTCCAATATATGCTGGAATGCATACATTTTCTAAAGCGGTGAATTCAGGCAATAGATGATGAAACTGAAAAATAAAACCGATATGTTCGTTTCGAAATGCCGCAATTTCATTCTTCGCTAGGTTTCTCCCTATAACTTCATTGTTTATGTGTAATTCTCCGCGATCTGGTTGGTCAAGCGTGCCTAGAATGTGCAACAGAGTAGTTTTTCCAGCACCAGAGGCTCCTACTATTGAGACGACTTCACCCTTTCTCACTTCAAGACTAATTCCTTTGAGGATTTCAAGGTCTTCATATTTTTTATGGATGTTCTTGGCAACAATCATAAGGGCAAAGAAAATGCAAATCAAAGTCAAAAGCAAAGGCCAAATCGATTTGTATTTGGGAAAATGTTAAAAGAGCGAGACAATTTTCAGCTTGAAAAACTGGAATTCAGGATTGGAGTGTAACTTGAATAAAATCCCTTTAAAAAGCACTTTATTTTGAGCGCTAAAATCCTAAGTTTGCAGCAAATAAATAAACATGAACATTCACGAATATCAAGGGAAATCCGTTTTATCAAGTTTTGGAGTAGACATTCAAAGAGGAATTGTTGCAAAAACAGGAGATGAAGCTGTAGAAGCTGCAAAGAAATTGAACCAGGATACAGGAACAGAATGGTTCGTAGTAAAGGCTCAAATTCATGCAGGTGGAAGAGGAAAAGGAGTGGTTACAGAAACAGGTAGTCATGGTGTGGTTTTGGCCAAAGGTCTTGATAAAGTGAAAGAGATCGCAGAGGGCATTCTCGGAGGACATTTGGTTACCAAACAAACGAATGCGAAGGGAAAAAAAGTGAATCAGGTGCTGATTGCTGAAGATGTTTATTATCCTGGCGAATCAGAACCTCAAGAATTTTATATGTCCGTACTCTTGAATAGAGCCAATGGTAGAAATATGATCGTTTACTCACCAGATGGTGGAATGAATATTGAAGAAGTAGCGGAAAAAACTCCAGATAGAATTTTTCAAGAGGAAATTGATCCTGCAGTAGGATTAATGCCTTTTCAAGCTCGTAAAATAGCCTTCAACCTTGGTCTTAGTGGAGCTGCTTTCAAAGGAATGTCAAAATTTGTGAATGCATTGTACACAGCCTATGTAAAAAGTGATTCTTCCATGTTTGAAATCAACCCGGTTCTCAAGACATCAGATGATAAAA
>JBCCIF010000121.1:0-8579 GCA_039028335.1 Bacteroidota bacterium
CTCAAATGCATGCAGCCTCATATCAGGGAAATAAGGGCATCTTCTGTCACAAGCCATTTTTCTCGCAGCACATCAATATGTGCCCGAAGTGATTCTGGTAGAACCTTTCCTCAAGCATATCTTTTCCGAAATGAAAAACAGTTCTATATCAAGTTCGAAAAACGCAATTAATAATAGATCAACCTTCTCACTTTTGCGATATACTTAGCCAGTCTCAATACCTGTTTTGTATAACCAAATTCATTGTCGTACCAAACATACATTACAACGCTTCTTCCGTCTTTAGAGACTATTGTGGCAGGACTGTCATAAACACTGCAACAGGTATTGCCAATGATGTCATTCGAGACCAATTCCTCTTCAACACTGTAGCGAATTTGATTGACCAATTCGCCCTGTAGCGCAGCGGTTTTCATGATGTTTTGAACTTCTGTCAAATCTGTCTTTTTATTCAGATTTAAATTCATGATTGCCAATGAGCCATTTGGTGTAGGAACGCGCACTGCATTCGCAGTCAATTTTCCGTCTAGCTGAGGAAGCACTTTAACTGCTGCTTTAGCAGCTCCTGTCTCAGTTATCACCATATTAATTGCAGCAGAACGACCCCTTCTATGCTTTTTATGCATGTTGTCCAAGAGATTTTGATCGTTTGTATATGCATGAACGGTCTCTATATGTCCACTTACAATTCCAAAGTTTTCGTCAACAACCTTTAAGACGGGAACAATAGCATTTGTTGTGCATGAAGCCGCTGACCAAACATTGGTTTCTTCTAAATCAACTTCTTTGTGATTAACTCCATATACAATATTGGGCATCTCTTTTCCTGGAGCTGTTAGTAAAGCCTTTGAGGCACCTCTCGCGCTCAGATGCTTACTCATAGCAGCTTGATCCCTGAAAACTCCAGTGTTGTCAATGACAAGTGCATCTTGAATTCCATGTGCTTCGTAATCTACTTCGCTAGGGTCATTAGCAGTTATGAAATGAATGATTTGTCCATTTACACTCATTTCCATTTTTTCTGCATTCACTTCTACCACACCTCTAAAGGGGCCATGCACTGAATCCATTTTGAACAAATCTGCTCTTTTTTGCAATTCACTGGCATCTAATTTTCGAACAACAACAGCGCGTAACCGAAGTTGCTGCCCTTTACCTGTCATTGAGATTAATTCTCTCGCGCAGAGTCTTCCTATTCTGCCGAAACCATAAAGCACGACATCCTTTGGACGAATGTCCGAACTCGATTGATGTCCTATGAAAGCCTCAAGTTTATCGGCTAGAAATGCTTCTTTTGAATCGTATTTACCGCCTTCTTTTCTCCATTCCCAATCCAGACGTCCAATATCCAATTTGGACGGAGCCAATTCCATTTTGCACAAAATTTGAGCAATTTCTGATGTTTCAGCTATATCTATTGGTTTTTGCACAATTTTACTGGCGTAGTTGTGGAGGTCAAGTACTTCAGAAATTCCAATTTCTGTGAGGGCGTTTCTGAAAAGCACCAATTCGACTCCTTTATTATACATAAGATCGCCTATGGCAGAAACCAATTTAACAGCGTGTTTTTTCTGATCTACCCATTTGTCTGCTTCTTGTGTGTAGATCTCTTTTTCTTTGACTTCGAAAGACATTTTCTAGATTTAGATTGCGGGGCAAAATTAGCACAAAAAAAAGCCGCAACATCTCGTTTGCGGCTCTTTTTCTTAAGAATTTATGCTTTTAACCTAAATAAGCTTTCAACAATTTACTTCTTGAATGCTGCTTAAGTTTTCTAATCGCTTTTTCTTTGATTTGTCTCACTCGTTCTCTGGTTAAATCAAACTTCTCACCTATTTCGTCTAAAGTCAATCCGTGATTCATTCCAATTCCAAAAAACAATCGAATGACGTCTCTTTCTCTTTCAGACAAGGTGCTCAGCGAACGTTCTACTTCATTATGAAGTGACTCGCTCAAAAGTCCTTTATCTGCTTTCGGAGAATCATCATTAATCAAGACATCTAGTAAAGAATTGCTATCTCCATCATCAGAGAAAGGAGCATCCATAGATACATGTCTTCCACTTACTTTAAGAGATTGAGCAACTTTTTCTGTAGGTAAATCAAGTGCTTGAGCTAATTCTTCTGCTGAAGGAGGTCGCTCAAATTCTTGTTCTAATTTTGAGAAGCATTTGTTGATCTTACTCAATGAACCAACTTGATTCAATGGTAATCGCACAATTCTACTCTGTTCTGCCAATGCTTGGAGGATGGACTGTCTAATCCACCATACTGCATAGGAAATAAATTTAAACCCTCTTGTTTCATCAAATCTTTGGGCAGCCTTAATCAAACCAAGATTTCCTTCGTTGATTAAATCAGGCAGGCTTAGTCCCTGATTTTGGTACTGCTTGGAAACTGAAACTACGAATCGTAAGTTGGCTCTTGTTAATTTTTCGAGTGCCTCTTGGTCACCTCGCTTGATTCTTTGAGCCAATTCTACTTCTTCTTGCGCACTTATCAATTCTTCCTTGCTGATCTCTTGCAAATACTTGTCAAGAGATTGGCTTTCCCTATTGGTTATAGATTTGGTGATTTTTAACTGTCTCATACAGTAACTACAATTTAAATATTCTTAAAACTTCAAAAACCGGTTTTGATCGTGTTTTAGAGCCGACAAAAATACAGTTTAATTAAACATGACGCAATACTAAAATTTGAGTTAAATTTTATAGAGATTTTCATCTTTTTTTAAACGTCAAAAAGCTGGCAGTATACTGCCAGCCAAGCTATGTGCTTCATTTTCAACGAATATCAATAGACTTATTTTCAAGAATAATTGAAAATTGAGTCTGTAGAAAAACGTCAATATTTGAATCACAAGCCAAAACCGTAGTAGGCTTTTGTACCGTCTGGATATGTTCCTTCTATTAATACGCCTCCTTCCTTGGCACTCAATAGTTGGTCCACATCTTTGGGCTTTTCAACTCTTTCTTTGTCAATTTTCGTGATGATGAAACCTTCTCGGATACCGGCTCTTCGAAAGCGTCCTCCTTCATCACGTGATAGTTTTACCCCGTTGGATAAATCTAATTTCTTAAGTGTCTCTTGGGGCACAGCTTCTAGCCACGCTCCTTCTGACTTTAATCGGTTAGCATCGAAAGTTGCCGCCAAAGTAGTTGACCCTTCGCTGCTTCTCAACGTTACTTTAAAATCTTTTAATTCTCTATTTCTTTTTACTAAAACCTCAATCTGATCTCCTGGTCTGAACTGACTTACCTTCTCTTGCAAAGAAGCCACTGAATTGACTAATGTGCCTTCAACTTCGAGAATGATGTCTCCTGATTCTATTCCCACTTCTGCCGCAGCCCCACCTGGAGTTAATCCTCTTACAAAAACACCGGAAACGTCATCAACACCTAAGTCTTCGGCAATTTCTTGGTTCAAATCAGAAATGCTAACACCAATAAAGGCCCTTTGAACCTCTCCATATTCCATCAAATCATTCGCTACTTTTTTTACGATGCTTGAAGGCACAGCAAAAGAATAGCCTGAATAAGAACCGGTTCTTGATGCAATGGCTGTATTTATTCCGACAAGGTTTCCATTGGTGTCCACCAATGCGCCTCCACTATTTCCAGGATTTACTGCTGCATCTGTTTGAATAAATGATTCTATTGGGAATATTTTTCTATCGGGGTCAACTTCTAAAAGATTGATGTTTCGACCTTTTGCACTTACTATTCCTGCTGTAACTGTTGAAGTTAAACTAAACGGATTTCCAACGGCCAATACCCATTCTCCAATTTTGAGCTGATCTGAATTCCCAAATGGAACAGAAGGAAGATTCTTTTCATTTATTTTCAGAATGGCCAAATCAGTTGCAGGGTCTGTTCCAATTAGCTTAGCATCATAGGATTTATTATTGTTTAAAATCACTTTGATCTCATCAGCATCTTCAATCACATGATTATTGGTAACGATATAACCATTGTCTTTAATAATAACCCCTGAACCAGAACTTTGAGCGCGTTGATTGGGCATTTGAAACATATCAAACCAGGATTGGGGTTGATCATTCATTTCATATACCGTTTTAATGTGCACAACAGAATTTACTGTATTCTCCGCTGCAAGGGTAAAATCCAATGAACCTGTTGAAGAAACAATTTTTGGACTGGTTACAAATTGCACCGGCTCAGAACGCTCTTCAACGCGTATTTCATTATTGAAAATTTTATTTGATACCCCAACCGCGATAATTCCACCAAAGAGGGCCGCAATAAATATTCCTATTAATCCTTTTCCTTTCATAATTCTAACAAGATGATTTCAATTTTACACGAACAAAAATCGTACCCTTTAATGGGTACAGATTGAAAACGTTTAAAAATGCAAAATGATTACATCTGCCGATGTTAATTAGTGTTAATCCTTGCTACAACTGGAAAAAAGATACGAAATTTTGTCATGTCACGCCAGACCTTTCGTTAATTGGTTGGTACGACCGGTTTGATGTGCTTGAAGGATAGATAGTTATCCAACAAATTTTTTTCAGTTAGTGAAATGGGTATGCAATTTTGAATTTGAAGCTGTTTTTTATTCATTCGTAAGCCAAATGCAAATAAGATTTGAAAAATATCAAGGAACAGGAAATGACTTTATCATTATTGATAATCGTCAAAGGACATTTCCTGTGAGCAATGAACTAATCCAGCAATTATGCGATCGAAAGTTTGGTATTGGATCTGATGGATTGATTCTATTCGAAGAAGATGATGCCTCAGATTTTTACATGAATTTTTTCAACCCTGATGCTTCAAAAAGCTTTTGTGGGAATGGGAGTAGATGTATTGTAAAATATGCAATTCAAAAAGGCATTATAGGCGAATCTTGTGTGTTCAAAGCAATAGATGGATTACATGAAGCAAAACGAAATGACAATTGGATTCACATAAAAATGAATAATGTAAACAGCTATGAGCGAAAAGGATTGGACTATCAAGTCGATACCGGCTCGCCTCATTATATCAAGATGGTTGAGAATGTAGACATAATAAATATTAATGCGGAAGCTCACAGAATTCGTTATTCGGAAGAATATCAAGAGAAAGGTATAAACGTAAATTTTGTTGAACATCAGTTTGATAAAATCAAAATGCGCACCTATGAAAGAGGGGTAGAGGGCGAAACGCTTTCTTGCGGTACTGGAGTTACAGCTACAGTTTTGGCAATGGCAATCGAGCATAATTTGGATAGGGACCTAGATGTGAATACCAAAGGAGGACAATTACGTGTTACCTTTGAGCGCAATGAACAAGAGTTTAAGAATATATGGCTTTGCGGTCCCGCAGAGAAAGTATACGAAGGACAAATAGATGTTGCAAGGTGAGCGCATAGCACTCAGACAAATGAGGTCTGCCGATTCGGAAATTCTTCTGCAATGGGAGAATGATCCAAATAATTGGCATTTGAGTCAAACAACACGCGCGTATAGTAAAGCAGATATTGATCAATTTATTACCAACACGAAAGATATCTATCTCGATGAACAACTGCGACTCATCATCGAACTTAACGAAGAAGAACGACCCATTGGAACATTGGATATTTTTGAATGTGATTTTCACAATAAAAGAGGGGGATTGGGTATTTTAATTGCGGACAAGAAAGATCGAAGAAGAGGATTTGCTTATGAAAGTATTGAAATGGTAAAGATTTATGCGAGAGACGTTTTGAAGTTCAATCAGCTATTTGCCAATATTTTAAAAAGCAATGAAGAGAGTCAAGCGCTTTTTGAGAAAGCCGGATTTGTTAAGTGCGGAGAGAAAAAAGCCTGGGTAAAAATAGCCGAGCGCTATGAAGATGAATGGATGTATCAATTGATATTAGCATGAAAAAAGTAGTATTGTTTCTTTTGATTATTGGAATTATTGGAGGTTTCATAGCTTACAGAACATATGGGGACATCTATCAGGCAAATGTTCAATTGAACAATGACCAAGTTCTTGTTACAATAAACCAAGGTGATAACTGGGATGAAGTTAAATCAATTTTAGCCCCTTACTTAAAAGATTCTGCAGCTCTGGAAATGGTCAAAAGCTTGAAGGATTATTCTGGAAATGTTCGTCCTGGAAAGTACAAATTAGAAAATGGAATGAGCACCAATGCACTTGTCAATATGCTTCGAGCAGGAAATCAAGAACCTGTTCAACTCGTATTGAATTCCTGCAGGACTTTTCCTGAGTTGGCCGGAATGATGGGGAAACAAATGCAAGCAGATTCTTTAGCGTTTTTAAGGGCTTTGCAAAATGATAGCATTCGAATGCATTTTGGATTTGATAAGAACACGTATTTCAGTATGTTTCTGCCCAATACATATGAAATTTATTGGACCAAAGAACCCGAAGAAGTCATGGAGAGAATGGCTGAAGAGTTCAAAAAATTTTGGAATGCAGAACGATTAGCTAAGGCTAAGAATTTGAATCTTTCTCAAAGCGAGATTGTTACCATTGCTTCTATAACACAAGAAGAACAATTGGGCCATCCAGAAGAATGGAAGACCATTGCTGGACTGTATTTGAATAGGGTGAGAAGAAAGATGGCTTTGGAGTCTGACCCGACAATTAAATTTGCAGTAGGTGATTTTAGCATGAATAGGGTACTGAACAAACATAAGGAGGAGAGCAAGAATAGTCTCTACAATACCTACCATCATGCAGGTATTCCGCCTGGTCCAATTCGTATGCCGGATATACGTGCAGTGGATGCGGTCTTAAATGCCGAAAAGCACAATTATATTTTTATGTGTGCGAAAAAGGATTTTTCAGGCTTTCATCACTTCAGCTCTACCTTAAAAGAGCACAACTTACATGCAAAGGCCTATAGAGCAGAGTTGGACAAAAGAAGGATTTACAATTAATGGCTCAAGACATTAAATTCGGTACAGACGGTTGGAGGGCAATTATTGGAGAGGCCTATACAACTCAAAATGTGGCTCGTTTGTCTGAAGCTGTTGCATTGTGGGCCAAAAAAAAGAATCCACATCCTAGAATCGCAATTTCCTATGATTGCAGGAAGCAAGGAAGGCACTTTGCAGAAACAGCTGCAAAAGTGTTTGTAGGTCATGAAATTCAGGTTTATTTAAGTCCATCTTTTACAAGCACACCGGCTGTTTCATTGGCTGTCAAAGAACTAGATCTCAGTTGTGGAGTGGTGATAACGGCAAGTCATAATCCTCCGAATTACAGCGGTTTTAAATTAAAAGGCTCATATGGAGGCCCACTTCAGGAAGAAGATTTGGAGACCATTGAAAGGCTTATTCCCGATTCTCCAAGTTTGGATTTTAATCAGCTTTCTTTGGAGAGTAATTTCTGCGCGGAATTGGATATAGAAGAGCGCTATATTGAAGCTATTCGAAAGCGTTTCGATATAGCATCTATTCGTAAAAGCGGCCTTCAAATTGCCGTAGACTCAATGTATGGTTCAGGGCAGAATATATGGCGAAAGCTCATTCCAGGAATTCATGTTTTGAGAGGAGAGGTGAACCCTTCTTTTGACGGTATTTCACCTGAACCAATTCTGAAAAATTTGGGGGTTTTTCAAGATTTCTTAAAAAAGAACAAAGGCTTCGACCTGGGAATAGCCAATGATGGTGACGCTGATCGAATCGCGCTCTTTGATGGCAAAGGGAATTATATTGATTCGCACCATGTCATTCTTTTATTGATCAATTATTTGGCAGGCCATCAAGGAAAAAAAGGCAAGGTGGTTACGGCTTTTTCTTCGGTGAAACAGATTGAAAGTTTGTGTGCACATTATGACTTGCCGATTGAAATCGTCAAAATTGGTTTCAAGTATGCTGCTCAAATCATGCTGAAAGAAGAGGTAATTGTTTCGGGAGAAGAAAGTGGTGGAATAGCTGTGGATGGTCTCATTCCAGAGCGTGATGGAATTTGGTCGGCACTCGTTATCCTAGAATTTCTTCAGAAGACTGGAAAGTCGATTGAACAGTTGATTCAGGAGGTTTATAATATGGTCGGAACTTTTCATTTCGAACGGAGAGATTTGCACATAAAAAAGGAAAAGAAAGAAGAAGTCATCTCTAAATGTGAAGCCGGACAATACGTAAAATTCGGAGATTTTGATATTACGCAAGTTGAAGATCTCGATGGTTGGAAATTCTGGCTCTCCGATAACGATTGGGTAATGATCAGACCGAGTGGCACTGAACCCATATTACGTGTATATGTCCAGTCTAGCGATAGTAAAAAATGCAAAGAGATTTTTAAAAACACGCTGCAAGCTTTAACGATTGTTTAATCAATTTGACATTTCCAGTCTTTAATTTAAAACAAATGGGAATGCATTCTGTTATCTTTCCATAAATCAAATTTATGAGGGGCCTTTTAGTCATGGTATTTTTCTTTGCTCTTTCAATTCTGAATGCTCAGCAAGGAATTATCAAGGGTAGCATTGTAGATGAAATTTCAAATGAACCTTTAATCGGGGCTACGGTTGTAATTGAAGGAACAACTAAAGGGGCGTCTGCTGATTTAGATGGCAACTATACTATTAAGGATCTTGAAAGATCGGAAGAGC
>JBCCIF010000122.1:0-8427 GCA_039028335.1 Bacteroidota bacterium
CCCTCTCTGGTGGAGCTACTGTTTGTGCTGATGCAAATGATTGTGCGAACATCTATGCCTCTCCAAATGGAGATGCACATGTTCCTGCTGGTTTTGAAGTACTCTATGTACTTACATCTGGCGAAGGTCTTGTTATTCAAAATGTAAATGCTTCTCCAGAATTCGAAGTTTGTGATGATGGTCTATTTACGATTCACACTTTAGTGTACGATCCAGCTACTTTGGACCTTTCTATTGTAGTGCCGGGTGTAACAACTGGTGTTGATGTATTTGGTTTGATTACTGATGGTGGTGGTGACATCTGTGCATCCTTGGATGTCGCTGGTGCTCCTTTCATTATTGAAAATCCCCATGCAGGTGCATTAAGTTCAGAAGAATACCACATCTGTCTTGAAGATGGTTGTGCAAGTTTGAATGCCAGCCCGAGTGGCGGAAAGAACATACCTGAAGGATATGCGGAATTATTTGTTTTGACTTCTGGGACAGGTCTAGTAATTGAACAAGTCAATTCAAGTCCGGAATTTACTGTATGCGAAGAGGGGTTGTATACAATTCATACACTAATATTTAACCCGTCTACACTTGATCTTTCAATAGTCGTGCCTGGGGTAACAACCGGTGTTGATGTATTGGGATTGATCTCTGAGGGTGGCGGTGACATCTGTGCTTCTTTAGATGTGTCAGGTGCTGGTTTCATGGTAGAAGAATGTGCGGATTGTTCGGAAGCTCCAGAAGGACTAGAATCTACACCTTTTGGTGGAGGAGTTCTTCTTAGTTGGAACCCCATTCCAGGATCCATTGCTTGCCAGATAAAAGGTGGTCCTGAAGGAGGAACTGATCCATATATATTCAATATAAATGGATTCGAGCCGAGTCAAAAGCTAATTCCTAACTGCCCTGATGGAGACTTCCAATGGAAAGTCAGATGTGCTTGCAGCTTTTTCCCAATGATCGTCAGCGATTTTTCTGAATATGACTATTTCACTGTCTCTAATTTTTCAGATGAACCTGCAACGAGAATTGATGCAAGCAATGATAATTACCTGAGTGTCTATCCCGTTCCGAACAATGGAAATTTCACATTGGAAACCAATATGAAAAATTACACGGTCGAATTAATTGACATTTCAGGAAAGATAGTTTGGAGCCAGGCAGATAACGATGAAAATCAAATTGCCATAGAAGGTCTTAATGTAGAAAATGGGATGTATACACTTCGCTTATTTGATCTAGAATCAACTATTTCAAAACGTATCATCATCAATAGATAATACTGTTCTATTTTAGTATAACCCCGTTCAGCAATGGACGGGGTTTTTTGTTTTAACATTTTTTTCGAAAATCTGAGATACAAAATTGCACGTGAATCGTTCTTTGGAAAATCTAAAGCATGAGAAAAGTATTTATTATCGTCTTGGCCTTATTGGCAAGTGGGGTTGTCACCTCAACATTCACCAATTTCGAATCATTTAAAAAGAAAAACACCCTCGAACTAAAAGAAGGTGATCTTATCTTTCAATCTTCAAATGCTGGACAGAGCAGAGCAATTCAATTGGCGACCCATTCCAAATACAGCCATGTAGGCATGTTAATCAAAGAGAATAACGAATGGATGGTCCTTGAAGCGATTCAACCCGTTTGCATATCACCCTTGAATCAGTGGATTCAACGAGGAGATCGCGAGCACTTTGTTATCAAGAGATTAAAAAATCACCAAACTGTTTTAAGTCCAAAAACAATTAACGATATGAAGTCATTTGGAAAATCATTCCTTGGCAAGAACTATGACATTTACTTTGAATGGTCGGACGATCAAATCTATTGTTCTGAATTAATATGGAAAATTTACAATAAAACAACCGGCTTGGAATTGGGCGAGCTACAGCCTTTGAAAGAATTCGACTTTTCTCATCCCATAGTGCAGTCCATAGCAGCTCAGCGTTATGGAGTTACTATTCCAGAAAATGAAATGGCTATTTCACCGGGAGCAATGTTCAATTCTGAATTATTGCAGACAGTGATAAGTAAAAACGATTTCTAATACCCAACAACAGATACTTTTGTATCCTTTGGATGTAATGTGAGAACAGGTATATCTGAATGGTTAACAACTCGTTGAGCATTAGAGCCCATGAAAAAACCGCCTGATGATTCTGACATCATGATGATCAAATCTCCTTCATTTTGACGTGCAAATTCTATGGATTTATCAGCGGTATTGCCGCCAAAATCTTCATGTACTTCAGCGGTAACTCCTTCCTTTCCTAAGAGTTCTTTGGAATGGTTCCCACTAATTCTCGCTTTTTGCCAAACATCTACGTCATTGTATCTGCTTGTCACCAACAATTTAACTCGTGCATTGAAAGCTCTGGCCAATTTACCCACCATTGGAACCTTCTGACGCGTATTCTTAGAATCATCTATCGGAACAATGATGTTATTGAAAACACGCTTTCCAAATTTTTCTTGCATCGTCAATACGGGAATGTTGGTTGAATTCACCACTCGATAGGCATTACTACCGATCCAAAATTCTTCAAAACCGGACATACCGTGCGCACCCATAGCGATTAAATCAGCGTCAATTTCCTCAGCCAATTTCGCCACTTCCTTATGCATTTTGCCCTTTTTCACAATCAACTCGATTTGCTTAAAGGTATTTTTTTTGACTGTGGCGATTACTTCTTCAATACCCGGAATAGGGTCTTCTCCTTTTCCTGTTTCCACATAAATCATGGATAATTTTGAATCGAATTTTTGTGCGAGATTAACAGACATTCTCAGCGCAACTCGGGAGGAATCGGAATTATCAAAAGGTACTAAAATGTGTTTGAATAGCGTATTCATTGACATGCAGGTTAGAGGTTAGGGTTCTTTAAATATAAAAAATTTTCCCCTCAATTTTGGAATGTTAATTAATTCTATTCAGAAAAAAGATACTAAAAGGCCCTTATCCGCCTTTCTTTTGCTGCTTTGCCCAAGAATCGCGAAGAGGCACTGTTCGATTAAAAACCAATTGATCTTTGCTATGCAATTTTTCATCAGCGCAGAAATAACCGATCCGTTGAAACTGGAACTTTTCACCTTTTTCTGCATTCATCAGAGAAGCCTCAACTTTACAGTTCTCAAGTCGATTTAGAGATTCTGGATTTATAAAATCCATAAAGTCCTTTTCCTTGTGCCCATCCGGAGATTCATCATTAAACAGTCGATCATACAATCTAATCTCGGCATTATGTGCATGATTGCATGCTACCCAATGCAATGTCCCCTTGGCTTTAATTCCGCTTTCATCCTGACCACTCTTTGAATTTTCATAATAAGTACAATGAACTTCTTTCAAGTCTCCCTGCTCATGGTAAACGCCTTTCTCACAATGCAGAATATATGCCCCTTTCAATCGCACATTGCGCCCAGGACTTAATCTAAAATATTTCTTAGGCGCATCCTCCATAAAATCTCCGCGTTCTATGTACACCTCTCTCCCAAATTTAACTTCGCGACTTCCAGCATTTTCATCTTCAGGATTGTTCTCGATAAGTAAATCCTCCTCTTGACCTTCCGGATAATTTGTAATAATCAACTTTATGGGATCCAGCACAGCAAACACCCGAGGAGCAATTTTATTCAAATGGTCCTTAATACTGAATTCAAGTAAAGAAACATCTATGACATTATTTATTTTTGCAACTCCAATTCGATCGCAAAAATTGCGAATTGCTTCTGGAGTATACCCTCTTCTTTTGAGTCCGGATAGAGTTGGCATTCTTGGATCATCCCAGCCATCAACAATGTCTTCTGAGATGAGTCTGCTCAATTTTGTTTTACTCACGACAGTATGAGATAAATTAAGTCGCGCAAATTCGTATTGTCTAGAAGGGAATAGCGCTAACTTCTCTAAAAACCAATCATAAAGGGGTCTGCGTATATCGAACTCCAAAGAGCACAATGAATGGGTCACGTTTTCCAAGCTATCCGAAATTCCATGTGTGAAATCATAAAGCGGATAAATGTTCCACTCATTTCCCGTGCGATTATGGGGCACTTTTAATATGCGATACATTAATGGATCTCTCATATTAATATTGGAATGAGCCATATCTATTTTGGCTCTGCATACCATGGAGCCTTCATCATGCACGCCATTTTTCATTTCTTCTAAAAGTTTTAGACTCTCTTCGGTCGGGCGATCTCTGTACGGGGAATTCTTACCTGCCTCAGTAACGGTTCCGCGCATTTCCCTGATTTCTTCTAATGATGATTGGTCGATATAAGCCAATCCCATTTGAATTAATCTTTGCGCAAATTCATACAGCTTTCCAAAATAGTCTGAAGCGTATTTTGGTTCTCCTTCCCACTGAAAACCCAGCCAATTGACATCGCGTTTTATGGCATCTATATATTCTTGACTTTCTTTACTTGGATTGGTATCGTCAAAACGTAAGTTGGTTTGACCACCATACTTTTGAGCCAAAGTAAAATTGACACAGATCGCCTTAGCATGGCCAATATGTAAATATCCATTTGGATGAGGGGGAAAACGAGTTTGGACCGTTGTATGAACTCCTTCGGCCAAATCTTTTTCTACAATTTGCTCGATGAAATTGAGGCTTTTTTCTTCTACTTCGCTCATACTGCAAATTTCGATATTTGTTTTCCCATCACAAAACTTTTTAATCCACCTCAAGAAGATATTAAAACAAGAGAATGACTATTTTTATAAAAAAATGAATGCTTAGGTTTTTCCCCATAGTACTGATTCTTCAAGGCTATTGCCTGTACGATGCGTTTAAAAATCATCGTGAGCAAAGATGGCTTTGGATTATCGTCATATTACCATTGATAGGAAGCATCATTTACCTCTACACCTATAAATTCAAAGGGGGTTCCTTTTCCTCGAAAAAATTTCAAATGCAGGTGGTAAAAGGTTCTAGCAAAATGAGTCTGAGCAAAATGGAAAAAGAAGTGAAGTACTCGGAAACTTTTTCAAATCTCACTTCGCTTGGAGAACTCTATTTTCACGCCAACAGATTAGAAGATGCTAAAAGAACTTTCGAAAGAGCTCTTGATAAATATGACCCTCAGGACGCAGAAGTGAATACAAAGCTCGTTTTGATCTATCACCGATTAGGAAATCATGAATCGGCAGCGAAAGCCGGAAAAATCGCAAATGGAAATAAGAGGTTTGACAATTCTGAGTCAAAGATAGCTTTTGCTTGGTCGCTTCATGAGCTCGACAGGAATGAAGAAGCGCTAAAAGCATTTGAAGAAATGGATGGCCCCTTCATCAATTATGATGGCCGTATAGAGTATTGCAGACTGCTCAATAAGCTTGGAAAAAAAGACAAAGCCTTTGAGAAGATGAATGAAATGCTAGAAGAGATCGATCGAATGGCGGGCAGAGAAAAAAGGCAAAACAATTGGGTCAAAGGAGCCTTGAAAAGACTTTTTTCAGAAATTTCTGCTTAAGCTTCCTTTAAATAAGACAATAAGTCTTCTAAAGAAAGATTTTCCTGACTTCCTTCTTGCATGTTCTTGATGAGCGCACGACCATCTTTGATTTCGTTGTCTCCGATCATAACGACATATGCACATCCTTTGGCATTCGCATATTTCATTTGCTTCTGAATTTTCGCAGCTGATGGGTAAATTTCCGCAGAAAATCCGGCAGCTCTTACCTTTTTAAGCCAAGGCAAAACAAAGCGACTTTCGTTTTCCCCAAAATTGACAAAAATGACATCAATTGCTTGATCTAAATCCTCGGGCCAAAGGTTGAGCTCCTCCATCACATCATAGATGCGATCTGCCCCAAAAGATATGCCCACCCCAGAAACATTAGGCAAACCAAAAATACCTGTTAAATCATCGTAGCGGCCACCACCGCAAATGGAACCGATATTCACTCCGCCTGCCTTAACTTCAAAAATAGCGCCCGTGTAATAGTTCAGTCCCCTAGCGAGAACAGGATCAAATTCCAACGTAGCATTCTGCAAACCCAAATCGTCTATGAGGGAGAAAACAGTTTTAAGCTCTTCAATGCCTTTCTTTCCGATCTCAGAATTATTCAAAAATGCCTCCAAAGCGGTTAAACGGTCTTCACGATCACCAGAAATAGAGAAAAGTGGAACAATGCGTTCAACCGCTTCCTCTCCTACGCCTTTCGCTAAGAGTTCATCTTTCACTTTATCCGGACCAATTTTATCTAGCTTATCAATAGCCACCGTTATGTCTATTATTTTATCCACTTCGCCTGAAACTTCCGCTATACCCGACAATATCTTTCTATTGTTAATCTTAATTGTAAAATCTGACAGCTGAAGAGTATAAAGAACTTCGTCAAAAATTTGAATCAACTCAACTTCATAAAGCAATGAATCACTACCTACTACATCTACATCGCATTGATAGAATTCTCTGTAGCGACCTTTCTGGGGACGGTCTGCTCTCCAAACGGGTTGAATTTGATAACGCTTAAAAGGGAACGTAATGTCATTCTGATGTTGAACAACATACCGGGCAAAAGGAACCGTAAGATCATATCTTAATGCAGCATCGGCTGCTTGATCTAAGAAGTGATTTACAATTAAAACATTCAATTGATCAAAATCAATTTCCTTATCAATCAATTTTAACTTCTGCTTAAGGTCAGCAAACAACTTCTTTAATTTGTCTCCTCTTTGAAGAACTTTAAAGATCAATCGATCTCCTTCTTCTCCATATTTCCCCAGGAGCGTCTCCGTTTTTTCCATTGCTGGCGTTTCAATGGGCAGATAACCGTACCTTTTAAATACAGCACGAATAGTATCGAAAATGTAATTTCTTCGATTCATTTCCATGGGAAGGAAATCGCGTGTTCCTTTGGGAATAGATGCTTTTGCCACTTTCAGAATTTCCGCAAAAATAGAGATTTACCTGAAGAATTTTTAGGATTCTAACATTGTGTCATTTGTTTTCTAAATAAAACCACTTTTCCACCCAAGCATTCTTCAATCAGATTCGTGATAAGGGCGACAAACGAGATTATTAACAGAAAATCATTATCAATGAAAAATTTGAAACTCATTTTAAGCAGCTTATGTTGCTTGTTCTTCCTTAACCAAATAAATGCCCAGTTCGATTGCGATTGCGATCCAGCCGAGAAGCCAAATATTTGCGTTGAGATGGATGGATTAACCTTCCCATTCACCCAATGCTTATATGATTGCTTTGAAGCAAATGATGTGAATCTAGAAATAGTAGATTGCGAAGACAATACGAACGGAAACACCGGAAGTAACGATCCAAATGGTTTCGAACTTGCTTGTATTGAAATTGTATCACCTGATGGGAGTATTAGTACAATTGTTGTTACAGCAAACGATGTAGATGAAGTCATCGCATCGCTCAATCTTGAGGGTCTTGCAGCTACGGTTGTAGACTGTGAAAATCTTCCAGATGGAGGAGATTGGGACAATGGAGGAAATGACGATCCCTTTGGAGATTGTGACTGCGACCCGAATGAAGAGCCCACTTTCTGCGTAGATTTTGGCGGATTCCCAATGCCGATTACACAATGTTACTACGACTGTTGCCTGGCAGACGGAGTTGAATTGGAAATTGTGGAATGCGATGAATTCCCATGGGGAGATGAAGATCCATGGGGTGATAACGACCCTTGGGGAGACAATGGAGATATCGACTTTGATTTAGTATGCATTGAAATCATAGATGAACAAGGTAACTCAAGCATCATTGTTGTGACTGCCAATGAGGCCGATGAAGTGATCGCTTCGCTCACTGCAGAAGGAATAGTTGCTGTTGGTGGTGATTGTGAAGATTTGCCAGATGACGGTGATTGGGACAACGGAGGAAACGATGATCCCTTTGGAGATTGTGACTGTGACCCAAATGAAGAGCCCACTTTCTGCGTTGATTTTGGTGGGTTCCCAATGCCAATTACACAATGTTACTACGATTGCTGCCTAGCTGACGGAGTTGAATTGGAAATTGTGGAATGCGATGAATTCCCTTGGGGAGATGAAGATCCATGGGTAGATAACGACCCTTGGGGAGACAATGGAGATATCGACTTTGATTTAGTATGCATTGAAATCATCGATGAACAAGGTAACACAAGCATCATTGTTGTGACTGCCAATGAGGCCGATGAAGTGATCGCTTCGCTCACTGCAGAAGGAATAGTTGCTGCTGTTGGTGATTGTGAAGATTTGCCAGATGACGGTGATTGGGACAATGGAGGAAATGACGATCCCTTTGGAGATTGCGACTGTGACCCGAATGAAGAGCCCACTTTCTGTGTAGATTTTGGCGGATTCCCAATGCCGATTACACAATGTTACTACGATTGTTGCCTGGCAGACGGAGTTGAATTGGAAATTGTGGAATGCGATGAGTTCCCTTGGGGAGATGAAGATCCATGGGGTGATA
>JBCCIF010000123.1:0-8346 GCA_039028335.1 Bacteroidota bacterium
TAGGTAAAGATCGCTTTGAATTCTTCATAATATTAATTTTGGTTAGATAGATTTAATCAAACAGGAACTACCATTTAGATGCTTATATCCTGTTTAACAACCGTAAAAGTAATTGCAGAACCGATCTGACTTAAACAGAATTCTATCAAATTCTGACACTATTCTATATATTTATTAGTAATATGTTCTTATTAATTGCTTTAATAGTACATATGTATAAGAAATAACAGATGCACTTCCATCCTCATCCAAAATGCAAATGATATGAAGCCGGAATACGAGTTAATTTCAGAATTAAACCAAAAATCTTTCGTAGCAAAAACAATTTCAAGAGAAAATAGACCATTGCTAAGTCAAGCCTGGCACTATCATCCAGAGATTGAAGTCTGCCTGACTCTGAAAAGCAGAGGCCGAAGATTTGTTGGCAATCAAATAGCCGACTACTACGAAAACGACTTGGTGATGTTTGGTTCAAATTTACCTCATGGATTCACTACTGAAATGAAGAGCAAGCAGTTAGTTGTTCAAATGCAACCTGAATTTCTAGGAGAATCTTTTCTTGGAACACCCGAAATGAAAAACATCAAAAAACTATTCAATCACTCCAATTCAGGTCTTGAATTCTTTGGACATACGAAAGAAAAGGCATCAAAAATAATCAAGAAGATGCTTCGTAAAGATGGAATGAAACAACTTCTTTATCTGTTAGAATTGTTAAATATCCTCTCTGAATCAAAAGATAGAAAAGAAATTTGTCCCAAAGAATATTCACTCAACTTGAATATATCTGAACTGGGCAGAATAAAACAGGTATATGATTACATAATCGAGAATTTCCGGGAAAAAGTGAATGTAAAAGACGTTGCCGATTTAATTAACATTTCAGAACCTGCTTTTTTTAAATTCATCAAAAAGCACACGAGTAAGACCTATACGCAAATCATAAATGAATTCCGAATAAACCATGCAAGCAGGTTAATCATGAACACGGATAAAAATATTGCGCAAATTAGTTTCGAAAGTGGTTTTAATAATATTTCATATTTCAATAGGAAATTCAAGCAAATAATGAATCAAACGCCTTTGGAGTTCAAAAATAAATATCAAGCTTCCACCATTAATATTGAATCTGAGTTGAATCATTGAATAGCAAAAATCACGTCAATTAAGCTGAAAATCGACATTATTCAAAGAACATAAGGCAATATTGTCTCCTCATAAACCCTTTCGAATTCATGTCTAAAAATTATACCCTTTTATGTAGCTCGCATTAAATAAGAACTTTTCAATCCTGTCATTCAACAATTCGCAAAAATTAAAGTTATTTTAGATATATGCTTGGCTTCAAATTCACAGAATATAGACCCGAAAAAGATCTAAGGTCACCTTTTGAAAAATTACTTGATATATTTTTAGAATTGGTGACCTACACTTCTGGTGATGTCGATGAAGCTTTAGATTGGATGCGTGAATTGGATAAAGCGCATAATTTGACTGACGATGAATACACCTTGGATGACTTTATAAATGAATTGAAGGAAAAAGGATTCATCAAAGATGGCGATGGCCAAGGAACTGGTGGAATTCAAATAAGTGCAAAAACCGAGCAAAGCATTCGAAAACGAGCGCTTGACCAAATATTTGGAAAGTTAAAAAAGGGAAAATCCGGAAATCATAAAACCAAAAACACTGGTAAAGGTGATGAATTGCTTCCCGACTTACGCCCTTATCAATTTGGAGATAAGCAAGAACAAATATCGTTCAATGACTCTCTGCGTAATGCGCAAATAAACCATGGAATAGATGATTTTCAGTTGACAGAAAACGACTTAGAAGTGCGAGAAACGGAATTCAAATCATTAAGTTCAACTGTTCTGATGATAGACATTTCACACTCTATGATTCTCTATGGTGAAGACCGAATAACCCCAGCCAAAAAAGTGGCCATGGCTCTCGCTGAGCTAATAAAGACACGCTATCCCAAAGACACCTTAGATATAGTTGTCTTTGGAAATGATGCTTGGCAAATTCAAGTTAAAGATCTGCCTTACCTTCAAGTTGGGCCCTATCATACAAATACAATAGCTGGTCTCGAACTGGCTATGGATATATTGAGAAGAAAGAAGAATTCCAATAGGCAGATTTTTATGATAACAGATGGCAAACCTTCTTGCATGAAGGTCAATGGTCAATATTATAAAAACAGCTTCGGTTTGGATCCTAAAATTGTTTCAAAGACGACCAACCTAGCAAGACAATGCAGAAAAGTCAATATACCCATTACAACATTTATGATTGCCAGAGATCCTTACTTGCAAAAATTTGTTGAAGATTTTACGGAAGCTAATCAGGGAAAAGCTTTTTATAGCAGTCTTGAAGGGCTTGGAGAATTTATATTTGAAGATTACGAAAGAAATAGAAGGAAAAGAGTAAGATGAGCAAAGAATTATTGAACATTAAGACATTAGGTGAACTAAAAACTAGTGGATGGCAAAGTAAATCAGTCAAAGATGAAATGAGAGAAAATCTCATCAAAAAATTGAAGAATGAAGATGTGGTCTTTGAAGGGATTTTAGGCTATGAGGATACCGTCATACCAGAGATTGAGCGAGCAATACTTAGCAAGCATAATATGATTCTTTTGGGATTGAGGGGGCAGGCCAAAACAAGAATGGCTCGTTTGATGACACAGTTATTAGACGAATATATTCCATATATCACAGGAACAGATTTGAATGAAGATCCATTTGATCCATTGACACTCCAAGCAAAAGAAATTATAAATGAAAAAGGGGATGAAACTTCTATTTCATGGTGGCATCGATCTGAACGTTATACAGAAAAGCTTGCTACACCAGATGTTTCTGTGGCAGACCTCATCGGAGATGTCGATCCAATTAAGGCTGCCAATCTGAAACTCGATTATACGGATGAACGTGTCATTCATTTTGGACTTATTCCGCGTTCACATCGTTCCCTTTTCGTAATTAACGAGCTTCCAGATTTGCAACCCAGACTGCAAGTTGCCCTCTTCAATATGCTTCAAGAAGGCGATATTCAAATTCGTGGTTTTAAAATGCGAATGGATTTGGATACGCAATTTATCTTTACTGCAAACCCTGAGGACTATACCAACAGAGGAGCCATAATTACTCCTTTAAAAGATCGAATAGAATCACAAATTATCACTCATTACCCAAAAAGTATTGCGATTTCAAAAGAGATCACGAAACAAGAAGCCGGAATTTCTATAGAGCAAAAAAAGTCAATAGAAATCCATCCTTTAATAGAAGATTTAATTGAACAGATAGCTTTTGAAGCCAGAGAAAGTGAATACATAGACCAAAAAAGTGGGGTATCTGCGCGTTTAACCATTTCTGCATTCGAAAACTTAAACGCAGCCATTGAAAGAAGAATGTTAATCAACAACGAGAAAAAAGCAGTGGCTAGAATTGGAGATGTCTATAACGTTATTCCTGCAATTACAGGCAAGGTAGAATTGCTTTATGAAGGAGAACAAGAAGGGGCAGCGCAAATTGCTCGGCACTTGATAGGTAAAGCGACACGTACTTTATTCCCAACTTATTTTCCAGACCCAGAGATTTTCAAAAAAAGAAAGGAAATGGATAATGTCTACCGACCACTTGTAGATTATTTCAGCGTCAATGAGCTTGAGCTATTGAGTGATGCAACAATCAAGGAATACAAAGAGACCTTAGAGAACGTGCCAGGTTTAGCGGCAATTGTAAAAAAATACATCCCAAAAGCCGATTCTAACACGAAGCTTCTCATGCAAGAATTTATCATTCATGGTTTAACTGAATTCTCTATACTGAGCAAACATGTAATGGATACGGGACTTTCATTCAGTGATTTATTCAGTTCGGTATTCTCAAATGGCGATGATGAAGATGATTATAACGGAGGGTATTACGAAAATTGAACTGGTCGGAGAACTTTGTTTTAAATAAAGATTTAATTTATCCAACTTAAATAAATCAACTGCGATTTAACATTAACATCTTAGCACTCATCACCTTGATTGGCTTTCCGTTATTGGCCTTGTTGATCTGGTATTTCTTCGGGGAAGGCTCATTTTTTGACCTATTTGAGAATAAACGAACACTCTTTCTACAAATTTTGGTGGGTGCCATTTTCGGAGCTATTGCAGCCTTGATCGCGATTCAAATAATCCGAATACCAGCAATTGAAGAAGCCTTGAAAAATTACACAAATCTCATGGCAAGGTTAAAACTAACATTGCCTTTGATTATTCTCATTTCTATTGCTGCCGGTGTTGGTGAAGAAATATTATTTCGGGCCGTTATTCAAAACTTAATCGGTTTATGGCCTGCAGCAATAATTTTTGTAGCAATCCATGGATATCTAAATCCTTTAAATTGGCGGATTTCAATTTATGGAATCTATTTGGTATTGACTTCTGCAAGTTTTGGATATCTCTATACAAATCTTGGTATTTGGTCAGCAGCTATGGCGCATGCAACATTTGACTTTGTACTTTTGTTCTATGTTAAGCATGACTTATTATATCCCGAACCAGATCATCACCATGATGAGGAAGAATAGAAATATGTTCTTCGTATTTGTCTTAATTTTCCTTTCTTCTTGTGCAGCAAGAAGTTTAGACGAAAACAGCGAGGAAATCGCTACTCCGCAAAATAAAGAATTCAACGCTTATTGGTATACGGGAAAAGCAGAAGTAAATGTTTACAATCTAGAGCAGGCTCGTTATGGTGAAATTCACAAAGGAAAAGCAATTAGAATTTTTGTCACAGAGGACTTTCTTGTAGACAAGCAAGTAAAAAAGGAATCCATGACTCAAGACGAAAGTACTTCAGTCATGAAAATGAATTTCATCAAGAAATTTCCGACAGGTATATATGATTATTCAATGATGTCCTCAGTTTTCACACCTATTGACATTGCGAAATACAGAAAAACGCTTAAGACTACAACCTCTTCGCAAGAGTGGTGTGGACATACTTTTAGTCAACTTAATCTTCAAGGAAACAAATACGAATTTACCGGTCATTCATACTTCGAGAATGAAGGAGAGCAAAATTTCTCCTTAGACTATGCATTTCTAGAAGATGAAATTTGGAATCGCATGCGTCTAAATCCCATGGGTTTACCGCAAGGGAAGCTAAAACTTATTCCATCGAGTATGAATGCACGATTGAAACATTATGACCTCAAAGCTGAAGATGCTACAGCGGGATTAACCTTAAAAGTAGATGAAGATCAACAAGAATTTTTCGTCTATACAATAAAGTATGAAAACGGGAGAGAATTGCTTATTCAAGCACACAGTCAATTTCCACATCGTATAACGTATTGGGAAGATAGTTACATAAGTGGGTTCGGTCCAAACAGAAAAAAACTAACTACTAAAGCTTCCTTGGACAAATCGGTTAAAGAAGCCTATTGGGGACAAAATGCAAACCGTTTTCAATCTATGCGTAAAGATCTCGGATTAGATTGAACGCTTTTCTCAGATCTATCATTTTTATCAAAATAGAAATAACATCACGCAGACTTCCTTGCTCCTGAATATGCCTTAAGAAAATGGGCTACGATGAACATCTCCCATGTCAAATTCGATTTGATCGATATAAGCTGCCAAAAGGTTCCCTAAATAAATAAATTCACGGTGTCCGTGATGTTGAAGCCATAATTCCGCTGTCTTGTTCTTTCTTGAAAGTTGTGCCAAT
The DNA here is from genome assembly GCA_039028335.1 of Bacteroidota bacterium. Classification (GTDB taxonomy): domain Bacteria; phylum Bacteroidota; class Bacteroidia; order Flavobacteriales_D; family JABDKJ01; genus JABDKJ01. The sequence continues at coordinate 5,733 of JBCCIF010000123.1, forward strand.
CGAATAAGAACATCGTAATTGTGTTCTTCCAACCACTTTCCTGCTTTCTGATCGTCATCGATAAATTCTGAACAAGCTAACCAATGGGGAAATTTGTTTTTCATTAACCAATTTTTGGCTCTCTTATCATTGGCAATCGCATATTTAAACGCAATCAATTCACTAAAACCATTCTCCATCAACCAAGCCTCTATTTTCTCATTCCCTTTAATGGCTTCACCAAATGCCAACAAGACCTTTGCAGGGTATTGAATCATACTCTAAAGTTAACGCTAGATTCGAGCAAATATTAAAATAAAACAAATTGTCACATAATCTTTTTAACAAAGAACAGGGGTTCATTTATGATGGTATTTCTCTCCTTTGATAATTGTCATTGCTCTGTAGAACTGCTCCATAGCAATAAGTCGCACCAATTGATGCGAAAATGTTAATTGCGAAAGAGCAATTTGACCTTTAGACTTTTGATGTATTTCTTTAGAAAATCCGAATGCACCACCAATTAGGAAATTCAATCGCTTCCCCCCTTTGTTAAATTGAGACTGAAGAAACTTTGCGAATGCAATTGATGTGAATTCTTGACCCTTTTCGTCAAGCAAAATGAAAGGCTCATTTCCCAATTCTGAGAAAAATATTTCCGCTTCCGCGGCCTTTATATCGTCCCAGTTCAGATTCCCTTTGAGTTTGGGATGAGATAAATAAAGCACCGAGAATTTCACGTAATGCTTAAGCCTTTTAACATACATCTCTACTCCTTGCTCAACATGCTTCTCACTTGTTTTTCCGAGACAAATCAGCCGAATTTCCATCAGTCAAAACTACGAAGTATTTTAGCCATACATATAACCAAAAAATGATAATATTGAAGTATGACTATTGAAGAATTCATTGCAAAAGCACTTGAAGAAGATTTAGGAGATGGAGACCATACTTCACTTTCAACAATCCCAAAAGAAGCAAAAGGAAAAGCTAGACTCTTAGTAAAGCAAGAAGGAATTCTTGCTGGAGTTGATATCGCAAAGAAAGTATTCAACCAAGTAGACCCGAATCTGGAAATAGAAATTCAAATAGGTGATGGGTCAAAAATAAGACCTGGAGATGAAGCTTTCTACATTTCAGGTTCTTCCCAATCAATAGTGATTGGAGAAAGATTGGCTTTGAACATCATGCAAAGGATGAGCGGAATAGCTACACATACGAATAGATTAACGCAATTAATTAAAGGGACAAAAACGAAAATTCTAGACACAAGAAAAACTACTCCAAATTTTAGGTATTTCGAAAAGCTTGCTGTTAAAATTGGCGGTGGTCATAATCATAGAATGGGACTATATGATCGCGTAATGATTAAAGATAACCACATTGACTTTGCTGGCGGAATAGAAATGGCCATTAGAAAAGTAAAAAACTACTTAGATGAAAAAGGAAAAAATATTCCCATCGAAGTAGAAGCAAGAAACATGGAAGAAATTAGAGAAATTCTCAAAGTTGGAGGCATCGATCGAATTCTAATAGATAATTTCAGTCCTGGAGAAACTCACGAAGCGATAAAGCTCATTGATCATAAATTTGAAACGGAATCGAGCGGTGGGATTACTGAAATAAATATTAGAGAATATGCAGAGACCGGAGTAGATTTTATTTCTATTGGAGCACTCACGCACCAAGTGAGAAGTCTCGATATGAGTCTGAAGGCGATGAAATGATTCAAAAATTTCTAAATAAAATTCTTCACTGGGGACCATTTTTGGCCTTTATTAATTTTACGAAGCGGATTAAACCACCTGGCTTTCAAGGTCTAAGCGTGCACTATGTAGCTAAATTCTTTTGGGATTCAATTTCCAAAGGTGCTTTAGTGACTAGGGCTTCGGCAATCTCCTTTAAACTAATAATGGCCTCAATACCCGGCATGATAGTCTTAATTAGTGCGATTCCTTTGCTGTTTCCAGATTTTACTTTTCGAATGCAACAAGCGATGTCCACCTTTTTACCAAAAGAAACAATGCTATTGTTAAATCCATACTTAGATCAATTATTCTCAAAAGGCGGAACAATTGTTTCAGTAGGTTTCTTATTAGCTATATATTATAGTTCGAGTGCATTTCAATCCATTTTGAGTGCCTTTTCGAGATCTGTCCACATCACAGAAAGAAGAAATATTTTTACCCAACGTTTAGTTTCTTTAGCTGTTATAGGAATAATAGCTCTGTTCATCATTACCGCATTGGGGTCCATTACCGGGATTCAATGGCTAATAGATTTCTTGGAGGAAAAGGACATTTTGACCTCGAGTTCCTGGACATTCGTTCTATATGCACTAACATATGTCCTCATCTTTTTTCTTTTTTTACTCGCTATTTCTACACTTTATAATATCGGAAATCCAGAAAGAAAAAAATGGCGATTTACTTCGGTCGGAGCAGTGGTTAGCAGTATCTTGATGATTTTAGTGAGTGTTGGATTTGCATATTATGTCAATAACTTCGGAAACTACAACAAGCTCTATGGCAGCATTGGCGCCATTTTAGTCTTCTTTTTCTGGATATATTATAACTCTCTCATACTATTGATAGGATTCGAGCTAAACTTGAGTATTTATACGGCTAAAGAGGAA
>JBCCIF010000124.1:0-8277 GCA_039028335.1 Bacteroidota bacterium
GAATACAATGGAGAAACTTATCAAACTGCTGAGCATTGGATGATGGTCAGGAAGGCTGAGTTGTTCAATGATTTGGAAAAAAGAGCAGAAATTCTATCTGCCGAAACTCCTGGCAAGGCAAAAGCCAAAGGACGGGAAGTTAGAGGGTTTAATCAGAGGGTTTGGAATGAAGAAAGAATGTCAATTGTCATTAACGGAAATGTGCTGAAATTTTTAAAGAATAAGGACTTATGTCAATTTTTATTGAACACTCAAGAACGAATATTAGTTGAAGCCAGTCCTGTGGATCCGATTTGGGGAATTGGATTAGCACAAGATAATCCAGCTACATTGAATCCCTATGAATGGAAAGGAACTAATCTTCTTGGATTTGCATTAATGGAAGTGAGAAGAAGATTGAATCAAGTCGAAGGAGTAGAAGCATTGACAAAAGTCCTCCCTCCTCCCTGGTTAAAATACCCAGAGCTTGATCCTATGGACATGGGCTGGAAAATGGGATACGGTGAAGAATATATTCTCGAGCTGAGTAAGTACTTCGAAACCTTGAACGAGAAGGAGAAATATTTTTACCAACTTATCTACCCTGCTCCAAAAGAGTGGCTAAATTGGTATGATTGAAAAATAATAAATGGTAGAAAGAAGCAAAAGAATGCGAGTAGGCGAAGGCCGAATAAGCGGAGCAATTTCCGTTTTCCTGGGGTCTCTTGCCTTAGGTGGTATAGTGTGTTTCAAATTTCCAGAGCAGTTGACAACTCCTGATTTCAGAGAGCTTTATACAGCGGATATGATGGAGAACCTTTTAATGGGAGTTATTATCGCAACATTCATTTTTGCGTTGGTCAGCTTGTTGCTTAGCAAGAGTAGACGCTATGCAACGGTTGGAGCAATCTTAGGGGTTTTATCTATTGCATTGGGTGGATTCAATGTTGAAGGTAGGGCCGTTGAAAAAGTGAGTTGGAGTCTAGGACTTGATTGGCTTCTACTTGACCTACTAATTATGGCTTTGCTGTTCGTTCCTATCGAACTTGCTTTCCCGAAAAACAAGCTTCAAAGTAAGTTTCATCCGGAATGGAGAACGGACTTAGTCTACTTTGGAATCAGTCACTTAGCCATTCAGCTTTTTGGTGTACTTACTAAGCAGCCCGCTGAAGCCTTCTTTGGCTGGATGAATTTGGATATAGTTCATAATTGGGTGTCTAAACTGCCCTTTGTTTTAGAACTTTTGCTGGCCTTGATTATCACTGATGTTTTTCAATATTGGGCTCATCGATTCTTTCACTCCCATCACTATTTATGGAGGTTTCACTCGATTCATCATTCTACTCAAAGTATGGATTGGCTTGCTGGATCACGAACGCACTTTATAGACATTTTCTTCACGCGCAGCGTTTCTTATGTTCCCCTATATATACTTGGCTTCTCCACCTTGACATTTAATGTTTACATCATATTTATTGCAATTCACGCTGTCCTCATTCATGCAAATACGAGCATAAATTTTGGTTTCTTGAAGTACATTATTACTACACCTCAGTACCATCATTGGCATCATTGTGAAGAACCGGAACATTACGGAAATAACTTTGCAGTGGTATTCCCGTTTATCGATAAGCTATTTGGAACATATTACCTACCTGGAAATGAATGGCCAAAAGGTACCGGTTTGGTTGATGCTTCATTCCCTAAAGGATTTCTTAAACAGCTCATATTTCCTTTTACCAAGAATCCATTCAAGAATGATTTATTACCTGAAGAGAGGAGCGATCGTTAAGAGAGATGAATTTACTTTTCTTTAAAAAGGTCTTCCAAACATCGAATAAAAAAATGCGAATACCATATCATAAAACAGCCTCTCGTAAAGCACCTCGCGCTCACCACAAGCCATGCCATATTCCTGATTCGTTGTGCTTTATTTGAATTAATAAAGCTTCTACTTCCAATTTGACCTTTTTCAGAAAGATCTTTTGCAGCAAACCTGCTAAAATTGCAACATGATTGAGAATAAAGTAATCCTGTTTAAAGAAATGCCCCTATTTGTTAAGGCAAGGTTTAATTCTAGGGATCTGATGCAGGGTGAAATTAAAAATTTTGCATGTTTCTTTTACATGACCGAAGGCACCATGAACAGTTATGATGCTCGCGGGCTGCATCGAATAGGCGCTAAAGAGGCTGTAATGAAACAATGCGGTAATTATGTGCAACAGTACCTGGCTGAAGGTTCAGCCTTGGAATGCGAGGCTATTGCCGTTTATCTCTACCCAGAGCTATTGAAGGAGATCTACAAAGATGAAGTTCATTCGTTTCTAAAACCCGAAAGTGAAACGCCAATGCCTAAAAAACTGATTGGCAACAAGCTGATAGAACAGTACATGCACAACCTTTCGATCTACTTCGATGAGCCCGATACATTGGATGAAGAACTAGGAATTCTCAAATTGAAAGAGTTGATGTTGATCCTATTAAAATCTGAAAATCATGAAGACATCCGTAAATTACTCTCGGAGATCTTCGCACCGGTCAATGTTGAATTCAAAGAAGCGATCGAACGAAATATTTTTAATGCCCTAACGCTTGATCAGCTCGCCTTCGTATGTAATATGAGCCTTTCCACATTCAAACGGACATTCAAAAAGGAATTTGGGGACACCCCTGCTCGGTATATCCGAAATAAACGATTAGAGCATGCTGCTTCCCTCCTGCTCTGCAGCGACAATTCAGTAGCCAATATTGCCTACGATTCCGGCTTCCAAGATGCCACTACTTTCTCTGCGAACTTCACCGAAAAGTTCCACATTTCTCCTTCTAAATACCGTTTGACCCGAAACAGAAAAGAATTGAGCTGATCCAGCAGGGCTTTCCTTTCAGAGTGCCGGACCTTTGTTTCATTAACATTTAATAGAAAAAAGATGAAACATCTAGTTCAAACATTCATTGCACTATTCATTTTAAACACAAGTCTTATGGCACAAAAAGGTTTTGAAGTACAAAAGGAAATTACAATCAACGTATCTGCGGATCAACTATGGACGATGGTCGGACCAGGATTTATAGATGTGCATAAATGGGCATCCAATGTTGATCACGCCACTGGTGGCGGTAGTCCAGAATTTGAGGGTGCAGTTTGCAGCGAGCGATTCTGTGATGTGGACGTAAAGGGATTCAGTAAAATCAGCGAAAAGCTTACCAATTACAGTGAAAAAAACATGAACCTCGCGTACGAAGTGCGTGAAGGTATGCCCGGGTTTATCACAAAAGCTGTAAATGACTGGACCGTAGTACCTGTTAATGACACCCAAAGTAAGCTGGTGATGAAGGCCGAGTTCGGATCAAAAGGCTTTATGGGCTGGTTAACAAGGGGAATGATGGAAAAGAAAATGAACAGTCTTCTGGACACAGTACTCAATGACGCAAAGATCTATGCGGAAACGGGAAATGTGTCATCAAGCAAGGAGAAGCGCATGGCCGAGCTGAGTAGAAAAATGAAGAAGGCTGCTTAATAAACGAATTCTGAAAATACGATAAAGGCGTTCCGAAAACGGGGCGCCTTTTTTTGTTGGAATTTTAGCTCCTTAGTAATTATCTTGTTCTGGGAAATCCTCTATTGAGCGATATCTATATAATATTCACAACAAAAATGAACGCTATCAAAAACGAGTGTTTATTGATGCTCTTGCATCAAATTTATATACTGAAATGAAAAGAATATATCTAATACTGAATCTGCTGTTTCTAACTTCTCTTTCTTATGCACAAGACGATTTTTTAATTGGAAAATAGAAATACGAAAAAATCCCGGACCACGTTGAAATCGATGAACAAGGTCTAAAAACGGCAAATGAATTTTTCAAAGAGATGACTCTTTCTTTCGATAAAGAGAACTATACCCAATTTGTATTGGGAAAATCAGAGAGTGGAAATTGGTCTTCGATTGGTGAAAATCTTTATGAATTTAATTCTACCAAAGGCTACACATATGAAGCAGAAATAATGCAGATTAGTGACAATCAAATCATTTTCAAAAAACAAAGTGGAGAGTGGCAATTAATAAAATCAAGTGAAAAGGCAGATCTTGTATTTGAAGAGAATATACTTGATAAAATAAAGGGTATCAACATAGATAGAAAAACACTATTGGGAAAATGGTACCACAATGGACAAAATATAAATGGTAATGAGAATGATATAATTCTTAAACATAGTAATACGGAATTAGTTAATTATACATTTCTTGATAATGGAGAGTTTATTAATAAGGCACCATTTGAAATAGAATTATCTGCAAACTGGACAATAGATAAAGACAATCAAACTTTGATAATTGAAAGTGATGAACTAACGGAGTTTCTCAAAGTCACCAAACTTAATGAAACTGAATTGTATTTGTATCAGCCAATAAGCAAATCAGTCATAAAATTTAAACGATAAAAACCAGATGAAACAATGGCTATGCCTTTTTGCTTATTCTCGCCTACCCTTCGGCAAGCTCAGGGCATCGTTTCTGAATATCCTCACGGCTTTTCAGCTCGCTGTCTGCTTGCAAAATTTAATACTACCCCTCGCAACTGCTCATAGCCGAGACCCACATAACCAATTGGAATAAATGAAAATTGCTGAAAAGAAAAATGAAAAATGGATGACAAAAACATTGATTGCGACAAAGCCCGAGCGTAAATAAGGAATGAAATACTTTGGTTTACTTCTATTGCTCGTAATTTCAGCATCTGTAGCACAGGTCAATGCTAAATTTGTAATGCATGCTGGTCTTGATAATTCTTGGAACCTGACTCTGAAAAAAGACTTCTCCTATTTGTATGAACATTGGTCAGGATTTGGAGGATCTATTGTAATCGATTCCGGAAAATATACATTAGAAGGTGGAAAAATAGTACTTCAGTCAGAATTAATTTCTGAAAATAGTGATAGGCCTCTCAGTGATGAGTATTATTTCACTGATATCAAAATAGATAGAAAAGAACGTTTACTGGCGCCTATAAATACCCAAAAGAAATTTACTTTTTTTAAAAAGAGGTATCTTGTTATTTCTTCAGAACCTTTCGAACAGAATTGGATCATGAAGAAATAAAACAGGCGCTAACCACGGCTATATAATCATGGCTATATAGGCCTTTGCAGCCAATAAAAAATGAAAGAAATTATTCAGTCGCACATAGAATTTTCGGATGAGAGCTTTGATCTCTTACTCAATATTGCATCTGAAAAAGAGGTAGGAAAGAATCAACTATTATTTTATCCAAATAAACCCACAAACAAGATTCTATTCTTGAAAAAAGGACTGCTTCGAGGCTATAAAATTATCGATGGTAAGGACTGCACACATCATTTTTATTTTGAAAATTGGTTTGCCACTGATTATTCAAGTTTTCTGAACGAAAAACCCAGTCAGATATATATTGAAAGCATCGAAAAAACCCATTACTACGAATTCAATAAAAGGGACCTTTTGGATCTTTATGACACATCTCATGAAAACGAAAGATTAGCGCGAATTATCGCTGAAAGAGCATTTCTCACTACGGTAGAGAAGTTAGCAGATTTACAATTGCTCAACTTAAATGAGAAATATTTGGCTTTGATAAAAAGAAGCCCTAGTCTTTTTCAAAGAGTTCCTCAAAAGTACATAGCTTCATATTTAGGCGTATCTGAGCAAAGCTTAAGCAGAATTAAGAAACAAATCATTTCTTAACAAATGTGAATGTTTAAATGCTTTATCGGCATTTACTTTGTAAAGCAGTCGAATCAAACAATTTTTTTTATGAAGTATATCATCTCAGGCTTTTTTATTTGTATTTCCTTTTGGATACATTCGAATAACAACTCAAATTTAGAATTTACGCCAACTTTTACGCCCTCGAAAGAGACTACCCATGACATTCCGAAAGATCAGGACTATATTTTCGGATATTTAGAAGTACTCGAAAATAGAGATAAGCCGAATGGCAATAAAATTAAATTACCGGTATACATTTTTAAAAGTCGAAATAAGAATCCAAAACCCGATCCAATTTTATATACTGTTGGCGGTCCTGGATATACATCAATGCGTGCATCAAAGTATATGAAATACTACAAATATCTAGATGATAGAGATTTTATTTTATTCGAGCAAAGGGGCACTCAATATGCAGAACCGAGTTTGGACTGTCCTGAATGGTCAAAGGCAATTTATCAATCTAATTTACCCGGTACAGAACAATCTAAGACCGATAGTATTTTTCAAAATGCAGCCAAAGAATGTAGTGAAAGACTTAGAAAAAACGAGATTGACTTAAACAGCTACACAACAAATCAGATAGCAGCTGACATTAATGACTTGATCAAAGTACTAGAAATAGAAAACTACAACTTGCTTACAATGTCTTACAGCACAAAAATTGGGCAGGTTTTAATGCGAGATTACCCCGATAAAATAAGGAGTGTCGTCATGGATTCGCCACTTCCATTGGAAGTTAATTATGATGAAGAAAGTGTGAACAATCTTTTGGAGTCTTTAGACAAACTCTTCAAGGATTGCGAATCCGATATTGATTGTAATAATGCCTTTCCAAATATCAAAAATCGTTTCTTCGCTTACCTGGAAGAGAAAACCAATAGTCCACTTGAGCTTAAAATTGGAAATCCTGAAAATGGAAATTTAGAAACGTTTTACCTCAAGGGAGAAGACTTAATTAACGTGGTCTCAACTTCTACAGGAGATGTACCCAACATTCCTTATGAGATTAATAAATTGCTTAACAATGATTTATCTTCCGTAAAACAGCAATTACAAAATATTTTCCGAAAGCCAGGAGGTGGAATTGGAATGGGAATGCGTCTATCGGTTTGGTGTGCAGAAGAGAACCCATTTAATTCTCAAGAAAAAATCGCTTCCGAAACAATTAAACATCCTTCAATTAAGGGATTATCTCCTGCAGTTTTTGATGATGAAGTTTGCAAAATTTGGAGTGTTAAAAAAGTACGTGAAATTGAGAACCAAGCTGTAAGAAGTGACATTCCTGTCCTATTAATTAGCGGAGAATATGATGAATCAACACCTGTTAAATGGGCCGAAGCAATGACTACTAATCTATCAAACTCTTACCATCTGATTTTCAAAGGCTGGAAACACGGACCAACCACTAATTGGAGTGATCCGTGTGCCATGCAAGCTGCCAATGAATTTTTCAATAATCCAACTGAGACTCCAAAACCAGCCTGTTTCGAACACATTAAAAGCCCTGAGTTTAAAACGCAATAAATAACAATTTGAATCAGCCAAAAGATCCACCAATAAAACCAAATCATGAAAGAAAAAGTCATACTCTTGCATGGAGCACTAGGTAGTAAAAAACAGTTCGATTCCTTAAAAATAGGATTAGAAGACTATTTTGAAGTTCATAGCTTCAATTTTGAGGGTCATGGCGGTAATGAATCTGACAATGAATTCTCGATTCAGTTATTTACAGAAAATCTTAACGATTATTTGGATACCAATTCAATTGGAAAAGCTACAATTTTTGGGTACAGTATGGGCGGATATGTGGCCCTTAATGCCGCTATTAAAATTCCCGAAAAGATTGAAAAGGTACTCACATTGGGCACCAAGTTTAAATGGGATATGGAGTCGGCAGAAATAGAAGTAAATAGGCTGAACCCTTCTAAAATCGAGGAAAAAATTCCACATTTTGCCGAGAAACTAAGGCAAGAGCATTCTCCGCAAGACTGGAAACAAATGATGAATAAAACTGCTGATATGATGATGAATATGGCAAAAGGGGCCAGACTAATGGATAATGATTTTAAGAGAATAAACCAAGAGGTCATCGTAGGAATAGGAAGCTTGGATAATATGGTCAGTTATGAAGAATCAAACTACGTTTCAAACTTATTGCCCAAGGCAAAATTGATTAGTCTTGAAGGAGTAAAACATCCCATAGACAAAATCGAAACGGATCAACTCATCAATTATATACGACTCAATTAGTTAAAAACAGCCCTCGAAAAGTTAGTATTCTGGATCTCTAAGCTTGGGTTTTGAATTAAAAATCTACTTGTCGTCAGAGAGTAAAATGCAGTTCATTGAATTGGGCATTCCTTTTACATCCCTTTACTGCCCCAAAGTGGCTGCAGAAACTTCCGATTATTCAGAATCCTTCTCCTGCCCTATTTGCTCTGTTCTAAAAATTGTACTTTATTGAAAGGATGAAATTTAAATATGCAATTTGGCTGATACTCATGTCTTTTTGTTCGTGTAGCCCTTCCCAGCAAAAAGAAGAAAAA
>JBCCIF010000125.1:0-7953 GCA_039028335.1 Bacteroidota bacterium
AGCGTATAATTTACATACTTTGCTCTCTGATTCATTGCACTCAGAATTTGAATATAGAACAGTTTATATCCAATCGAATATTTAAAAAGACCGGAAAAATTTCGCGTCCAATAGTCAAATTAGCCACCTTAGGCGTTGTTCTTGGAGTATGTGTAATGTTCATTTCACTTTCCATTCTAATCGGATTTAGAGCTGAAATTCAGAGTAAAATTATCGGTTTCGGATCGCATATTCAAATTTCTAAAATTAGTTCTTCACCAAATGCCGAGCTGGAAAAAATCCAATTTGATCCTGAAATCATTCAACAAATTAAAGCTTTTGACTTTGTAGATCATATCCAAATCTATGCCACAAAAGGAGCGCTTATCGAAAATGAAGAAGGTTTAGAAGGAGTTATAGTTAAAGGAGTGAGTGAAAATTACAATTGGGATTTTTTTGAGTCTCATCTTGTCGAAGGGCGCATCATACACTTCAATGACAGCACAGCGAGTAATGAAATTTTGATTTCTCGAATTTTGGCCGATAAATTAAATGTTCAACTCAATGAAAAGACCAATGTCTACTTCATCAATAGTACAGAGGACTTTCGCATAAGAAAATTAAAGATTGTCGGGATTTATTCTACTGATTTAAGTGAAATTGACGCTCAACAAGTCATAGGAGATATTCGTCATATTCGCAAAATAAATAATTGGGGATTGGCTGCAAATTTACTCGTTCGAGATTCCCTTGACAAAGGGGTCTTTGTTATGGCTGGGGCTTTTGGAGGCGATGGTTCGTACAAATATTCATGGAACAATAACCTAGAAGGACCTGGCCCCCATTATCTTTCTCAAGCAGAAGCAGATGGAACTTTTGTCATTGTAAATGATGAATCAAATACATTACCCGATACGGCCCATATTGCTTTTCAGTCGGCAGAAAATAAATTCTATTGGGATGAAAAAAGATCTGAAGGAAGCTATGACCAATATATCGGGGGTTACGAAGTAATGCTTAACGATATTTCTGATCTCGAAGAAAAACAAATCGCAATTGATCATTCAGTAAGTTATGATTTAACGAGCACAAATTTCGAAAGCTTGAATAGAGAATTATTCTCATGGTTAGAAATGATTGGTGTAAACGCGCGAATCATAATTATTCTTATGGTCATTGTGGCTATTGTAAATATGACCTCAACTATCATTATTATTATTCTTGAAAAAACAAAACTGATTGGTTTATTAAAGGCGCTAGGAAGTAGCAATTGGAGCATAAGAAAAATATTCCTAATAAATGCTTCCAAAATGATCTTAAAGGGAATCTTTTGGGGCAATACAATTGCAATCAGCCTATTACTTCTGCAAAAACATTTTTCCCTGATAAAATTGAATGCTGAAAGCTATTCCATAAGCGAGGTTCCTGTAGGACTCAAATGGGATTATTTCTTTTATCTGGATCTGGGAATTTTCTTTATTTGCATTCTTGTTTTGATCATTCCTTCGTGGATAATCAGCCATATGAACCCTGTAAAATCGCTGCGCTTCGACTAATTTCGAATCAGATTAAAATCATGAAAGTTTACGACAACATTTTAGAAACTATAGGAGACACACCGCTCATCCGACTCAATAAGATCGCGCAAGACATCCCTGGAAAAGTATATGCCAAAGTTGAATATTTCAATCCGGGTCATAGTACGAAAGACCGCATGGCATTAAAGATGATTGAAGATGCCGAAGCAGAAGGAAAGCTCAAACCCGGAGGAACAATCATTGAATGCACATCCGGAAATACAGGAATGGGACTCGCCCTTGCCGCAATTGTCAAAGGTTACAAATTGATATGCACGCTGAGTGATAAACAAAGCAAGGAGAAAATGGACATTTTGAGAGCAATGGGTGCTGAAGTGATCGTTTGTCCAACAAATGTTTCACCCGATCATCCCGACTCTTATTACTCCGTTGCGAGCAGATTAAGTGAAGAAATTCCCAACTCCTTTTACCCTTATCAATATGACAATCTGAGCAATGCAAAAGCTCATTACGAAAGCACTGGACCAGAGATCTGGAAGCAAACCCAAGGAAAAATAACGCACTTTATTGTAGGAGTTGGCACAGGAGGCACAATTTCAGGTGTCGGAAAATATTTGAAAGAACAAAACCCCGATGTGCAAATTTGGGGTGTTGATACCTACGGTTCAGTCTTTAAAAAGTACCATGAAACTGGTGAGTTTGATGAGAATGAAATCTATTCGTATATCACAGAAGGTATTGGAGAAGATATTCTTCCGAAAAATGTAGATTTCGGTACAATCGACTTTTTTGAAAAAGTGACCGATAAAGACGGAGCACTCATGTCTCGTGAATTGGCTCGAAAGGAAGGATTGTTATTAGGATATTCCTGCGGTTCTGCAATGGCTGGCCTCAAACAACTAAAGGACCGCTTAAACAAGGATAGTATTACTGTGATACTCTTTCATGATCACGGATCACGGTATGTAGGAAAAATGTTCAATGACGATTGGATGAAAGACAGGGGGTTCTTGCCTGAAACAAATAAAACAGCCCTTGACCTTGTCAATAAGCACGTTGGAAAGAAGCTAGTGACCGTCATGCAAGAAGAACCTGTGAACAATGCCCTTCAATTAATGATTCAATACAAAATCTCTCAAATCCCAGTAAAAAACTTCAAAGGCGAATTTGTAGGCTCAGTAGAGGAATCGCGACTTTTGAAGGCCGTAAGTGAAGGCAAAGACTTGCATAAATTATTGGTCAAAGAGGTGATGAACCCTCCTTTTGAAGTTGTTGATCAACAGACAGAATTGAGTGAAATTAGCGCAAAAATAAGCCGAGAGAATCCTGCCGTTCTAGTGCATATCAACAATGGAACACATCATATAATCACTGGTCAAGATTTGATCGAAGCCATGTCATAGGCCGATTAGAATTTCAATATTTAAACCTTTTTAACGAATTCTGAGTACATCAGACTGGAATGATTAGCAGAAATACGTTAATTTTATAGCAAATAGTAATTTTATGAAACATATATACCTGGCATTATTTTGTATTCTAAGTGGGAGTTTACTTGCTCAAAATGTTGAGAGCAATTACCCCATTTTAAATTTTACTCCAGACGAATTGGTCTTTGATTATGGAGATATCATTATTACGAATAATGATGCTCAATCTTATGACTTGAAACTCAGACAGGAAATTATTGATGCCCCAGATGGAGCTACAATGGCAATTTGTTTCGGAATTACCTGTTACCCTCCTAATGGAACTGATGGGTATATCTACCCTAACGGTTTTACTTTACCGGGAAATGGACAAGACGAGAATTTTAAAGTGACCTATAGCAACAATAGCTCTAATGCTAATGCGCAATGGAGATTAGTGTTGTTTGATGAGAACACGAACGAGGACATCTATACATTTGAAGTGTGGTTCGATGGACCTCTTGGAATCACTGAGGTTTATTTAAGTCAATCAGAATTGGGTCTACCTCAACCGAATCCGGTTATTGGTGAATCAGCTATAAATTATCAACTTCCTGTTGGAATTGACCAGGCTAAATTGACTGTACATAACTTAACTGGAGCAATGGTCCAAGAGATTGCTTTAATTGAAAATAAAGGTATTGTTAGACTGAACTCAGCGGACTTTGAAAAAGGCGTTTATTTTTATACGTTAAATGTGGATGGTAATGTCCTTCACACAAAGAGATTGATTATCGCTCAGTAGTAATTACTAGAAAAATTTGAATAAGAAACTCATTCACTTAAAGTGAATGAGTTTTTTTTTGCTTTTCTTTCTAATGAATGAAAATTCAAAAGATTAAAATTATTTTAGCCTAAGTTTGAATAAACTAATTGAAACTTAAAAAGGCCCATATTATACTGTCCTTGTTTTTTGTCTTTTCCTTTTTCAGCCTCTGTGGACAAAAGGTTGGAGTTGTTTTGAGTGGAGGAGGTGCTAGCGGTTTGGCACATATTGGGGTACTAAAGGCATTAGAAGAGCATGATGTACCCATAGACTATATTGCCGGAACTTCAATGGGAGCTATTGTTGGATCTATGTATGCCTCAGGCATGAGTATTGAGGAAATAGAACGTTTTTTTAGTTCTAAAAAGTTTAAGCAAGGAATAGAAGGTGGGATAGAGGATCAATACTCCTATTTCTTTAAACAAAGAGAAGAAGACGCATCATGGGTCACAATTAAATTGGATAAAGATTCACTTCTTAATTACGGTCTTCCCACTAAAATTATTGATCCTGTAATGATGGATCTGGAAATGCTCAAAGTATTCGGGCCAGCTTCGGCTGCGGCAAACTATAACTTTGATAGTCTATTTGTTCCATTTAGATGTATAGGTGCAGACATTGTTGAGAAGAAAGAATATGTCTTTAGAAAAGGAGAATTGAATGAAGCTGTGCGCGTCTCGTCCTCCTACCCTTTCTATTTTAGACCTATTCGGGTAAATGGCAAATTGCTTTTTGACGGTGGATTATACAATAACTTTCCGGCTGATATTCTTTATAACGATTTTCTACCCGATGTAATCATCGGTTCGAATGTATCATCAAATTCACCTGAACCGGATGAAAACAATCTCTTTTCACTACTCGAAAATATGATTGTATCTAAAACGGATTTTTCTTTACCCTGTGAAGAGGGAATTGTAATTCTCCCTCCTGTTCAATCAGGCACTTTTGATTTTGAGAAATCTCAGGAAAACATCAGTATTGGCTACCAAGCCACCCTTCTTCAAATGGACAGCATAAAATCAATCGTAGGTCGTGAGGTTTTATCTTCATTCCGCCAGAAAAAAAGAGAGCGCTTTAAAAGTAAATTCAAGCCTATTTTGATTGACGAAGTTGTCATTGATGGTGTAGGTCCGAAAATGAAAAAATATGTTGATCGCGTTCTTTTCCCTAATGGCCCTTTACAGGAAGCTCAAAGTCTCGAAGAAATAATTCCAGTCTACTATCGATTGATTGAAGATGATAAAATCCAATACATCTATCCAAAGCTGAGTTACAGAAAGGAAAGAGATCGTTATCGTCTTTTTTTGAGGGTTTATAAAGAAAAAGAAATTGAGGTTTCTTTCGGGGGGAATTTCTCCTCTCGACCAGTAAATACTGGGTTTTTAAGACTGAAATACAACCTGTTTGGGAAGAATCCAAAGTCGCTCATTGCCAATTCGTATTTCGGAAAGTACTACGGCTCCATTTTGGTAAAATACAAGATGGATTTTCCAACTCTAGTACCTTTCAATTTTGAAGTCTTAACAGGTATTAATAGGTATGACTATTTTGAAAGTTTTGCCACCTTCTTTGAGGATGTTCGGCCTTCTTTCATTGTGCAAAACGAAACTTTTGGAGGAATAAATCTGAATTTCCCGGAAACCAATAGAGGTAAAATCAGTTTCAATGGCCGATACGTAAGGCTTGAAGACGATTATTATCAAACAGACAATTTCACTTCTGCAGACACTACTGACATCACTGAATTCAATGCTTGGAGCGTTGGATTTTCATGGGAAAGAAATACGCTAGATAAAAAACTTTTTGCTTCTGAAGGATCGAAAATTAGTTTCAGTAGCCGATACATCAGTGGCATTGAAAATACCGTTCCTGGATCTACCAATGTCAGTGAGACACCAGTTACAAAAGGCCGAAACTGGATACAAAGTAGATTTGAAATACAGAATTATTGGAAAATTAGTCAGCGCTTCAAAGCAGGTGCGCAATTCAATGCAACAATCAGCACACAGCCTTTTTATAATAACTATACAGCATCATTGATTGCTTCTCCCTATTTCCAGCCTATACCCGAAAGTAAAACCCTTTTTCAAGAAGAATTCAGAGCTCATCAATTCGCTTCTGTTGGGGGAAAAGTAATTTTTGATTTAGGCAACCGGATTGAGCTGAGAACTGAACATTATATGTTCCAGCCGTATCAAACCATTTTGAGAAGAGCAGACGATACTGCAGAGTATGGAGAGCCTTTCGAAGATCGCTTTTACATTGGGACGCTCGGGGGCATTTATCACAGCCCATTAGGACCGCTCAGTTTGAATATTAATTACTACGACCAGAGAGATGATCCTTGGACCTGGATTATAAATTTCGGATACCTAATTTTTAATAAGAGGGCCCTGGATTAACGACTAGCTCTTGATTGCTTTCAGATAACGCTTTAACTGTTCTTTTACTACTGGCATTAAAAAGTAGAGCCCTACCATATTCGGGAATACCATCGCAAAAATCATTGCGTCTGAAAATGCCCAAATAGAGCTCATATTTGCAGCTGCTCCGATTATCACGAAAGAAAGAAACATGAACTTATACACTAAATCGGATGTCTTTCCCCTGCCGAATAAATACATCCACGATTGTAAACCGTAATATGACCAGGAGATCATCGTAGAGACAGCAAATAGTACCACAGCGATTGTAAGAAAAACGTCTGAAAATGGGATATACCGCTCGAATGCCTTTGAAGTAATTCCTGCTCCCTCCCTAAATTCACCATCTATAAATACTTTTCCATCGACATTTTCAAACTCTGTTCCATCAATCGTTACATTATAGGTCCCATCACCCATATCAATTCGCCCCGGATAATCTCCATAGGAAAAAGCCCCAGTATCTAAGTTGAACATGATGATCACTAATGCTGTCATTGAACAAATTACTACCGTATCTATGAACGGCTCAAGTAGTGCAACTAATCCCTCGGATGCTGAATACTTCGTTTTCACAGCTGAATGAGCTATGGAAGCAGAACCAGCTCCTGCCTCATTACTAAATGCGGCTCTCTGAAATCCTACAAGAAGTACTCCGATTACTCCTCCAACGCCTATTGCCTGTGGATTAAAAGCCTCCTTGAAGATCAATGCTATAGCATCGTCAATGAAACTAAAATTACTGAATATAATGAAGAGACAAGCGATAATATAAAGAACAGCCATAAAGGGCACTACCTTTTCAGTAACAGAAGCTATTCGTTTGATGCCACCTATAATTATAATACCAACAAGGATGGCTAAAGTAAGTCCAATAAAAAATCCTGCACTCGAACTCTCTAAGCCCATCAAGTCCTTTATTACTACAGTTGCCTGATTTGACTGAGCAGCATTTCCCCCTCCAAAAGATCCACCGATACAAAATACTGCGAATAAAGCCGCAGCAATTTTACCTAGAGTGGCAAATCCTTTTTCTTTGAGTCCTTTACTTAAATAGTACATTGGTCCTCCATAAACTGTACCATTTGGGCCGATATCCCGATACTGAACGCCCAATGTGCATTCAACAAATTTTGTGGACATACCTATTAAGCCACATATAATCATCCAAAACGTTGCTCCCGGTCCACCAAGAGCAATTGCCAAAGCCACACCTGCTATATTTCCATTTCCTACAGTACCAGAAACAGCGGTGGCAAGCGCTTGAAAATGTGACACTTCACCTTCCTTGCTTTCGTCCTTAATAGTATCTGGAATATCTCCATCAATCGCTATATCCGTTTTTTCCGCACCGTGTCCATCAATATGATCAAATTTTCCGCGAACAACGTTAATCGCTGTTTTGAAATGTCGGATATTAACAAAACCGAAATATAGCGTAAAGAAAAAGGCACTTGCTACAAGAAGAATTATTACAAAAGGAGTACCTGCAATCTGAAAGAAAATCACATCACTAAAAAAGTCCGAAACCGGTTTAAAAGCTTCATCAATTTTTTCATCCAGCCCTTTCTCAGCTGCAACTTCCGCATAATTCAAAATTGGAAACATCAATAGAAATAACAGGTTTAGAATTTTCTTCATAATTGTTGTGATTGAGTCAAATATATAAAATTATGCGCTGGCTCTTTTTTGTAGTTGTTCAGTGATCAGCTCTAGTCCCTCTTCTAAACTTCTCGGATTATAATCTAAGAGAGACTTTGCCTTGTCTAAAATGA
>JBCCIF010000126.1:0-7562 GCA_039028335.1 Bacteroidota bacterium
CCCCTATACGCTCGAGCATGGCTGACGCGTGCCCACCGCCCATTCTTTATCATTAAAAACAGGCAAAAGTCTTTCTCCTCTCGATCCGATTAAATAATAACCACCATCCTTTGCTGGCCCAAGAACACAGTCATGGTCATCAAGCGCCAAAAAAGCATCTTCAATGATATCTTCATTCAGCTCAATACAGTCACTTCCAATAAGCACAATCTTTTCGAATTCAAAATTTTCGAGAAAAGCATTTCTCATTTTCTGGCCAAGGTCCTCACCTATCTGAACTTCTTTCTGGAATTTATAGTAATCCAATAAATCGATGCTGGATACTTTATTGAAATAGACTTTCTTACTTGCATTCACTCTGTCAGCAATCTGATGCGTATGCTCCAACAACTTTAAATAAACTTTGAGTGCATTTTCATCGCCAATACTTTTTGCGAGACGCGTTTTTACCATTCCCATTTCGGGTTTTTTCGCGAAAATGATGAGTAAGTGCGAATTCATTTCAATACGCTAACTTTAAGGTGAATATTCGTTTAACTCCCAATTATACTCTAAATATTCAATTTTTGTTGCTTCATCCAAATTCACCGCAGTATATTTTTGAATAAATTCCTTAAGAGAACTTGTATTCGTAAAATCAGATTTAAACCACCTAAAAATCTTGGATAGTTCAAGTTTGTCAGCAGATATTTGGTTGCGATTAATGTCGTTTATGAAAGAATGAGTCACTTTTTCAAGCTGATCTTCCAATTCTTGAGCTTCGAAGGCAAATGGCTGCAGCTTCGGACAAGAAAAAGATGCACAATTGATTGCAAAGTGTATGCGCGGTTCTTTATAGATATCTCTCAAAATTGAATGCTCAATTTGCTCAAGACTGTATTTAGTGTCTTCAATTTGAATAAACTCTCTTGACCAACAATTGGGAATATCCTTAATACTTTCCACTGGATAATGATCGATTACTAACTTCAATGTGAAAGCATTGTAAGCATTTATCCAGTAAGCCAAACGCTCTTCTCTGCTCCACGATTTCGAATCCGGATGTCCACTTTGAAGTTGACTTAAATAACTTGAAAAGTTCCGATTACTCTGAATTCCAATATAATCGACTTCGCCATTTTGGCTAACATGTTTCTTTAAAACTTGCGTAAATAGACTATGAGACTGTGCTTTCGAACCAGTTGAACTATGTTCTTTGATTTCTTTTCGATTGCAAGGCATCATCAAGAGAGAAAAACATAAAAGGATGCATTTGAGAGCTTGCAAAATTCAGACAATAAAAAATCCCAGAAGAGGAGAAGGAGTAAAAACTATTCTATGCTTCAATA
Organism: Bacteroidota bacterium; assembly: GCA_039028335.1. Lineage (GTDB taxonomy): Bacteria > Bacteroidota > Bacteroidia > Flavobacteriales_D > JABDKJ01 > JABDKJ01. The sequence continues at coordinate 1,329 of JBCCIF010000126.1, forward strand.
CCAAAAAACCTCCTTCCAATCCTCCAGGAAATACTTAAACCAATTCAATTAGGAATTAATTCTTTAATTAATTTCTATATCAAATTTATAAAAATCAATTGAATAAACGGCCCTTAGAAAATAAAGTTCAAAATAATTATCAACATTCGATGAGTGGTATTAATTTACCACAGGCAAGAAAGAATAGCTTTCAGAATAGTATAACATTTGTTCAGCAAAATCATTCATGTATCCCAATCTAATGTTTGATGCGTTGCCCTGTTCATCCAAATCGGCACTCAATATAGGGTTTAAGAACCCACTATAGGGAGCGGCAGCCAGGGGTTTTACTCTTTCCAATACCTCTGCATGTAAATCAGCATCTACTTTGACCCCAAAATTCTCTACGAGTTCTTTACACGCTTCAAAATCACCTTGTGACTTGATACGTTGCATTTCTTTCAATAAGTCGCCAAACAGAATTCTTAATTTGTCGTAATCATTGACAACAAAATAAGTCCTTCCATCTTTTTCTTTTCTCTCGATCACATTCTCTTCTTTTCCTTTTTCATAAACCCATTTTGCAACCAATTGCCGATTTCGCATGTGATCTTCTTCGATATTATCGCCCAATTCTAATCTTCTCAATTGCATCTGCAATCCATTTCTAATATATGAATCGTACTCTGCTTTGCCGACTTCTAGTGTTTCAATGAGCCCTAATTCAATCAATTTAGGATCCATAATGTAATAAAGTGCAACTAAATCAGCTCGCGCTTCTTCCATAGTTGACGCATAATTCTTTAAGTAGGCTTTGTAATCTTTGATTTGCGGTTCTTCTTGTCCAGAAGCATGACCAACAACTTCGTGCAATGCAGTATGCAGCTTTCCGGCTAGAGCACCATGTTTAACATACCTATCCACCAATTCTTGATTGTAGCAAAATTCTTCAAGCATTCCTGTTCCAGCTGCTTCATCGTAGGCCGAAATTATACTGCTCAATGAAACCGACTTTGACCCCATTTTTCTTATCCAAGAACTGTTCGGTAAATTGATTCCGATCGGTGAGCTAGGTGAAGTAGCTCCAGCTTCTCCAACAACCTGAACCACCTTATATGTTACTCCAGTAACATTGGGCTTTTTGTGCTGTTCCATAATTGGTGCATTATCCTCGAACCATTGAATATTTTCATCTAGAACTGCCATTCTAGCGCTCGCATCAAAGTCTTTTAATTGAACGACAGATTCAAAGGTCGCTTTTCTCCCTAAGGCATCGTCATACACTTCGATAAAACCATTTATATAGTCAATATCTCCCTCTGTATCTTTGATCCATTCAATGTTATACTCATCCCAAATAGCTAAATCCCCTGTTTCGTAGTATTGAATAAGTAAATCAAAACCCTTGGCTTGTGTTTCGTTTTCAGCCACGCTTTTGGCTTTTCTTAACCAATAAACTATCTTTTCAATGGCTCCTGAATACATCCCACCCACTTTGTAGGTCTTTTCAATAATTTGGTCATTATCTTTAATCAATTTTGAATTGAGCCCCTTTGATATTGGACGATCGGGATCGGGAAATGGCATATCTTCGTAATATTTCTCTGCTTCAGCCATTCCAATGTTTTCATAAAAATTATTGGCCGATTCAGCCGCCAAATCTGCACCTTCTGCCTTATTCACTTTTTTGGCTTCTCTTTCTTGATTGAAGACTACATCCATCAATTCAGACGAAAAATCTGTGCCTGTTTGTTCAGCTATATTCGAAAGGTAATCATTGGTGAATCCTGGCTGAAATTTCTTATAGCTATAATGATGATGTATACCATTTGAAAACCAGAATCTCTTTAAATAGGTCTCGAAACTCTTCCATTCTGAAGTTTCTCTATCTCCTTCAAAATTCACATAGATATTTTCGAAAGCAGCACGAAGTCGCAAATTAAATGCGTTATTCTGATCGAAGGTTATATCTCTTCCTGCTAAACCAGCTTGCGTCAAGTAGTAGCATAATTGTTGTTGCTTTTCAGACAAATTATCCCACCCTTCTATCTTGTATTTAAGAATTTTTACATCTGCAAACTCTTCTACTTTATAGTTGAAATTGGCGTCATCATACACCAATGTGGACTTGTTAGAATCAGGAGACTTATTTGAAGACTGATCCCGTGACTGGTCATTTGTACAAGATGAGATAAGAACAGTCAGAGCCAAAAAGAAGGAAAATATACGTGCCATAAGAATTAAATATTGAACAGCGAATTTAAAAATATTGATTGGCTAGCAAACTCCTTGAATTAAAAGTTTGCTTCACGTACTTCTACGAAAATATCAGTGTTCATTCCTTTGTCATCAGAGCATGATATTTTCACTTTTCCTAACGGTGGTCGAATGAATAGTTTTTCATTGGAAGGAATTTGTTTCACAAATTTATCATTAACGTACCAGAACAGATTCTTAATGTCCGATGAAACCTGTGCCTGGAGCATGATTTCCGTTGAATCTTGTATATTGACAAAGTATTCCAATCCAGCTATTGGACTTATAATTACTGGACCTTTTCCTTCAAATTTTTCTTCACATTCCAAACTGTGTTCAGGTATTTTAAGATAGTTAATCCCCCTCTTATCATGCCAACTCACAATTTCAGGATGAAGGTTGGGATAAAGCGCTTTAACATATCCATCATCAGGTAAACAAGAGGCACAATAACTAACTGTTGAATCTGAATTTATCAAGACCTCCTTGACATGACTACACTCTGTGTATGAAGAGACTCCCGGAATGAAGAGATCATCTGTAAAATTTGAACAATAATGGCCAGGTAATTTACCTGAAATAGAACAGACTGTTCTGAAATTCAGATTGTCATTCGGAATATGCCAATGTTCATTTTGACGTTTTGAGATAAAATTGAAGATATCGAAGAAAAGCGGGCCGGCCATCTGAGCTCCTGATAATTCGGGAATTCCCTTTCCCGAAAAATTGCCTACCCAAACTGCGACTGTATATTCATCGTTATAGCCAATACTCCATGCATCCCTTCGTCCATATGATGTTCCTGTTTTCCAGGCAACTGTTGGAATATCTTCTGTATTCTGCCATTCGGAGGCCAAATCAGGGCGAGTCACTTTTTTTAGAATATCTGAAATCATAAAACATGCCGAAGAAGACAATACGGGGTTTGAATCTTGGGCAAAAGATTCAGAGGTAAAATTAAGTGTTTGAAACTCCCCATGGCGAGCGAAGGCAGAATACATACCAGCTAATTCTTCGAGTGTTACACCACAGCCCCCGAGAATTAAAGAAAGTCCTAATTCATTCTTCTTTTCATAGATACTCTTGAATCCCAGAGCACCTAACTTATCTGTGAACTCTCCTTTCCCTAATTGATCTAACACCTTCACTGCAGGAACATTCAGCGACTCTGACAAAGCCTTAGTTACTGTCACTTCTCCTTGAAAATTCCCATCGTAATTTTCGGGCTCATACTGTCCAAACGAAGTAGGCACATCATTCACAATACTCATTGGTGTAAGCTGTCCAAGGTCAAATGAAAGACCATACAAAAATGGTTTCAAGGTACTTCCAGGTGAGCGAATGGCTCGCACCCCATCAACTTGACCTCCATATTGATTATCGAAAAAGTCAGGTGAACCGATATACGCTCTGACCAAATTCGAGTCATTCTGAATGAGTAGGCAGGACAAATTATGGATATCAAATGATGATAAATAACGGCTATAGTTCTTGCTGAGTTTTTCTAATTGATTTTGCAGAGAAAGGTCCAAGGTGCTGTGAATATTGTTCCCGAACTCATTTTTTAGTCTTCTTGCAAAATGGGGTGCAAAGCGAGGCGTTTGATGTCTGACATATTCAAATGGTTCAGAAATTGCCAATTCTATGGCATCATTTTCAAAAATGCCTTGTTTCTTGAACTTGAGGAGCCATTCATTTTTTTTTATTTGAATGGCTTTATTGTTTTTCCCAGGTGTCAGATCTAATGGATCTTCAGGAATGATTGCCAATGCAACGCATTCAGATAAACTTAAAACATTGGGATGCTTATCAAAGTAAATATATGAAGCTGCCTTTACACCTTCAACATTACCTCCATAAGGAACCTTGTTCAAATAGAGTTGAAGAATTTCCTCTTTGCTGTAATTCAACTCGAGTTGCAAGGCATTGAACATTTCAATTATTTTATTTGAATAGCTGCGTTCCTTCCTATTAAGCATTCGCACCACTTGCATGGTTATGGTAGAAGCTCCGGAAGTGCGTTTGCCCGAAGTACTATTTTTCCAAATGGCTCTTACAATTGAAATAGGGTTGATACCGGGATGATAGTAAAAGTATTGGTCCTCCTTTTGGATTATGGCTTTTTTAAGTTCAGGTGTAATTTCATTCAGCTCAATAAACATTCTCCATTGCTCATCTTTTGAGAGGTAAGCATGTATTAAATTTCCATCTTTATCGTAAATGAGTTTACTGTAAGATACATTTACCTTAAATGGAAAAAGAAAATTAAGAATAAAGAAAAGAAGGATAGAAAAGAGCGAGAAGTACGCAACTCGTTTAAACCATTTTTTGAGTCTCTTTTTAATTTGAATACAATTGAGGGTTATTAATTTCGAACGCGAATACGAAATGAAAAGTACAAAAAAGCCCTTTTGTAAATTCATAAAAAAATACAAAAGGGCTTTCCTAAAGTGAAATTCTTATCTATTATAGCTTATTGAAAGCTACTACCTTGCTTTGATTATTTGAGATCAATCTCAATTGATAATTTCCAGCATTCAAATCGCTTGTATTGAACACAATTCTTCTGAATCCATTAACATCACCCAAATTTCTTCTTTCCACAATCTGTCCGAGTGAATTCAATATTTCAATATCAAGCTTATCCGCATTGTCAATCGTTATTTCGACATTTAAATTATCATTCGCAGGATTTGGGAAAATATTCAATTCTGCATCCAAGGTTTTCTCATTTAAACCTGTTACTCCTTCGTCCCATAAAACGATATCATCCAATGCTCCTTCAACCAAACTTCCTCCATCTAAATTTTGTCCAGGACGAATACTGTCAGAAACGTTAAAACGCATCATGAATTGATCGGTAACATCAACATAATCCTGAACACGGAAAGCATATCTTCTCCAACTCGCATCAGACTGTTGGGTTTCATCTAATCTCACCCAAGTATTTCCGCCATCATCAGAAATATATCCTTGCCACCAATCTGCTCCTGGATTTGCCCCCGTTGGAGGGCTATTTGTATACCATCTGTAGTACGAAAAAGCAGGATTATCTAATCCCGTCAAATCAATCATTGGAGACTGCAAAGTAGTGGTACCCGCATCTACATCGTTCTCACCAATTGCATCCGGATCATTGCTCTGCCCGGTCAAAAAACACAGCTCTCCATCTTCTGTATTCTGCTCATCTGGAGCAACTGTTCCACCAGAAGTTCCAATAGGTACATTTTCTTCCCAGAGTCCAGTAGTTGCATTGTCGGAAGGCAGTCCGGTTTCCCAATCTCCCCAGTCAGAGTTATCATCTGAATCATGAGCTTCCAATTGCTGATACCCCACCATTATGAAAAAGGGAATGTTCGGATTGGAAGGTTTGTTTGCCGCCAAAGGCAATGTGCTCGCCTCAATACCATTAATATCGATTGCCGTAACATAATACTGGATTACCGTTCCCATGGGTTGAGCTGGAATGGTGTACGCATAATCGTCACCTCCAACATTGTCCATATCAGCAGTCGTCCAATCTTGATCGTCATTAATTTTATAGTACAATCTGGTAGATTGCAAGAAGTCAATAAAGTCGATATCAATATCCAATGATGCCTCAATCAAAATTCCTTCATCTACTGCGGCAAACAACACCTCATCATGCTCAAGCTCTGCATTTGAAATCAGCGTAATTCCATGCTCAGCGAATGCCGCTGTAATGGCGTCAGAATTTGGCGTACCGTTCGAAATGTCGTTATCATCATCATCCGCTTGAAGTGCATCTAACAGTACATCAAAATAGGCCTCTCCCTCATTTCCATTTGGCGTATTAGCTTGAAGTCCAGGATAGGCCAAAGCAAAAAGTTCCATGGTAGCATCCATGTCATTTCCAAGGTCCTCATATAAATCCCACCAAGCACCCGCGATGATTTCTCCTCGAGGTCATCGAATCGCACCGCCTCGCGGGCGTACTTGGACTGCGCGGCGAGGGACTTCTGGCTCGCGGCGGCGGCG
>JBCCIF010000127.1:0-7348 GCA_039028335.1 Bacteroidota bacterium
CGGGATTCGTAGGGCTTGCTTTAAATCCAATCTCATAAGGAATTTCATTCGACCATTCACCAAAGTCAAAACCTTTAGTTGCCAAATGCTTTAGCCATTCCTTTTGACTTTGCTTACTAGATGAACTTGAAGCCTTATGCAAACCCAAATATCTGTAAACACTTAGTGGAGAACGGGAACGATCAAAGTCCAAAATATCAGCTAGTCTTAAAATTATGGAGCAGAATTTCAGATCAGCATTGCCCCAATAATCAGAAGGTATCTCTGAACTCTTTATGAATTCAGTATCCTCATTATGACTCAAACATACATTTGCAAGTTCTTTTCTAATGTTATTTCCATCCCAAATTAGCTTCTCATTTAATTCATTCAAATAAACCCAAACTCTTTTCGCATGTGCCCATCGACAGTACCATTCACCTAACTCTTCAGAGACTTTATCTTCAGTATAATATTGTAATTTTGCAGAAGGATTCTCATTTAAGAATGAAGTGAACATTTCTTCTTTGGCCAGGTTATTCTTTTCGTCTTTTTTAAACACCATACCTATATCATGATAAAAAGCACTCAATATTAAAATTGCTGTTTCTAAATCATTTAATTCTTTTATTCTTTCACCTAACAGGCTCGAATAAAGATTTAAAATATTAAGCTGATGCTGTCCGCTGTGTATTGTATAAGTTGGAAAAGTTTCGATTATTCTGTCAAGAATTGGTATGCCATGAGAAACTAGGTCTTTTATTAAAGTGATTTTTTCCTCTTCCTGCGCCACTTTCTCAAAGTGCTTCCAAATATCAGTGGTGTAAAAAATTTCTTCAATAGTTCCCATATCAATTCATTCTGAGGATTTATAAAGAATTATTTTTAAATGAAAAATCAAAATTTTTAATTTAACGACCAATATAGATTCGAAAAGGATTCTGATTATCGGCCTTGTTGTTTTTGGTATTTCAAATTTAGCGGATTAAAAATCAGAAGTGTTTGTGTGTTAATAATTAGTCTTGTTTGTTGAAGAATTCGTCCAAGTCCATAAGAGCAAATATCTGTCAGTTCCCAGTTGCCAACTAAGGTCTCCATGAATTCAAAACAAAGAAGAAAGGGCTTTGGATGTCGATTTCTCACCCCGCTCATACACCTCATCTACCAAAAGCTGCTTTTGTTTGATGGCCATGGTCGCTAAGGCGTCACATCTTTCGTTCTCTCGGTGTCCTGCATGTCCCTTCACCCAATGGAATGTGCAAGAATGAACTTCCAACAAGGCCAAAAGTCTTTTCCAGAGGTCGGGGTTTTTGGCCTTTTCTTTTTTACTCTTGTACCAGTTCTTGGCTTTCCATTTTTTCGCCCAACCCTTATTCACCGCATCCACCACATATTTTGAGTCGGTATAGACCGCTACTTCAGATTTGGTTTTGAGTTGTTCAAGCCCGTATATGATGCCCATCAACTCCATTCGATTGTTTGTCGTCAAGCGAAAGCCTTGTTTGAATTCTTTCCTTTTTCCCTTGTACGAAAGGATGACACCAAATCCGCCCTTTCCGGGATTGGGTTCGGCCCCGCCATCGGAGAAGAGTTCTATTTGCGGTATTTGGTTTTTCAATGTATTCAATCGCTTGGCAATTTAGGGATTTTCAGCTTCGCTGAATTGAAGATTTAAGAATAGAGAATGAAGATTGAAGAAATCGGAAATACCTTTTTTTGATTTTGATTGATCTTTTGATTTTGATTCCCAACGGCTCAAAAGCGCAGTTACGAAATCTATTTCCTTTTTCTCGTCTTCCCTTTTTTCTCTTCTTGGGCGATCACCAATGCAATGCTTACAGCATCGGTTTCTTCCAAAAGGATCAAAGGAACATCCATTAAATTCAGTGAAAAGGTTTTCAAATCGGACTTATTCGAACTCAATTTCATTCTTTCCCTACTCATCCGGGATTTGAATAGTAATTGCTGCTCTTTGTCAAAAAGCTTCAATTCAAAATAAATTCCATCATTACTTTCATTTCTGCTCACTTTTGAAATGCCGGAAGACGTCATGAATTCCAAGTGCAAGGCTCTCAAGCCATAGCCATAACCATAGGCCGAACTGTGTGCAGATGCATAGTCTGAGTCCACCCATTCGGTTTGTTTCTTGTCGACCTTTTTGACACCTCGCCAAACGATGGCTTGCGACTGAATCGGCAATTCGGTTGTATCGGAAATAATTCTAAAGTTCGTTTTAACCCCGCCCAATTCTTCCACCAGTGATTGCGCAGCCGCAGAATGAACTATCGTCAGAAAGAGAATGGCAAGCATTGATTTCTTAAAGGGAAATAGAAACGAAAGAGGACTTTTCTTTTTGATCATGGAACATGGTTTGTCTGAAAGGATCAAAAATTATTCCAGTAATCAGTTAAGAATTGCATTTCATTTATCGGCTTCGCTGAATTGAAAAATAGATATTGAAGATTTAAGAGTAGAGAATGAAGATTTCAGAAAATTTCAAGACCTCTGCTCTTTAATCTCGATGGAATCAGGCCTTCTTCTTATATACCCTCACATAATCGATCTCCAGACAATTGGGAAACTTCGCTTTATGAACCCAGTTCTGGTCGATGCGTATGTCAAGTATTAGGCCCATTGGGTACAAAAGTTCCTCGATCTTTTCAGGTGGTTTAATTTTCTTTGACCCCTTTTTTGTGCTAAACACTTTTATGTGATTAAAATAGAATATCAATTCGTCTTCATTCCATTCGCACCCATAGATATTGAACTTTTTTCCAGTATTGTTTCCAACTGTAATCTTTTTGGCAAAGTTTGAAGTAGACTTATTATTATTAATTTCTTGCTGACGCGGTTTGAGATGAACACCCGGTCGATGCACCCTTAATTCATTGGTCCAAAACTCAAACACATCGATTTCAGGCGGCCAAGGAAAAAAAGGCAATGAAGGAAATTGATGATTGTCTGGCGTCATCCAAAATGCAGTCCAGAAACCCCAACTATTTGGATTTTTCGCTCTTACCTCAAAGTAGCCCTGTTTTTTTGGAACGCAGCCCCAAGACTTATTGTGCGTGCTTAACCAAGCACCTGTGTAATTTGATGTTAATTTTTTGCCGATTAAAGCCTGTTGAATTTCTGGATCATCAGACATCCATACAACTTCACTGGGCAGTATTGTGTGTGTGCGTGTTTCTTTAGTACTCCACAATTTCAAGGAATTTCCCGTGCATTCAATATTTTCTACTGCGTAAAATTCTTGTGGATAGCCAGGTGCATTCTCTATTATTTTGTCGAAGTCTTCAAAGCTCGTTCTGGGCACTCCATATTGAGGAGTCCATTTGCTGAGATCCAAAGTTTTCGAGTCAAAATTGTCTTCGAAACAGATTTCCCATCCTACTTTTTTCCTTGGCCATTTGTTCTTGTTAAAGATTTTAATAAAAGCATGTTTAATTGCCGTAAACAGGCTTGGTACTGTGATTGTCCACGATTTGCATATCAAAATGGGGAGAATGGTAGGTAGAATGACCCAAATAAATACTATTACTTGGACCAATAAAGTCACAAACCAGCAAAAAAATCTTTGCCACCAACGTTTCTTCTCTTTACACTTCTTTTTTCTTTTTTTCTTCCATTGTTTCAATGGCTTTTTTACTCTTTCATAAATAGTTCTTTCAGCTTCTCTACAGTAATACCCCATGATTTCTTCAATAAGTTTTGTTCAATGATTTTATTTCAAAAGCAATGTGCTTTCAATTGAATCAAACCTGAAATGAATTTGTTACCCCCTCTTCATGAAGAAGTAAAAAGATTCACCTGTTCCTATTTCCATCATTAATCAATAGAAGGTTAACTGTGCATTGTTGAACGCGATTCCCTGAAAAACCCATTAGACGAAAGAAGAAGGGTATTCTTAATAGTTCAATCGAATCCTTAGGAACAGAAACATTAGCAGAGCAATAAATGGTTCTTATTCTAATTCAAGAAGCAAACTTTTTGCTCTTAGAAAATATGACGAATCGGGTTCAACCAGCCGGAGCGTTTCCTTTGCTAAATCAATATCATTAGATTTAAGAAAAGTCAATGACTTGTACCAAAGTGCTTTTCTTCTGAATACTGTATTTGCTTGTAACTGCGCATTGAACACTTCAAGTGCCTTTTCTATTTGATCCGTTTCCAAATAACAAATACCTAAAGTGAACTGAATTTCAATATCTTCTGAATTGTTTTCGAGATACTTTTGTAAAAAGGGAATAGCCTCTTTATATTCTTTCCCATTGAAAGCATTTACTCCCTTTGTCAATCCAGGCAATTCATCGACACCTCTGGTAACAATTTCCACTTGCTCATGGATTGCATATTCAGCGTATAAATTCGGCTCTGGTGTGAAGAGATAAAAAGCTGCCAAAATGATAGCGGCTACTGCTGCAACCCTCAATAATTTCCTCTGTATAGGAATGATCTTTGTATCGTCACTTTTTGCATTAAAGTGCCCTTCTTTTTCCTTTATAGTCTTCAATAAATGTGCACGTTCTTCTTCATTTTTGATGTGCTGGATAAAGTCCATCATATTCGCACGAAAAAAATCCACCTCAGCTTTTAGTTCTGCATTGGAATTGAATTCACCTTCAAATTGAATTCGCTCTTTTTCATCCATCAAGCCTCGACAATAACGTTCTATTTTTTCATAGTCAATCATATATACTTAAGCTCCGAGAACTGGGGATCTTCCTTTATTAGTTTCGTCAAGCGAGCAATACATTCCGACTTTTTCTTACGTACATATGCATAAGAGACGTCACAAGCCTCGGCAACTTTCTCCATATGCATACCTTTCCACGACAAGTTCAAAATTTTCTGACAACTCTCTCCAAGTGATCGTAACTTCTGTTCTAGCAATTTCATCCTTTTTTCTTTCTCTATGGTTCTCGCACTTAATTCATCGGCAAATGCATTATGAGATACATCTGAGGAAAGATTTGTTTCGGTCTTTTTGCGACCAGATTTCAACACATTGTACCATTTTCGTTTGCAAACCATGAATAGAAAGGCTTCAAAAGGGCAAGTGAGTTCAAATTCTTTATCCTTCGCCTGAGAATAAATGCTAATTAAGCTCTCTTGGAAGATATCTTTTGCCTCGCTTTCGCTCCCTGAATTCGATACCACGAAAGCACAAATCTTGCCTGAGAAGAGACGGTAAATCTCTTCAATTTTCTCTGCATCATTATTCAATAAAGCACTGATATACACCTGATCAGGATGCGGCATAGACCCTAAAGAAATAAAAATTTAAGGAAAAGGGGGTAACAAAAAAGAAAGTGATGGATTCCTAACTGATCATTATTTATTAATCATAAAACAAATTATTATGGCAAGTATTACAAATCCAAAATTATCCATCGAAAGAGATCGAAAAAGAAAAACAGCCAAAATAAAAGTGACGGCTAAAATTAAATTCACGTCCTTAGAATTGTGTTTGATGAAAAGTTGCGAAAAAGCAAAACTTTTCAAATTGAAATGTGAAATTTGGGGGGATGATGAGCGGTTTTTAGAGGTTGGCAAAAACGATAAACTGTATACAATCCCTAGAGTAATCTATTTCCCTGATTCCAGTCCTTCAGGAACAGAAACAATAACATTTACAGACACAGTGGGTGAAGGAGTATTGGATGAAGATAAATGGTGGAGACCCAAAGATGAAATCTTTGGGAAGTTAAAATTGACAAATTTACTCACTGGCCTAACAAGTTCTAGAGACACGAATGTTGTCATTGACAAATACTAATTGGTAGAACTGAGAATTCATAATTTAAGAATGGCATTCTACAAACGTAAATGCCATTCTTTAAAATACTCTAAAATCACAATATGGCACAATTGAAACGAGTTGTTTCCTCAAAGACTCTAATTATTAATAGAGGAGAACATCACGTTTGTACATTGGACATCCTGCCAAAATACTTCATGGCCAATGCTATTAGGTCTTTGGAAGTATAAAGCATTCTTTATAATGTGATAAATTGTCGTAATAAAGGAAATTCAAACTGGTTGATTTCAAGATTATAATCTTGGCATAATTGCGCATGCCTGTAAAAACTACAAAATGAATTTTCAGAAAACAACAGAAAATTTTTTCAAGTTGCGCTTTAAGCGGGACAAATTCTTAAAAAAGTAAACCAAAAATAAATCAACATGACAGTTAAATCTAAAACCGTTTTGATCGCTTCAACAGCAGCCCTGATTCTGGCAGCGGTGATCATTGCATTTTCAATCAGGACTTCAAGCACGTCCGGCACTACCAGTTCTTCGACTTGTCCACAAATCATTTCTTCTAGCCCAGGACCAGCTCCTTATTCTCTTATTGAGATAGGGAAAGAAGTGCAGTTCAAATTTGATTCGCGCTTCAGTCCTCTTGCCTATCCAAGTCCTATGGTTGACCCTCCTTATCCAGACTATAACATTCAGGGTTATTCATTTTTTACAGCTTTTCCAGATGGCCGATATACTTGGGCCCCAGATCCGATTCGCGATTTCGGCACAAGTGGAATTCATAGCGGAATTTTGCAAGAATTCACCTTATCAAAAGATGATGACGATCCACCTCTTTCTATTATTTCCGATATTGATATCTGTCACGCAAGCCCACCTTCATCTGCCTACGCACCTCATCTTTTGCGCCCGGGAGAACATATCCAATTGGACTATAGTCGACCACTATATGCAGGCGTAAGCTTTACGCAAATCGTGTCTTACGGACATACCGATGCGAACGGTACTGGATTAGTAACAGTTAACTATGACTCAAGACTGCGACTTTTGAAATTAATAAACACAAACGATCCCGACTTGAAGATTACAAGAAACGATGCTGGAATTCTTATTGTTGAAGACGACAACATTCAAGAAGGAGAACAAAAAGCATTACTAATTCAATTTGATCTAAGCATGGAAACATGCGAAAAATGTCGATGTGCCGACTTGAATATCAGTGCAAGATTTGAATTCAATGATGCAGAGGAAACAGTATCACTTACAGAATCTGCAAGTAACACATATAGTGTTCTTTCCTGTGGGCCTTATGACCCTTGCTTTTTTGAACTACCTGAATTTTGTGAAGATGAAACCCCTGAAGTTTTTGAACAAGAAGTCTGTTCTTTTTTCTACGAAAATGGGGACCCCGAGAAACGCAAAGTGGAATTCGAATTTGAAACAAGTAGAAACCTTGAAATTCTTGGTATAAATCAAAAATCTAAAGCACATTATAAAGAAATCGATCCAAAAGGAAGTTCGGTATTCACATGTGAAAGCAGAAGTAAATTGGGTGGCGTCAAAGGTCATCTGTCAAGTGATTTGAAACCGATAAACTGTTTACTGC
>JBCCIF010000128.1:0-7340 GCA_039028335.1 Bacteroidota bacterium
CGAACCCACGACCTGCTGATTACAAATCAGCTGCTCTAGCCAGCTGAGCTACATCGGCTATTAAACGATTTTCTCAGGATTAATGAGATCGCTCTCAATTAATTGAAATTCCCAATGAGAATTTCGTTTTTAATTTTGAGCGGGAGACGAGATTCGAACCCGCGACCCTCAGCTTGGAAGGCTGATGCTCTACCAACTGAGCTACTCCCGCTAATATTAAAATATTTTAAAGAACTTTAATTCTGTTCTCTTCACTAAAAATCAAGTGGGGAGAGCAGGATTCGAACCTACGAAGTCGTAAGACAGCAGAGTTACAGTCTGCCCCAGTTGGCCGCTTTGGTATCTCCCCAGATTCGTTATTTCTGAGAGCCGATGGAGGGACTCGAACCCACGACCTGCTGATTACAAATCAGCTGCTCTAGCCAGCTGAGCTACATCGGCCTGATTTTCAGTTATTTAAGAACGTCAATTCTTATACTTGATCGAACATTTTCGAAAAAGGTCTGCAAATGTATAAAACATTTGTCTTAAAGCAAATACTTACTATGTATTTTTTAAAAGGTTACAGAAGAGAAAAAAAATAGGGCCCGAAGGCCCTAAATATTTTGTTTGTTTAAGCAAGACGGAGTTTGGATTTCCCCTTGAATTTTTGAATTTGTCTTCTTATAGCTTCTATAGTTGTATCGGTTGCCTCCTCAAAGGACTTACATTGTTTTTTAGCAAAGATTTCTTTGCCAGGTATGTTAATCTTAATCTCAGCAATTTTATTGTCGCGTACATCTGATTTGTCCAATCTTAAAAAAACTTCTCCACTAATTATATTGTCATAGTATAAATCGAGCTTACTGATTCGGTCCTTGATAAAATTCACCAACTTAACATCTGCATCAAAATGAATAGAATGAACTTGTAATTGCATAATTCAAAATTTTAAAATTGTTAATACTTATCCTTTCGGATGGGCTTGTTTGTGAACATACTTTAGTTTTTCAATAGAATTGTGTGTATACACTTGAGTCGCTGTGAGATCTGCATGTCCCAATATTTCTTTAATGGCATTAAGATCAGCGCCATTGTTGAGCATATGCGTAGCAAAGGAATGTCTCAATACATGAGGACTCTTCTTGGTTAAGGTTGTCACTCTTGTAAGATACTGATTTACTTTGCGGTATACAAATTTGGGGTAGAGCTTTTTTCCACCATCTGTCAACAATAAAAAGGGGCTGATTTTCTCCTGACTCTTCAATCCTTCTCTCTTTAACTTGTAGTTCTGAATCTCTTTTACGAACTTTTCTGAAATTGGTATCAATCTTTCCTTATTTCTTTTGCCCACTACTCGAATAGTCTTATTATCAACGTCAATATCGGACATTTTAATATGTATCAATTCACTTAATCGCATCCCTGTGTAATAAAGCAGCTTGAGAATCATGGCGTCCCTTTCACCCTTTTCGCTATCTTCAAATAGCTCTCCACTCATTAATGATTTCGTAATACTGTCCTGCTCAATGAATTGCGGCAACCTCTCCACGTTTTTTGGAGCAATTATTCCTTCCAAAGGCGAGTTTTGCATTTCCTGATTACGCATTTTAAATTTATAGAAGGAACGAAGAGTAGACAGCTTTCTCTGAATGGTTCTATTCGACAATCCAGATTCAGCTAGATAAGCTATCCAAGAACGAATATGCAGTTGAGCGACTATATTTAGATCGAATATCTCGAAGTGCTCTAATAAGTAGTCTGAAAACTGCTTTAAATCTGTTTGCGCAGATATACAGGTATGCTGAGAATATCGTTTCTCATATTGTATGTATTCGAGATAATCTGAGAATGGCATATACTAAAAAAGGTGAGGACATCCTCACCTTTTAAATATATATAAAATAAGCTCTTAGTCTTGTTGACTTTTAATTTGATTTGAATACTTGGCTTTCTTCAATTCTTCTCTTCTCTCTACACTAGGCTTAGTATACTGTTGTCGTCTTCTAAGCTCTTTCATAACACCAGTTCTTTCGAATTTCTTCTTGAACTTTTTTAGTGCTCTGTCAATATTTTCACCTTCTTTTACCGGAATGATTAACATATTCTCAAAAAATTTTTGGAGTGCAAATGTAGTAATTAAATAATCCTAGTTCCATTTTTTTGTAAAAAATATTCGCTAGTAAATCTGACGGCTGTATACGTACAAGCTTGAATTTAGTTCGGGCTTTGATAGATTAAAAAGGGATCTAATTAGAATGATATTAAGCGCACAACATCTTTTGAATAGTTCTCAAGTTTTTTCATGCCTTCCAAGAAAGAAAGTTCTATTAAAAATGAAAATCCAGCCAACTGCGCATTCTGGCTTTTAATCAACTCAGCTGCTGCTGCTGCTGTTCCACCAGTTGCCAACAGATCATCATGTACCATTACATTCCAATTTGGATCTAGAACTCCTTTGTGCATTTCTATGGCCGCACTTCCATATTCAAGATCGTATTCATATGAAACCGTCTCAGCTGGAAGCTTTCCTTTTTTTCGAATCGTGATAAAAGGAATTCCCATTTCAATTGCGATAGGTAAACCGAATAAAAAACCTCTTGACTCAATTCCTGCTATTGCATCAACCTTCATTGCTTCAAATGAAGCACAAAAAGCATTTACTATTTGTTTACACAAAACAGGATCCTCCAAGACCGGAGTTATGTCTTTAAATAAAATTCCCGCTTTTGGAAAATCGGGAACATCTCTTATCGTTTGGTCTAATCTATGCCGAAGTGTATTCAATCTATTCTTATATAGGGTGCAATTTTAAGGTATATCTCATCGCTTACCAAATGGCATCCCATTAAGTCTTTTCTATCTTGAATTGGCCCATTGTGTTGAGCATAGTTTGTAAGCACCTCAGCCAATTTTCTATCGAAGTATGGATGTTGCGCGAGCTCTTTTGCGCTAATTGTATTGATGTCAATTTGATCCCATGTACCATCAGGAATCACTGTACTCAAACGCAAAGCTTCAATTGCTTCAGCCCGTTTATTCAAACCGTAAATTTCAAGATATTGATCTTTGTTATTGAATCCTCCAAGGGCATCGCGAAATTTAGAAATACGCTCAGCATAATAAGAACCAATGCCTTTGATTTTCTTTAAATCACTCGTATCGGCTGAATTGATATCAATTGAAAGTTCTTCACTCAACGTTTCATTAGGAAGGCTCGCAGATTTTCGCAAATCAGAAGACTTCTTCCTTTCCATGCTTTGAATTTTTACAAAAGGCGCTAGTCGACCGAACAAATAATCATTCACCGTGTAGAGATTTTTCAGATCTTCAGGTTTATTATAGGGCTTAACTTTTTCTCTGTAATTAATGAGATTTTGAGCAATGTTCTTGTGAATACCCATTTCCATCAATTCTTCTAGCGTGATACTATTTGGATCAAAGGAGCTCAAATTCAAACTGTTGAATTTAGCTCCATTCTTAGCCGAAGTTGAAAACGATTTTTTCTTGTTTGACTCTTCTTTCAATTGTTTTTGAGACGCGATAAAGGCCAATAGCTCTTTCTCATAGCTTTTTTCAGATTCTTCGATGTGCAATCTTGGGGACAAGAATAGATAAGTTAAAAGAAAACACAATGTGAGCAGTAAGACGAGAATCCCCCTTTGCTGATTTTTCGAATAAGTAAAGAATGTTTTAAAAAAGCTGTTTTTCATTTTATCTCAAATAGCCGCAAGCGATCATTATTTGAGGTAAGCATTAAATAGTTTTTTCCTGAAATTACAATTTTATCCAAGTCACGGGCATTTGAATTATAATAAAATCCTGAATTCACATTTTTAAAATTTCCTTTGCCATCCCCGAGAAGTGTAAATCCTCTATTTCCATCGTAACGAATTGTCTCTGCTTCGGCATCCCAAATGTTTCCGGCTCCAATTATATCGCTATGTCCATCTTTGTTTACATCTTCAATGACAAGAGACATGGTTGGACCCAACTGAGCCTCAGTAGGTAATCGTTTTAACTTGAAGTCACCATCATCATTTAGCAGGACCGAAGTTGAAAAAGTCTGAACTTGAAGATGCACAGCTTCATCCATTTTTTCCTGACCGTAAATGCCAAACACATCTGCTTTTCCAAAAGCAGTATATGTAGGGAAGTTTCTCTTAATATCAGGAATTTGTTCTGAAGAACACTCTCGACCTCTTGCAGGAAGCAGTCTATCTCCTTTTTGCTTTGTCAAAACAATATCTGATTTTCCGTTGTCATCAAAATCATTGGAATAAACATGAAAAGGACGCTCAGATGTTGGATGATACTTATTGTTCTCTCCTAGATTTCCTAATATAAAATCAAAATCTCCGTCACTATCTATGTCGCACTTCTCAATGCAATTCCACCATCCAGCGGAATTGGGAATTTCTATCTTGGAAGTGTATTGTCCTTCCTCGTTTAAAATTATAGTGATTGGCATCCATTCTCCAGCAACGATTAAATCGCTGTCCCCGTCTTCATCGTAATCAAAGAATTGCGCATCATTGACAATCCCCAATTCTTCGATTAGCTCAGACCCTAATGACACAAATACATCTCCAGAAAAACTGAGTAATTGACTTGGAGATGCCAATGGATATTCACCAGGCAATGTTCTTCCTCCGATAAAAACGAGACCTTTTCCGTCATGCGCAATACAAGAAGAATTTGTGTTAAATGGAATTTCTTTCATACTAAAATTGCCATTTCCATCATTCATATAGAGACGATCATACCTTCTTGAATCGCCCATTTCAAGCTCATAAGCTCCGCTTCCAACAAGCAAATCCATATCTCCATCGCTATCTATATCTGTGGCAAGACAGGATTGATCTTCATATTTTGATTGACTATTCCAAAAAGCTTCTTGATCACGCGTAAAAGCCCCATTTTCATTTTGAATAAACAATGCAGGAATATTGCCAAGCGAATTGCCAACAAAAAAATCGGATAGGCCATCACCATTGAAATCTGCAACAGTAGTAAACCCTCCATAAGCAGATTGTTTATGAGGCAAGAGAACTTCTCTCTCTAAATCATCAAATGTGTTTTCGCGATGAACAAAACCAAAGATGTCCTCAACCTCTACGATTAGATTACTTTCAGTACTTGTTCGAACTGTATATTCACCAGGAAAAAAATCAATCTCTATAATTTCGTTGACTCCCGTATTTTCTAACAAGACGGGATTTTGATCATTAATAAATAAAAGTGCCTCTTCGATATTTTCATTTTGACCTAGTCCAAAGGTGACTTCTAAGGGTAAAGAAGATAGGTATCCTCTGAATGGATTGAAATATGCGGATTGAACTAAATTACTCGTCTTTAATTCCACTCTGATATTGCTTGATTCCGAATATGCGGAAGGCTTCAATTTGAACTTTACAAAGTTGTTTCGTGAATTATTCCGATAAATCGAGGCTTTCGCATCAATATTGTTAAGAACTAAATCAAGGTCTCCATCCCCGTCCAAATCTGCGTAAGCTGCACCATTTGAGTTTTGCTTTTGACCCAATCCCCAGTTCGATGAAACATCATCGAACCTTAAATCGCCTTTATTCCTAAAAGCATAATTTTTTAAGCTTTCGGACGGCCAAGAATCAAAAACTTCTTGCGGCCCCATTGGATTGCCTTGCACTGCTCGAAGTCGAACTTGTTCTTTATAATCAATATCCGTAACGTCCCTTTTAATTCCATTGCTTACAAAAATGTCCTTGTGCCCATCATTATCAAAATCTGCAATTAATGGAGCCCAAGACCAATCTGTTTTCGAAACACCGGCCACTTGAGCAATTTCTGTGAACTCACCATTTCCTTGATTTAATTGTAGCATGTTAAACATGTATTGTTTCCCATAGCCAATTTCATCTAAGCGATGAAACTCCTCTTCGTCCATTGCCGCCATATTTCGAATGCTCCTCTCGTGATTTTCAGAAACCATATCTGCCACAAATAGATCAGCCAGACCGTCATTGTTGATGTCCTCAAAATCAGAGCCCATACTATAAAAGGAAGTATGTGACATACTCTTCAAAATTTCATCTTTAAATGTTCCGTCCTTCTGATTGATATAGAGATAATCGGGTTGGACAAAATCATTGCAGACATAAATATCCTGCCAGCCATCGTTATTAAAGTCACCGACAGAGCAGCTCAATCCCCAAGCATGATTTAGGATTCCTGATTCGACTGTCACATCTAAGAACCGACTTCCATCATTTCGATATAACTTGTCGGTATGTAATGGGGAGAAATTTCTTTCAATACTTTCTTCAGTCTTTAGATTATCTTTGAAATCGATACGGTGATTAAGCAAATACATATCTAAATCACCGTCCTGATCATAATCCAAAAAATAGGCCTGATTTGAATAGGCTGGATCATCGATCCCCCATTTTTCGGCCTGCTCAGTAAATGTATTGTCTCTATTATTGATGAATAATTTATTTCTTCTTGCCTCATCATTTGCCAAAGATGCACTCGCACTGACATAAAGATCCAGCCAACCATCTGCATTGACATCAACCATGGAAATTCCATTTGACCATTGTCCTGAGCAAGCGACACCGGCACTTTTGGTAATGTCTTCGAATAAGAAATCCCCCTTATTCAAGTACAACTTATTTGATACTTGATTTCCTGTAAAATAAAGGTCAATCAGTCCATCATTATTTATGTCCCCTGCACCAACTCCCCCACCATTGTACATATACTGATAAAAAAGATAATTGAATTCTCGTGTATCGCTAATATGGTTACTGAATTGAATACCCGTTTCCTTATTCTTCAATAAGGTAAATAGGGGTTCATTAGCATGCTTTTCTTTATCATCTGTCTTGTGGTCTGTCTGACATGCTGCCGTCAACATTAGACTAAATAAAATCCAGAATCGCCCTATTCTCATAACTATCAAATCTAAAAAAGCTTTTAAAATGAAAGCGGCTTTCGGAAACATTAAAAAACCCTTATGTTTAAGCGATATGAAAGTCCTGAAAATTCTAGTCAAACTAATTATTGGTCTATTTGTTTTTGCCATTGTCGGATTGTTCTTCATTAGCCGAGGCAATGCTTTTGAACCCGGTGTTAAAAACAATCAACTTGCTCCGTGTCCCGATCGCCCAAATTGCGTCAATTCAACTATGAACACGGAAGATGGCAACTACCTTGAGGCCATTTCATACAGCGAAGACCTTGAGCCTATCCATGAGAGTATTCAGCAAATCTTTGGGCCGAATACGCAAATTATTAAGCATTCTCAAAACTATATGCATTGCACTTACAAGGTTGGGATTTGGACTGACGATGTTGAATTTTTATTCGACACTGAACAA
>JBCCIF010000129.1:0-7245 GCA_039028335.1 Bacteroidota bacterium
ATGTTTATCATAAAGGATCAAAACTGCGATGGAGGGTGGAGCTCTATGAAAGGATCTTTTAATTTTTATGAAAAACAAGAATCGAATGACAAAAAAGAACCTGTATCAGATGCTGCTACTACTGCAATAGTATCAATGGCTATCCTGCGTTCAGGAAGTGACTTGGAAAAAGGAAAATTTTCAATTCCATTGCGAAATGGACTAGACTATATTCTGAGGAGTGTGGAAAAACCAGAAAAATCAGTGAATTTGAGCACGCATGCAACAACGCAAATTCAAATGAAGCTTGGAAACAATATTGACTGTATTCTATCTGCTCAATTCTTGGGAAATATTTTAAATAAAACCGCTCATGATCCCGAACTACAGACACGAGTAGAGAAAAATTTACAATCTTGTTTGAAAAACATTCAGGACAGACAAAACAAAGATGGAAGCATGAAAGGGCAAGGTTGGGCAGGTGTTCTTCAATCGGGATTCGCAAACAGTGCTCTTGAAACAGCTTCTAAACAAGGGATAGAAATTGATTTAGAAAAATTCGAGAAATCGAAGACCTATAACATTGGTAACTACAACCCAAAAACAAATACAGTAAATACAGACCTCGGAGCGGGAATTGTCCTCTATTCTGTTTCTGGATCTGTGAGAGCAAGTGCATCCGATGCGAAGAAGGTCAAAAAAGATATGCAAAAAGCCATAGACAATGGAGTCATTCAAAAAGATCAAAAAGTAACTGCCAAAACACTTCAAAAGATTGGATACTCTCAAGCTGATGCTGCCAAGAGTGCTACAGCCTACCAAGTAAATGAAGAAGCAAAAAACTTGGCTCAGCAAAAAGATATCATTACCGGCTTTGGAAACAATGGTGGCGAAGAATTCCTGAGCTTTCTGCAAACAGGAGAATCGCTCATTATTAGTGGAGATGACACATGGAAAAACTGGTATGAGAAAACATCTACGAGTCTTCTAGAAATTCAAAATGAAAATGGAAGTTGGAATGGCCATCATTGTATCACTAGTCCTTCTTTTTGTACTGCGACATGCCTCCTTATTCTCTCAATTGAAAATGATATTAATAGCCTGACAGCAATGGGAAACGATTGAAAAGGTGAAAGAAAATTATTCACGAAATTATTTGAAATTAAACCTTGAAATGGTGAACTTGTCAAATCCTTATGCGTGCATTCATCATCTTGTTTTTTTCAATTTCGCTTTTTCAGATTCATGGACAAGATCTGTACTTCCCACCGGTATTTGGTGATGATTGGGAGTCTATAGATCCTGCTGAATTAAATTGGTGCCCTGACAGTTTACTCGCATTAGAAGCTTTCTTGGATGAACAAAATACAAAGGCTTTTATTGTTTTAAAAGATGGCCGAATAGCATTGGAATGGTATTTTGATGAGTTTGAACAAGATAGTTTATGGTATTGGGCAAGTGCAGGAAAAAGCCTCACAGCGTTTATGGTCGGCCTCGCACAAGAAGATGGATTCCTCGATATTGCGAGCCCCAGTTCAGAGTATTTGGGTGGAGCGGGATGGACAAGTGCGGGCTTAACAGAAGAATCCCAAATTACGATTTGGCATCAATTGACCATGACCTCTGGATTAGATGATGGGGTAGCCAATCCCGATTGCTGGGAATCATCCTGTTTACAGTATTTGAGCAATGCAGGAACACGTTGGGCCTATCACAATGCACCCTATACCTTACTTGATTCTGTTATTTCTACTGCCACAAATCAAAGCCTTAATGGATATATATTTAATCGATTGTCCCTATCTACTGGAATTTTCGGAGCATTTGTGCCCATCGAATACAATAACGTGTTTTTTAGCACTGCTCGTGTTATGGCCAGATTTGGCTTGCTCAATTTAGCTAATGGAAATTGGGATGGAGAGGCAATTATGAGCGATGCCAATTATTTTTCCCAAATGACCTCAAGCAGTCAAGACTTGAATAAATCTTATGGTTTCTTGTGGTGGTTAAATGGACAAGGTGAACACATGATACCACAAACTCAATTTGTTTTTAATGGAGATCTCATTCCGAGTGCGCCTAGCGATTTGTACGCTGCCATGGGATTAAATGAACAAAGAACGTATGTGATACCTTCTCAAAATTTAGTCGTTGTGCGCATGGGTGAATCGACAGGAAGCGGGCTACTGGCATTGTCCAGTTTTGACGATCAACTTTGGGGGAGAATATCCAATCTGGCCTGCGAACCAATCGGAATACAGTCACTGGATTTTTCATCTACAGTCATTGGACCAAATCCATTTCAAAGTCAACTTCACATAAATGCTCTTCAAAGAATAAATAAAATCCAGGTTTTTGATCTAGTAGGTCGAAGCCAAGGAATTTTCTTTGAAAACATCCTTGACCTCGAACATTTAGACAATGGTACATATCTCGTGAAAGTTGAATTTGCCAATGGAGATATTCACTGTAAAAAAGTGATTAAAAACTAGCGGACTGCAACCATAATGGGGTCCAGTTTGTGCTCTAAACCATCTTTTCCTTTAGCCCTTATATCATGAAACTCGACTCTATCTCCAGATCGAATATTTTGAAGTATTTCCTTCATGTCTCCTGTAATTCTAGAACCATTTGCCTGGAGAGTCGAAGAATTTCCTGCCTTACTGTAAAATGACATTTTGAAACGCTTGGTTTCAATAGGCAGTTCAAATAGAAAATCAGGGCCATAAGAGGTTCGTACACCTGGAATTATTTTGACATCCGCTTTTCTCATTTTTATGTATCCTTTCTTTCCGGATACGGTTGCCATAGGCTTAGGTAATTGTTTGGTTCTGAATTTCATGCTCCCCATTGCTTTGATGTTTCCATCTATTTCTGCAGATACAGTTACCGAGACTTCTCTTGGACTAGAAGGACTTATCTTCGCTACATAACTGCCATTGCCTTGTTTGGTAACAGCATTTCCACCGCTTATTGAAACCCTTAAATCTTCAGCAGGAATTCCTGGAACCGATATATTTAATGGGTTATTCAAGCCCCTATAAAAGACATTCATTTTTGTTGGTGATATTACCGCTGCTGGCCTAGCCACTAAAAATTCAGAATTGAAGGGATAGTACTTAGGGTTGCCTTCTTTATCAAAAATGGTAATTCGTCCTTCATAATTTTGAACCCCCTCATGAGACGCGCTGAAAGATAATAGTCCTTGCCCCAATTCGGTTTTCAGTTTTTCCTTTACCGAAAATTCCTCTCCATTCCATTTACCCAATTCAACGATGGGTTCTTGCGTTGTGCTGTAGGCCGAAAGAAAAATATTTGCCCTGTATTGATCACCGAGTAGCACGTAATTGGAATGAGGTAATACTTGAGCAGCTACCGTATCGATAGGAATATCTTCACTATCAATTTCACCTAACAACCTAGAAAGCGCCAAGTACTCAAATCGATTTACATCGTTCTCCAACTTGCTCAAAATAGTTACACTTCCCGCTAAAGGAGCCAAATAGAAATTATTCATTTCCCAGTTCAAAAAACCGGCTTGTGACTGTTTAGGAGCAAAATCAATGAGCGCTTCAATAGGATTCAGCTCCATATTTTCAAGTCGCTCGTTAACCGCATTCATATACGCTTGCAACTTTTCTTTTAGAATTCGAGAAGCGCCATCTGAACCATCTTCAGAATCACCAATCATTATATTGGTACTTACATCAAAATTATCTGACAATCGCAAGCGCGAAAGATGAATCGTATCTGCAACTTCTGCTTCTAACCTTTCGGTCTCGGCAATCAATTGCTTTTTTAATCCAACAATATATGTTCTCAAGTCTTTCGTCTTTTCAACGATTTCTCCAGCCTCTCTATAATAAGAACCTGCCTTTAAGCTGTCAATATTGTAGGCCATTTTAAGATCTTGATATATGGCTAAATTCCTCAATTCACTCATATCGTTTGACTGTTCTAATCCATCATTTACGGTAACAAAGGACTTGATAACTTCACGTGAAACATTAAGAGCAAGGAGAGCGATGAGCACTAAATACATCAAATTGATCATACGCTGCCTCGGAGAGAGCTTCTCTATTGACATGGGCCAGGGTTTTGAAAATTAATAATTGGGTTTCGCTCTAGTTAACGCGAAAAAGTAAAAAGGTAACAACTAAAGGATGACGAAGTCTTGAACAGCCCAATGATCAGGATAAGAAATTTGATTGTAGCTTTTATTCTGAGGATCAATAATGATAAATGAAGTTCGGTTCGAATCAATACTTATTATACATTGTCCAAATGGAATTGAGTTCTGAATCCACTCTTTCTCCCCCATTTCAATATGCTTTCCAGGCAGACCTGAAAAATCAAAATGCGTTTCACTATTGTTCCAACGATGCACAAGCTTGCCAGATGAAGTACTGGTCACTAAATCGGATTTTTTCAATTGCCAAGCTCCATGAGGATTTGATAGCTCTGTGATGTGATCATGAGATTCTTTCGATTCCTTATCGATAACAATGCTTTTTCCTTCGTGAAACAATGTGGCAATTACTTTTCCCCTGTCCTGTCTACTAAAAGATACCGAATTAATGAAGGCAGCGCGCATCGCAGTTGGCAAATATTCATTATTTGGATTTATCAATTTTGCCTTTTTACCTTCGCTGATCAATTTTTCGAATTGATCATTCGTTCTCGATAAGTAAATTTTCGTATTGCCCGAAGGATCATTGGCTTCATTCGAATAATGTTCCCAAGCGAACCAATCCCATGTTGGTTGCTTTGTCCTTAAGTCGTATTCAAAAAGGCAATCAAAGCCACTAGACGAAATCAAAAGCTGGTGTTTGTCAAATGGTGAGAAATCAAGTGCATGTATGTAAGAGAACCATTTATTCTCTAATTCAAACGTCTCTTCACCCTTCTGAATAATCACCTTATTTTCTGAACTGAATGCAAAGTAAAGATCATTCTGTGCTATACCTCGTGGCTCTTTCAATTCAGAGATAATTTTGAATTCGTTTATGCACTTTGCTCCAAAACTTGCATGCACAACACCACCAATGGCCGGTTCTCTGCGCTCAACAGAACCTGCTTTGCCACTTTTGTTCTTTTTCGAATTTATATATCGCGCCCGTATCTTATCTAATTCAAAACTCTTGATGGTCATCATTATCTCTAAGCCCTTTCCAAGGCTCGAATCAAGACGAAAATCTTTTATGAATAAATTTTTTATCGACACTAGAAAACGGGTTCTCCTTGAGCTTCTATAATACGTTCCTTTCTCATCACTTTCCCCGGAATATTAATCTCAGCTGAAGATTCAGCAGGAGCGATCTGCTCATTTGCCAAAAACTTTTTTCCCCATTTTTTCCAAAGTTGAGGTGTTTCACTATTGGAGACAAAATGATTAAGAAAATCTAAGTTTTCATATTTCATAACTCGAAGAAAAGCAAAAATTGTTCGAATGAAATTGTCATTAATCTCTAGTCCTTTTGCCGCCTTCGAAGGAGCAAAAAAAGTCTCTTCTTCAATGGCGTGAAAGGAACCCTCATATGCATAATATTGGAATGTCTTTGCAGAGGCAATACCTACTCTTCCTTCCATTCCAAAAGCATGAATGACGTTTCGTAGCGGTTTTTTAAATGCTTTCAATATTGCGTTATGTCGGAGCTTATCGGTTCCTCTCTTGGCATCAGGGGACCAGAGTGTTAATGTCGTAGTCATCTCTTTGGGATTAAAGACTACATGAGGCTCCCAACTGTCAACTAAAGTCATCACACCTTTTGATTGAACAAAATTCTCTCGCACCCTTAAGTTTATTTTTCCCTTTTTAGGATCTAGTTGTGTTCCTTTCTCGAATAAAAAAGACTCATAACCACTTCCGCATACACCTAATGTTGTAAGAAGGTAATTGTTGTGATGATGAATACAAGAACCGGCAATCCCTGGCTGGAAATCTCGCATTGGAAGAAAGATGTGAAATTTCATTTGAAAATCACCGGTATCTGCAATCCAAAGGCATGGAATCTCATATAAGCTCCAATCGTGCATAAGGAATTCCTTTCTATTCAAATTATACTGTACAACCCCATCTAAAAAATCAGGGTCATTGGCCATTTGATTAAGGACATCACGAGAAGCCGAATGAAAGGCTTTTCTGTCTTCTATGCTGTCTGAAAGCGTTTGAATTTTATGGCTAAGAGGATGTTCAAAAAACATGTTTTGAATAAATATGTGCTTAATTAATGTTCCCTGCTATACTAGCGTATTCCTGTGTTTTCTCCTTAAATATAAGGATCAATTTATTGATGATCTGTTCAGAAATAAAATTCTTTTCAAATTTTGTTAAGCTATTTAACTTGAGTTGATCGATGGATTCCGGGGCCATCTGAATGAATCCTTTCATGGCCTCATAAAGAGCAATCACGTTTCCGCTTTCTATGCATAAACCATTTGTATCATCGACCATCTTACTTACGGCTCCAACATCAGTCGCAATTACGGCAAGTCCTTGGCTCATCCCCTCTAAAATGACTGTAGGCATTCCTTCTGAAAAAGAAGCAGAAATCAATATATCGCAAGCTCTTAAGGTGTTCTTAAGCCCAACCTCATCATTGATCTGACCATGATATATTATTGAAGCATTGGGAATTTGGAAAGAAGAAGGTATAGGTCCAATAAAGTGCATTTCAAAATCATAGGACTCTTCAATTAACTTTTCCAACGCTTTATTAATTTCATTTATGCCTTTTCTACGTTCATTTCGTCCTATAAAAATGAATTTTCTCTTTTCTTTTGTTGGAATCACAGATTCTTGCAACCAGTCTTGAGAAATACCAAGGGGCAGCTCAATCTGCTTCTCTGATGGGACATCGATTCTATTCAAAATGTCTTGAATCTTCGCTCCAAAAGAGAAAACGAAATCTGCTTTTCTACTCATCCATTTGACGCGGTTTCTGAATAAATGCTGCTCAGCTTTGCTTTTGATCCCAATCGCCTTTTGGAACATCTCGTAACCATGAAAATTAATGAAAACAGGAATTCTCAGGTTTCGTTTGATGAATTCATATCCTGTAAAGCCTTGAGCATAAATTAAATCATACTCATTCATTCTTTCTGCAATGGTTGAATAAAACTGCTCGGACAATCTCAGATTTTCCCTTAAATAATGTCCTGGTAAGAAATCCAAAACAGGAAACTTAAATGTTCTGATATCGACATTTTCGCTTTCAAAAAGAGTGTTTGCCTTTTGCTCAACTTCTTCAGAATATGTTTTTACCG